>NZ_JCAKRX010000012.1:0-159850 GCF_059515225.1 Stenotrophomonas sp. CS3K5
TCGCCTCACCGGAGTGGACGTTGTTGCCGATGCTGCTCCGTCGTTAGACCCGAGAGTCTTTCGTCGTTGCGAGCCGCCTATTATGCCGGACTTTTCGAGTCCGTCAACACCTTCGTTCGATCATCTCGTTCGTCGGTGGTGGCGTCGCTGCTCGCGTGCCGTTTCCGAAGAAGCGATGCGCTGCAGCAAGGGGGCGAATTCTAGAGATCCCGCAGATTTCGTCAAGCTCTTTTTTGCATGTTGATGACAGAAGCGCCACGACATCACGCATGACCTACGCTCGACGATCACTGCGGCGTTGCCCGCGCGTTGCGCGGTCAACGCCGCAACCCCTATCAATGCAGGGATGCACAATGCAGGGATGCACAGTGGAGACAGAGCAATGAACATGCAGGTGCGGCATGGCTGGTGGCGCGATCTTTCGGTACCGGCAATCGTCGCCGGCTTCATCACCGTGCTGGTCGGTTTCGCCAGTTCTGCGGTGATCGTGTTCCAGGCCGCACAGGCCGTGGGTGCCGACCAGGCGCAGATCGCCTCGTGGATGTGGGCGCTGGGGCTGGGCATGGGCGTAACCTGCATCGGGCTGTCGCTGCGCTATCGGGTGCCGGTGGTGACGGCATGGTCGACCCCGGGCGCGGCCATGCTGGTGGTCGGTGCCGGCGGCGCGTCGCTTGCCGAAGCCACCGGTGCCTTCCTGCTTGCCGCCGTGCTGGGCATGCTGGCCGGGTTCTCCGGCATCTTTGCGCGGCTGATGCAACGGGTGCCGATGGCGCTGGCTGCCGGGATGCTGGCCGGGGTGCTGCTGCGCTTCGGCCTGGAGGTGTTCGTGGCAATGAACACCCAGCTGTTGCTGGCGCTGGCGATGTTCGCCACCTGGCTGGCCGGACGTCGCCTGTTCCCGCGCTATGCGGTCATCGCCACCCTGCTGGTCGGCATTGCGGTTGCGGCCAGTCGTGGCCTGCTGCACGCACAGCAGGTGCAGCTGCAACTGGCGGTACCGCAATGGGTGACCCCCTCATTGTCATGGACGGCGGTGGCCGGCATCGCCCTGCCCCTGTTCGTGGTCACCATGGCTTCGCAGAACATACCGGGCGTAGCGGTGATGCGCGCGTCCGGCTACGACGCCCCGGTGTCGCCGCTGATCGGCTGGATCGGTGTGGTCAATACACTGCTGGCGCCCTTCGGTGCCTATGCACTCAACCTGGCGGCGATCACGGCGGCGATCTGCATGGGTGGCGATGCGCATGAGGATCCGGCGCGCCGCTATATCGCCGCGATGGCCGCTGGCGCGTTCTACATTCTCATCGGCCTGTTCGGTGCCACCGTGGCCGCACTGTTCACTGCCTTTCCGAAGGAGCTGGTGGCCTGCGTGGCCGGTATCGCGTTGTTCGGCACCATCGCCAACAGCCTGGCCAGTGCGCTGGCGGTGGAGCGCGACCGCGAGGCCGCACTGGTCACCTTCCTGGTCACCGCCTCCGGCGTCTCCCTGGCCGGCATCGGCTCGGCGTTCTGGGGCCTGGTGGCCGGTGCGCTGTGCCTGCTTGTGCTGCGGGCCAGGACGACGGCCTGAACGATCAGGTCAGCCCGCGACGCCGCCGGCGCAGGTGATCACCATGCCGGCCTCAGCCGGCAAGCCCCTGCGCCACCAGTATCACCGCGACGACGACGATGGCCACCATGGCCGCGGCCGGCGCATGGGTGTCGCCGCGCGCGGCCAGCACACTGTGCAGGCGTGCCTCATCGCCTCCAGCCTGCGCCCTGGCGCGGGCGATCTCGCGCTGGCAGTGGGCCAGGTACCAGCGGTTGGCATACAGCGCAGCGGTGGTGTTCAGCCCCAGGGTGATGATCACCGACAGGCCTTCAGGCACCCCCAGCAGCATTTCGGCAATGCTGAAGAACACCAGCGTGCCGGCCCAGATGGCGGCGAGCCGGTACATCCTGCGGTACGCCATCCAGATCACGCCGATCAGGAATGCCGGCCAGTGCCAGGTGCCGCGGCCATCGGCAACCCCCTGGTCCAGCCGCCAGCGCTGACGGTAGATCGGGAAGTTGCCCCCGACCACGGCGGCATACAGAGCCATGTCACCGTCCAGCCCTGCCACCGGCGTGGCGATGGGCGCCGTTGCGGGTGCGCGATAGGGGTCGGCGCGATCTGCGACGGCGACCGCAGTGGCAGCAGCAGGCTCCGGCGAAGGCGCGACCGGCTCGGCGGCGGCCACCGATGGATCCAGTTCGGCCAGTGGTCGCCACGACGGCATTCCCTCCCGCCACACCAGCGTACGCGCGGTCACGGTTCCGTCCTGCTGCAGGCGGCGCAGCCCGGCCAGGTCCACCGGTCCCTCGCTCTGTCTGCTGTTGGCATACCACCACTGCGCATCCTGCATGCGGCCCATCCCTGTTGAATCCATCGTCACTGTGAGGCACTGCCCAGGGTCTGCGCCATCTGGTGGCGCGCGCCCGGCGCAAGAGTAATCCGCTCCGGTCCGGCATTGGCCACTTCCAGGCACACATAGTCGCGCCAGCCATCGCCGACATCGGCCATTTTCGCTGCGGCGTCGGCGCCGGGATTCCAGACCACCAGGGTCTGGCTGCCTTCGCTGCGGATCTCGATCTGCCGCTGCAGCACCGGATCGCGCAGCAGGTAGTGGCCAGCAGCGCCGGTATAGATGCGGTCGCTACGGCCCGGGTCACGCCGGTCACGCAGCGACCATGGACCCTGCTGCTGTCGCGGCGGCGCGCCCTCCTCGTATTTGTCCAGGTACTGCAGGCCGTCAAGGCCTTCGACCTCGACCCGGCTGGCGTCGCCCACCCTGAAATAGCTGTGCAGGGCCTGGGTGAAGGTCAGCGGCGAGGACCCGATGTTGTCGGTGGTCAGCTGCTGGCGCAGCTGGTGGCCGATGCGCAGCTGCATCTGCATGTGCAGGCCGGACGCACTGACATCCACAGGCGCCAGCTGCAGTTCCACCGCACCGTGATCGTCATACCGGGCCTGCAGCAGCTGCCAGCGCGCGGTTCGCACCAGGCCGTGCGCCGGTACATCATCGCTCTGGTCCTGGCGACCGAACCAGGGCCAGCACACCGGCACGCCCCCGCGGATCGGCGTCGGCAGCGCGGCGCGCGTGGGTGACAACCACAGCAGGTCCGGCTGTCCTTCCGGAATGAATGACAGCAGCTGTCCACCGAACACGCTGATGGCGGCAGTGGCGGCGGGAGTCCTTACCAACCACGCCTCAAGCCCGTGGAACAGGCCGGTGCTGATGTCCGGAGTCGATTGCATGCGCTGACGCTCTTTTGGTGGCCGCGGCGATGATGTCGCGGCCAGTGTGCGAACGGCAAGACCTAACGCGCGGCGGGGGCGGTGCCGGCCGCCGCTTCCTGCTGCAGCGTGCGCAGGATGCGCTGCCCGGCACGACCGTCCGCCGTGGCCCAGCCGAGGCGCTGCTGTTCGGCCTGGATCGCACGGCGGGTGGCGGCACCGATCATGCCGTCGGCGGCACCGATATCGTGGCCACGCGCCAGCAGCAGGGTCTGCAGCTGGCGGCGCTCGTCGCGGCCGATGCCGGGATCGTCTGTCGGCCAGGCGGTGGCCAACCCACCGCCGCCGCGCAGCAGGTCGGCCAGCGTGGCGATCGCCAGCGCATAGCTTTCGGCGGCGTTGTAGCTGTAGATGGCGTCGTAGTTGCGGAACACCAGCAATGCCGGGCCGTTGCTGCCGGCGGGCAGCAGCAGAGCCGCGCGCGCGTCGGCCGGCAGATTGGGCGGCACCACTGCGCTTCCATCCAGCGCGGTCACGCCCAGTGTGCGCCAGTCCGCCAGCGCGCGGCGCTGGGTGCGACCGGCCTGGCTGGCATTGAAGCCGGCCGGCACGCGTACTTCCATGCCCCACGGCTCGCCAGTGCGCCAGCCCGCACGCTTGAGATAGTTGGCGGTGGACGCCAGCGCATCGGGAATGCTGCCGACCAGGTCGCGGCGGCCATCGCCATCGCCATCGACGGCGATACGCGCATAGGTACTGGGCATGAACTGGGTATGGCCGAAGGCGCCGGCCCAGGAGCCGGTCAAGCCCTGTGCCTGCAGGTCGCCACGGTCGATCAGCGTGAGCAGGGCCAGCAGTTCACCGCGGAAGAACGGCTGGCGGCGGCCGGCGCAGGACAGCGTGGCCAGCGACTGCAGCAGTGGGCGCTTGCCGAACACGCGCCCGTAGTCGCTTTCCACACCCCAGACCGCAACGATGGTGGCCGGGTCGACGCCGTACTGGGCCGACACGCGTTGCAGCAGATCGCGATGCTGTTGCAGCAGGGCGCGCCCGTCGTCCACGCGCTGGCGGTCAACCAGTGCTGCCAGGTAATCCCAGATCGGCGTGGTGAATTCCGGCTGCGCGTCGAGCAGGCCGAGCACGCTGGGGTCCGGCGTGAGGCCGGCGGTGATCTCAGCGAAGCGCTCGGCGCTGATGCCGCGGCTGCCGGCGGTCGTCTGCAGGCCAGCCATGCAGCGGACAAACGCCGGATCGCCGGCGGTGGTCGCTGCTGCCGGCGCTTGTGGTGCCGTTGCCAGAGCGGCCGCCAGGCCGAGCGTGGTCAGGGTGGGCATGGCGTCCTCCGTGTTGCCGTTGCAGGGCCATCTTAGGCCGAGCGCCGCCCCTGAACCTGAAGCGGCGCCGGCTGCCGGCCGCTAGGTGACGCGCAGCAGCCGCAGGCCGTAGGCCGGGCTGTCGGCATCCCAACGCTGCACGACCTGCAGGCCGGCCTGCAGCAGCAGCGCATCGAAGCTGTCATCGGTGTACTTGTGGCTGTACTCCACGCGGATGGGTTCGTCGGCGGCGAAATGGAAAGTTCGGCCACCGAGATGGACATCCTGCGCCCAGCGGCTCACCAGGTCGGTCTCGATGCGCAGCCGCGCGGTGCTGTAACGGGCGCGATGGCGGAAGCCGTCGAGGTCGAAATCGCTGCCGATCTCGCGGTTGAGCCGGGCCAGCAGGTTGAGGGTGAACGCGGCGGTGACGCCCTGCGCATCGTTGTAGGCCGCTTCGATCAGCGCCGGGTCCTTGTGCAGATCGATGCCAACCAGGGCCAGGCCATCAGCGCCCATGGTGTGGCGCATCGCGCGCAGCAGGGCAACCGCATCCTCTTCGGCGAAGTTGCCCAGTGTGGAACCGGGGAAGAACAGCAGCCGGCGTGCAGGCCGGCGCTCGGGTGTGGGCACGGCGACAGGCCGGGTGAAGTCGGCGCATACCGGCAGCATCTCGACCTCGGGCAGCGCCGGCGCCAGATGGTCGATGCTGGACAACAGCGCCGCCCGCGAGATCTCGATGGGGGTGTAGGCCACCGGGTCCTGCAACGCGGCCAGCAGCAGCGCGGTCTTGCGGCCACTGCCGCTGCCCAGTTCCACCACGTGCAGGCGCGGACCCACGGCGCGTACGATGTCCGGCAGGACACGATCAAGCAAGGCCAGTTCGGTGCGTGTGGGGTAGTACTCGCGGGTCTGGGTGATCTGCTCGAACAGGCGCGAGCCGCGCGCATCGTAGAAGTACTTGGAGGGCAGCTGGCGCGAGGCCCGCGACAAGCCTGCCACCGCATCGGCCAGGATCTGCTGGCGGCCCGGGGTCAGGTCGGTGAGCGCCTGCAGGGCGTCGTGCACTGTACTCATGTTGGATCCCGGGCCAGGCGCAGGCCGGAGAACTGCCAACGCGCCGGCGGCATGAAGAAGTTGCGGTAGCTGGCACGTACGTGGCCGCCGGGGGTTGCGCAGCTGCCGCCGCGCAGTACCCACTGCCCGCACATGAACTTGCCGTTGTATTCACCGAGATTGCCGGCGAACGGACGGAAACCCGGGTAGGCGCCGTAGGCGCTGTGGGTCCATTCCCAGACATCGCCGAACAGCTGGCGCAGGCCGTGGCCCTGCGCGGCCTGCGGATGCAGGTGATCGTCATCGGCGAAATGACCACTCACCGGCCGTGATGTGGCGGCCGCCTCCCATTCGAATTCACTGGGCAGGCGCGCACCGGCCCAGCGGGCACAGGCATCGGCCTCGTAGTAGCTGAGATGGCAGACCGGTGCATGCGGATCCAGTTCGCGCCAGCCGCCCAGGGTGTATTCGCGCTGCAGGGTATCGTCCCAGTACAGCGGATGCTGCCAGTCTTCGGTTTCGCGCAGTGCCCAACCCTCGCTGAGCCACCAGCGCGGTTCGCGGTAGCCACCGGCCTCGATGAAGTCGAGGTATTCGGCATTGCTGAGCGGGCGCTCGGCCAGCGCGTGGGCGGGCAGCAGCACCCGATGCTGCGGTGACTCGTTGTCGTAGGCGAAGGCGACGTGACGAGGCCAGGCGGCAGCGCCGACGGTGACGATGCGCTCGGGCGATTCGACCCAGCCCTGTGCGCTGGCGATGCTGCTGGCCGGTAGCAGATCCTCGCGATACGGCGGCTGCAACGGATTGCACCAGAACGCATGCTTGATGTCGGTCAGCAGCAGTTCCTGGTGCTGCTGCTCGTGCTGGAGGCCGAGCTGCAGGTGCTGCAGTGCCTGCGGATCAAGATCGCCGTTGGCCAGCCGTGCCTGCACATGTGCATCGACCTGCTGGCGATAGTCGTAGACCTGCTGCAGCGAGGGGCGCGACAACAGGCCCCGCTGCGGCCGTGCGTGTGCCGGACCGATGCTCTTGTAGTAGCTGTTGAAGAGGTAATCCCAGGCAGGGTCATGCGCAGCTGCAGCCGGGAAGCCGGCCAGCACGAAGCGTTCGAAGAACCAGGTGGTGTGGGCCAGGTGCCATTTGCTGGGGCTGGCGTCGGCCATGCTCTGCAGCATGGCGTCCTCTGCGCTGAGGGGCGCCGCCAGCTGCACGCTGCGGTTGCGCACACGGGCGAACTGACGGGCGAGATCGCGCTGCGGGGCAGCGACGGCGACGGGTACGCTGTCCATGGCCGCAGGATCGGCGCCAGCGGGTGAGTGCGATGTCATGGTCTGGCGTCACCGCGTTCACATGGATGACCGGCTCGCATTCAAGAAGCGTGCGTCAACGCCGCTAACGGCAGTGCTGCGGCCGCGTTGTCACCGCACTGGACTTCCTGCGTGCCCCTGCATCCGCTCCGCCAGCCTGCGCATTACTTGTTCGTGCTGCCCGCCGTGCTGGTCGTGCTGGTGCTGTGGATGGCGCTGGGCAACGAGGACGTGGCCAGCCCGGCGCAGCGCATCCTGCCCTGGCTGCTGGCCTGTCTCGGTGCAGGCCTGGCCCTGCTCTACCACCAGATGCGCACGCTGTGCCTGCTGCTGGTGGTGGCGCTGGTGTTCGCTCTGCTGCACCAGGATGTCGGCGGCTACCTGCGCCGTGGTCATGTCGACCCGTTGACCCCTCTGCGCTTCCACGCCGTCTCAGCATGGGTGCCGCTGCTGTTCGGCGGGCTGGCACTGTGGCCCGAACGCGGACGCCGTCGTCACGATCTGCTGCTGCGCGGCGTGGTGTGGGGTGTGGCGCTGATGATCTTCCTGCTGCTGGCGGTGCAGCAGCCACGCGGGATGCACGATCTTCTGTCTGACCGTCACTGGGCCTGGATCCCGGCCAGCTGGAACGCGCTGGCGCAGCTGCCGGCCCTGCTGTTCCTGCTGGCCACCGCCGCGCTGGCCTGGCACGCATGGCGATACCCGCGACCATTGCACACGGCCATGCTGCTGGCCCTGCTGTGCCTGTGGTGGATGCTGCCGCGGGTGTTCCTGCAGCCGGTGCTGCTGCCCGCGCTGAGCAGTGCCGCGTTGCTGCTGATGCTGGGCGCGATGCTGCAGGAATTCTTCCACATGGCCTTCCGCGACGAGCTGACCGGCCTGCCCGGGCGGCGCGCGTTCAACCAGACCCTGCAGCGGGCGCGCGGCACCTTCAGCATCGCGATGGTGGACGTGGACCATTTCAAATCATTCAACGATACCCATGGCCACGATACCGGTGACGATGTACTGCGCCTGGTGGCCTCGCGGTTGGCGCGGGTGGGCGACGGCGGCCAGGCGTTCCGCTACGGGGGCGAAGAGTTCGCGGTAGTGTTCCTGGACCGCCCGGCGGCGGCCTGCGTGGATGCAGTGGAGGCCTTGCGGCAGCGTATCGAAGACACCCGAATGCAGCTGCGTGACCGCAGTACGCGCAGCCGTGACGACGAGGCCGGGCGCCAGCAGCGCGGACGCGGTGGCAGCGGCCAGGTGGTGCAGGTGACGGTGAGCATCGGGCTGGCCGACAGCCGCACCGACCCGCGTCCGTTGGCGGTGGTCAAGGCCGCCGACCAGGCGCTGTATGCGGCCAAGGGCGCCGGCCGCAACCAGGTGCACGCGTCAGCGGACGCTCAGACCGCGTCGAGGTAGTACCAGCGGCCGTCGATCTGCCGGAAGCGGCTGTGCTCGGTCATCTTCACCGCGCTGCCGCCGCCGACCCGATAGCGGGCGGTGAAGCGCACCTCGGCACTGTCGGCACCGGTAACCGTATGTTCGTGCACGGTCAGGCCCAGCCACTGCGTGCGCTGGCCGGGCGCATCCTGCAGCGACAACTCGGCAGGCCGGGTGTCCGGGTGCCAGGTCTGGCGCAGGTAGTCGGCCAGGCCGCGCACGTAGGCGCTGTAGCGCGAGCGCATCAGCCGCTCGGCATCGGGTGCGGCCGCGCCGGCATGGAAGCGGCCGCAGCAGGCGGCATAGTCGGCGGGCAGGCCACAGGGGCAGGGATCAGCAGGCGTTCGGCTCATGCCGGCATTGTCGCGCGGGACGCGGCCAGCATCCATCACCGATAGGCGTATGCTGTCGCGCCCCCACCTTGATTGATCGCCGTGCTGGAACTGGTTCCCCCTGAGTTGTGGTGGCTGGTGGTGATCGCGTTCATCGCCGGCCTGGTCGATGCCGCCGTCGGTGGCGGTGGGCTGGTGCAGCTGCCGGGCCTGTTCACGGTGCTGCCGCAGCAGACGCCGGCGATGCTGTTCGGCACCAACAAGTTCAGCTCGATGTTCGGCACCGGTGCGGCGGCGTGGCGCTATGCGCGCAACGTGCGTTTCCCGTGGAAGCCGGTGCTGTTCGCGGCGGGTACGGCCTTCGTGTTTTCCTTCGCCGGCGCCACGGCGGTGAGCCTGCTGCCCAAGGACGCGGTGCGCCCGCTGGTGCTGGTGCTGCTGATCGCGATGCTGGCCTACACGCTGTGGAAGAAGGATTTCGGCGCGCTGCACCGGCCCCAGCAGATCGGCCGCCGCGAGCTGGCCATCGCGCTGGCCATCGGTGCGGCGATCGGCTTCTACGATGGCTTCTTCGGGCCGGGTACGGGCAGTTTCCTGATCTTCCTGTTCGTGCGCTTCTTCGGGCTGGATTTCCTGCGCGCCTCAGCAGCGTCGAAGGTGGTGAACCTGGCCACCAACATGGCAGCGATCTCGTTCTTCGTGCCGACCGGCAACATCCTGTGGCTGTTCGCGCTGCCGATGGCGGCGGCCAACATCATCGGTTCGGTGGTGGGCACGCGGTTGGCACTGAAGGGCGGCACGCCCTTCATCCGCAAGCTGTTCGTGGGCCTGGTGGTGGTGCTGATCGCGCGGATGGCGTGGGATACGTTGCGCGGTTGATGGTGGGTGTTGCCGGCCAGCGGCCGGCACTATCGGGTCATGAACCCACCCCGCGGTAGTGCCGGCCGCTGGCCGGCATTCCCGTTCAACCGGCCGGGTCAGGCCTCGGCTTCTTCCGGTTCGCTGGCCTGCTGGCGGCTGCGCTCGGGCAGCTTCAGGCGCTTGCCTTCTTCGTCGTACTCGATCAGCAGCACGCCGGAGTCGTGACGGCCGCTGATCTCGACGAAGCAGGCGCCGCCGATGAACGGTTCCAGCGTCATCACCGACTTCAGCGGGGTGGCGACCACCATCTGGAAGCCGAAGTTGTCGAAGATGTTCATCGCCAGCGCGGTGAACTCGTTATCGGCCTTGTCGAACGCTTCGTCGAGCACCACCGCGGCGTAGCTGGGCAGCTGGCTGTCGGCACCGCCGAGCTGGTAGCGCAGCGCGGCGGCCAGGCAGGTGGTGGCCAGCTTCTGGCGCTGGCCACCGGACTTGCCGGCGCCGCTGCGGTAGATCTCGACCTGCTGGCGCGTTTCCGCGTCCAGCTCGACGCCGATGAACTCCACGTGCATGCGCACGTCCAGCACCAGTTCACGCCAGCGCTTGTCCTCGCCTTCCTGCGAGCCGAGGCGGTTGACCAGCTGGCGCAGCACGGTGAACTGCGATTCGGCCAGCTCGCGCTGTTCAGTCTGCTGCTGTGACAGCACCTCGCGCAGCTGCTGCTGGAACTCGCCGACTTCCGGCAGGCGACGGTCGCTCAGCTCGATGGTCAGCAGCGTGCCACGGTTGAACGGCACCTGTTCCAGGCTGGCGTTCACTTCGTCCAGGCGCTGGCCGATCGACTTGCGGGCCTCGGCACTGTGGCGCTGCAGCGCCAGCAGGTTGTTCTTGCTCTGGTTCTGCAGCAGATCGAAGAAGCGCTCTTCGTGCTGCGGCAGGCCGTCGCGTTCCAGGCGCTCGAGGCGGGCCAGGAAGTCCTCGGCCGAGGCCACCGACACGGTGAAGTCGCCCGATTCCTCCGGCCATTGCTGGATGAAGCGACGGAAGCAACCGACCAGCTGGTTCTCGATGCGGTTCAGGTCCTGCTGCGAGGATGACAGCTGCTCGTTCAGTGCATTGCTGACCTGGCGCATGTGCGCCTCCAGCGTTTCCAGGCTGAGCGGGCCCTGCTCCTGCAGGCGCTCGGCCAGGCCGGCTTCCTGCTCCTGGGCCAGGGTCGGCAGCACCAGCGCACGGCTCTGCTGGCGCGCGCGGTCGAGCCGATCGCGTTCCTTGACCAGCTGGCCACGCTCGACGCGGACGTCTTCATAGGTGCGGCGCGACTGCTCGATATCGGCGCGCACCGCGTCGATCTGCTTGGCCAGCTTGGCCAGGTCGGCGTTGCCTTCGCGCAGATCGCGCAGGGTCGCTTCGATATCGCTCAGGCGCTGCTGCGGGGCGGCGATGTCGATCTCGTTCCAGTTGATGCTGACCAGCTCGTGGCAGGCGAGGCGACGTTCGTTGTCGCGGTCACGCTGGCCACGCAGGCGCGCGATGTCGGTCTCGCAGCCGGCGATGCGCTTGGCCAGTTCCTTCGCTTCGCGCTCGAAGGCGCCGACCTTGTCGTGGTTGTTGAAGCCGAGGATCCAGCGACGGCGATCGCCGACGGCACTGCGGTCATCCTTCTCGAAGCGGTCACCGGGATGCTTGACCTGGCCTTCGCGGGTGATGCCGCGGTCGACGTTGCGCAGCTGCTTGGCATCCACGCACTCGTAGTCGAAGCGCTTGCCGAGTTCACGGCGCAGCCAGCCTTCGAACACGTGGTCGCGCAGCTCCAGCTTGTGCAGCAGCGACTTGGCCGACGGCTCGCGGGCGAACGCTTCATCGTTGCGGCGTACGCGGTAGTAGGTGAAGCGCATGCCCAGGTGGGTACGGTTCACCCACTCGGCCACCTCGTTGTAGTGCTTGTCATCGACCAGCAGCGACAGCGCGAAGCCACCCAGCACGCGTTCAATGGCGCCCTGCCAGCCCTGTTCTTCCGAGCGGACCTGGATCAGCTCGCCGACGAACGGCAACGCCGCTTCGGCGATGCCGGTTTCCTCGGCCAGGCGCGCGCGCAGCTTCTGCATCGGCGCAGGAATGTTGGACGGCGTGCGCTGCATCGCCTCCAGCTCAAGGCGCACTTCACCGAAGCGGCGCTCGTCATCGCGCTTGCCGCCCAGCCGGTCGCTGATGGCATCGTCCAGTGCCGCCGAGGCGCGCTGGCGGTCCTGCAGTTCGTTCTGCGCGCGCTCGACCAGTTCGGCGAAGCCATGGGCATCGTCGGGCAGTTCGGCCTGCAGCTGCTGTGCGGCCTCGCGAGCCTGTTCGCGCTTGGCCTGGCGGCGGTCGCGCTCGGCTTCGGCGCGGCCCTGCTCCCGTTCCAGTTCCTCGATGCGCTCACCGCCCTGCTGGCGACGCTGCAGTTCCAGTTCGGCCAGGCGTTCGGTGTGGTTGTCGAGTGCGGCACGGCGCTGGGCTTCTTCGCCGAGCAGGCCGCGGTCGCGCACGTCCATCTCGCGCAGGCGCGCTTCGATCAGCGCCTGGCGACGGCTTTCGCGGAAGCTGTCGACGCCGAGCTTCAGCGCTTCGTCGTCGCCGCGCTGGCGATGCATGCGCTTCAGGTCGTTGTAGTAGGCGCGTGCCGGCAGCAGGGTCTCCACCTGGCGGCGCGCGGTGACCACGGCCTGGTGCGCGCCATCGAGCTCGGCGAAGTCGCTGACCAGGCGCTCGGCGGCGTCAAAGGTCTTCGGCGTGTCGAGCATGAAGTCGCGCAGGAAGACGTTGAGGTCGCCCAGGTTCTTGGCCGACTGCGTTTTGTGCAGCAGGCGAAGCGCCATCTCGTTGTCGATGCCGAGCAGGTCGCGGAAGCGCTCGGCGTAACCGGAGAAGGTGTCGAAGTGGTGCAGGTCGGCCAGCTTCTGCTTGAGCTTGCGCAGGTCCAGGTCGAAGCCGCCGAGATCCTTGGCGATGTCGAACGGACGCTCGGCGATCATGTAGTGCTTGCGCACGTCACCGGCCGAGGTGCCGTTGCCGGAGATCCACAGCAGGCGCACCAGGCTGACCACGCGGCCATCGCCAGCGCGGTACTCCAGCACCAGTGCGGTCCAGGTGGCACCCTTGCGCAGGTACTGGGTGGCGATCTCGCCGGTGCCGCTGTCCTGCTGGTCGGCCCAGGCGCCACGCACATAGGAGACCAGGTTGCGGTCGCGGCCACTGCGCTCGGCTTCACGCGCGGCGGCGTTGAAGTCGACGATGGCCGGCGGCGTCAGCAGCGCGGACATGGCATCGAGCAGGGTCGATTTGCCCGAGCCGGAACGGCCGACAAACAGGAAACCGCGCTCGGCGATCGGCACTTCGGTCAGGCCGTTGAAGGTGCCCCAGTTGTGCACCTGCAGGCGGCGCATGCGGAACTGCTGCAGGCGCGGGTCCGGCAGGCCTTCGTTGAACAGGGCGGGAGTGTGCTTGGAGATAGCCATGCGATGGTCGGGTCTCTCAGGCCTCGGCGGCCGGGGTTTCGCGCAGCTGGCGGTAGACCGCCGAAAGCTGGGACACGTCTTCGGCGGAGAACAGCAGCTTCAGCGCCGGCGAGACTTCGTGGCGGTCTTCCTGGCCGCTGAGGCGGGTCAGGATGTGGTTGTCCTTCATCTTCTGCACGGCCGAGGCGACGCGGCGGTTGAAGCCAGCGCGGTCGGTGGACAGGTTCTTTTCGTAGATGGCCAGCGCTTCGGCCATCTCGGCGTCGGCGACCACCGCGCGGTTGCCGCGCGCATCGGCCTCGGCCAGCTGCTGGCGCAGGAACAGCAGCAGCACCGAGTCGATGAAGGTCAGCGGCGAGGTGCGCAGCAGCACCGGCGCATCGACGTCTTCGGTATCCGCCTGGCGGGTGAAGGCCACGCCACTGTCACGGTCGAGCACCAGTTCCAGGAACAGGTCAGCCAGTGCCGAACGGATCGCCGCTTCACTGCGGATCAGCGCCGGCCACAGCTTGGCGTGGCGCAGCTGGTCGATGCTGGGGCCGATCAGCAGCTGGCACAGCGCGCGGCGCGCATCCAGCGGCAGCCGCCCGGTATCGCCGAGGTAGTACACGTCGTTGCCACGGCGGGGCTGCGCCATGGTCGCCACCGGCTCGGCCTCGTAGGCGTCTTCCGCCACGTCGGCCTGCGATGCGTCGATGGGATCTTCATGCCAGCTCATGGCGTCTCTCCTGGGTAAACCAAACCAGCGGGATGCGGGCGCGACGGATCTGGCCGTCGCCACCACGCCATTGCGCAAGCTCCTGCTCGCCGGCAACCACGTTGCCGAAGCGCGTGCCCAGCGACAGGTAGCCGATGACACTGCCGAGCCCCTGCGGCGCTTCGCGCTGCGACAGGGCCTGGGCAATGCTGAGCCGCGGCTGTGCATCGAGCAGGTCGTGCAGGTCGCGGCGCAGGGTGCGGAAGTCGATTTCGGACGAGGCCACCAGATCGCCGACGCTTTCCAGGCTGATCGCGGCCGCGTCGTTGTACTCGACGTTGCCATCGACCTGGGCACTGCGCGGATCGTGCAGCTTCCACTGCGACCACGAACGCAGGCGGCTGGTGGTCAGCTGCAGGTCGCGACCGATGCCGCGTTGTGCGGGGAACTCGTCACGCAGCGCCAGCGCTTCGGACTGTGCCTGCTTCAGCAGCTGGTTGAGGCGGCGCTGTTCCAGGTAGCCACGGCTCTGCACGAAGCCGCGCAGGCTGCGCGCGAAGTTCTGCAGCACGTCGTGCACCTGGCCACCGCGCTCGAGCATGGTGCTGGTGAACCCACGCAGGAAGTTGCGCTCGTTGCGGTCCAGGCGGCGGGCAAAGCCACGCGCCAGCACCGCTTCCAGTGCGGCATCCAGCTGCGCGCTCTGCTCGGCGTCGTTGAGCAGCCGCCAGAACGCCTGGAAGCTGCGGCCAGCGTCGCTTTCACCGATCACGTCCACGCCTTCGAACAGCTGCGACAGCACGTCGCCGCGTTCGCCTTCGTCGTCGATGATGCGTTCGCGGAAATCGCGGTTGAGCTGCTCGAAGTCGTCACGCACGCGGCGGAAGTCTTCGGTCAGTTCGTCGGCCAGGCCGATGATCTGGCGCGCACGTTCCAGCGCGCGCTTGCCATCAAGCGCGATCACGCGGCCGGCGCCGACGCGGGCGATCTCGGCGTCGATGCGGTCACGCTCATCGCGCAGCGCCGACAGGCGTGCGTCCGGATCGGATTCGGTCTGCGCGGCCAGCTGCGAAAGCTGTTCGATGACCAGCGCCAGGCGGCTTTCGGTGGCGGCTACGCGGGCCTGCTCGAGGCCATCGGCGAAGCGGATCGCCTGCAGTGCGGCGGTGGACAGCTCGTACTGCTCCTGGTCGGCACCTTCGGGCAGGCGTCGTTCCAGCCAGCCCTGGGCCAGCCAGTGCGCGATATAGGCCTGCGCGGTACGCGGCAGCTCGCGCGACAGTTCATCGCCGTTGAGCTGGTCCAGTGCGCGTTGCAGGCGCTCGTTGAGCACCGACGACGGCAGCGTGCGCTCGCCGTCCATCAGCAGCCCTTGCAGCAGGCCGATGATTTCCGGGGCGTGGTCGGCGGCGAGCAGCTTCCACTGGGGCTGTTCGCGCAGATGGCGGTAACGGGAGATGCGTTCGCGATGCTTCATGCAGCGAAAGAGGTCTGTAGGGCTGACAGGGACGCGCCGTCACGCACGGCTGCCGCGCGGGCAGCCGTGAGCATGCCGGCCACACCGGGCCGGCGGGGTGCGGGCACGCGGCTCAGCGCTTGCCGCCCACTTCGATGAAGCGCAGGAACTCGGCGCGGGTGCGCGCGTCGTCGCGGAAGCTGCCCAGCATCTTGGAGGTGACCATGCTGACGCCGCGCTTGTGGATGCCGCGGGTGGTCATGCATTCGTGGGCGCCTTCGACGACCACGCCGACGCCGATCGGCTGCAGCACATCCTGGATGCACTGGGCGATCTGCGCGGTCATCTTCTCCTGCACCTGGAAGCGGCGGGCGTAGGCTTCGACGACGCGGGCCAGCTTGCTGATGCCCACCACCTTGCCGGCCGGCAGGTAGCCGACGTGCACGCGGCCGATGATCGGCGCCATGTGGTGTTCACAGTGGCTTTCGTACTCGATGTCGCGCAGGACGATCAGTTCGTCATAGCCGGCCACTTCCTCGAAGGTCCGCTCCATGTAGGCGCGCGGGTCGTCGCGGTAACCGCTGAACCAGTCGCCATAGGCTTCGGCGACACGGCGGGGGGTATCCAGCAGGCCTTCGCGGGACGGGTCCTCACCGGCCCAGCGCAGCAGGGTGCGCACCGCATCCTCGGCCTGGTCCTGGGTCACGTCGCCCTGCGGGGCGGCCTTTTCGTTGTTCTTGCTCATTGCGTACAGCGTCCCGAACGGGGGGCGAGCATCGTACCCGACCGGGGGGTGGGTCGTCCTGTGGGGACGGTTCATCGGGGGGTCGTTGCTGGCGCGTCGTTGCTATCGGTTTGGAGGAGGAGAGGGGGCTGCGCAGGACACGCCGTGAACCCGTCCCTGGGGGCTCGATGGCGCCATCCATGGCGCCAACGGTCCTGCGCAGCCCCCTCTCCCCCTCCCTGACGGTTTCCTGCGGGCGCGGCCGGACCGCCCGAAAGCGGGGTCAAAAGCTGGGGTTCATGGCTGCGGCGAGCGCACCGGTAGCGCCGGGCCATGCCCGGCGAGCCAAGCGGTGCGACCAGGAGCCGCCGGGCATGGCCCGGCGCTACCGCTCTTGCCTTTAAAGAGCCAACCCACCGCGCTCGCACGGTGATGGGCGGGCCGCGGGGGTCGGGCGGTGCAGGACCGTCCGCGGCATGGATGCCGCGGCCGAGCCTACAGGGACGTACTTGCGGCGTGTCCTGCACCGTCCGGCCCCCGCTGCCCCACCCGACAGCAGGCAGGCGCAACGCCTTCCTCAACACACCCAGCCCATTCAGCAAAAACTATTGATAGGAATGAAATTAGTAGTATCCTATCTATCTCTTATGGACCGACCCCTCGACGAGCGCACCGTGCTGCAGATGCAGCTCAGCTCCGGCCTGCTGTACGCAGGGCGGCAGTGGCAACGCCTGGCCGACAGCCGGCTCGGCAGCTACGGCATCTCCACCGCCTGCACCATGCCGCTGCTGATGATTGGTCGCTCCGGCGGTGGCATCCGCCAGGTGGCGCTGGCCCAGCAGCTGGGCATGGAGGGGCCTTCCCTGGTGCGCCTGCTGGACAAGCTGTGCGCCAGCGACCTGGTCCGCCGCGAGAGCGATGCCAGCGACCGCCGCGCCAACCTGTTGTGGCTGACCGACGCCGGCCAGGCGCTGGTGAGCGAGCTGGAAGACCAGTTGATCGGCCTGCGCCAGGACGTCTTCGGCGAACTGTCCATGGATGAACTGCACGCCGTGCTGAAGGCATGGCGCCTGCTGGCCGAGGCCGCCGACCGCATCACGTAAGCGCACTGCCCCCGAACACCGCCGCTGCCGTGCACACGCCAGCGGCTTTTGCCTGTTGCTGTTGTTTCGTTGTCCCTCCCCTCCCCCACCTCGTCCCCGCCCCTACCGATGCCCGGTGAATTCAGTCTCCACGGAGTGTTCGTCCCGACCCTGCTCGGGTTGATGCTGCTGGCCTACCTGGTCAACAGCGGCCTGCACGCGCTGCTGCAGCGTGCCGGCGCCTACCGCCACGTATGGCACCCGGCGCTGTTCAACCTGGCCCTGTACGGGATCGTGCTTGGCCTGCTGTTCCACCTCGTGCGTTGGATGCAATCGTGAACAAGATCGTGAAGAAAGCCCTTCCCGTACTGCTGACCAGCGCAGCGGTGATCGTCGCCCTGCTGGTGCTGCGCCAGTTGTGGGTCTATTACATGGATGAGCCATGGACCCGCGACGCCCACGTCGGCGCCGATGTGGTGCAGGTGGCGCCGGACGTGTCCGGGCTGGTGGAAACGGTGGACGTGGCCGACAACCAGGCGGTGAAGAAGGGCAACCTGCTGTTCGTGGTCGACCGCGCCCGCTACCGCATCGCGCTGGAGCAGGCGCGGGCCAGCCTGGCCGAGCGCCAGGCCTCGGTGGCGCAGCTGCGCCGCGAGATCGGCCGCGACCGCAGCCTGCAGGATCTGGTGGCTGCCGAAGACGCCGAAGTGCGCCGCGCCAAGCTGCAGGCCGCACAGGCGGCGCTGGCCACCGCACAGGCCGCGGTCGATCTGGCCGAGCTCAACCTCGGCCGCACCGAAGTGCGCGCGCCAGCCGATGGCCGGGTCAGCGACCGCACGATGCGCGTGGGCGACTATGTGGTGGCCGGCAAGCCGGTACTGGCACTGCTGGATACCGGTTCGTTCCGCATCGATGGCTACTTCGAGGAAACCCGCCTTCGCGGCGTGGCGCCGGGGCAGCGCGTGGACATCCGCCTGATGGGTGAATCCACGCCGCTGCGCGGCCACGTGGAAAGCATCGCCGCCGGCATCGAGGACCGCTATCGCAGCAACGGCAGCACCCTGCTGCCGAACGTGACCCCGGCCTTCGACTGGGTGCGGCTGGCGCAGCGCATCCCGGTGCGCATTGCCATTGATGAAGTGCCCAAGGGCGTGGAGCTGATCGCCGGCCGTACCGCCACCGTGACCGTCGAAACCAACAGCGCCAAGCACGCAGACAAGGCCGGCACCACGCCGACACAGGCGGGCCTGTGAACGCCGCCCTGCCCCGCCTGGGCCTGATCGTCGCGCTGGCCAGCCTGGCCGCATGCAGAACCGTCGGCCCCGACTATGCCTTGCCGGAAGGCTCGGCATTCAAGCGCCCCGAAGCCAATGCCGCCTTCATCGATACGCAGAACCCGCAGGTCGCGGCCAACCAGGCGCTGCCCGACCGCTGGTGGTCGCTGTACAACGACCCCGTGCTGGACGGGCTGATCACCCAGGCGCTGCGTGACAACGTGGAACTGAAGGCCGCCGATGCACACCTGCGCCGCGCCGCGGCCGTGTACGAGCAGGCGCTGGACGCCGGTGGCTTCGAGTACGAGGCCGAGGCCGGCGTCAGCCGTGCACAGCTGTCGGCCGAGTCGTTCCTGCAGGAGCACGAGCTGCCGGTGATCAACCTGGCCGACGGCAAATTCGCGGTCAGCTACCAGTTCGACCTGTTCGGCAAGCTCAAGCGCGGCGCCGAAGCGGCGCGTGCCGACGAGCAGTCGGTGGCGGCGGCACGCGATCTGGCCCAGGTCAGCGTGGTCGCCCAGGTGGCCGACAGCTACCTGGAAATCTGCCACGCCAACCACGAGCTGCACGTAGCCGAGCATTCGCTGCAGCTGCAGCAGCGCAGCCGCACGGTTACCGAACGCCTGATTGCAGCCGGTCGCGGCACGCCGCCGGAACTGGCCCGCGCCAATGCGCAGGTGGCGCTGCTGGAGGCCGCGCTGCCGCCGCTGCGCGCGCAGCGTTCGGCGGCGGCCTATTCGCTGGCCGCGCTGCTGGGCCAGACCCCGGGCCAGCTGCCGGCCGGCGTGATCGACTGCGCGCACGCGCCCGGCCTCGCGCAGCCGCTGCCAGTCGGTGATGGCCGCGCCCTGCTGCAGCGCCGCCCGGACGTGCGCCAGGCCGAACGCAAGCTTGCCTCGGCCACCGCGCGCATTGGCGTGGCCACTGCCGAGCTGTATCCGGACATCCGCCTGGGGGCCTCGCTCGGTGCCGCCGGCCTGCTGGAAGACTTCGGCACGCCGATGACCCAGCAGTGGTCGATCGGCCCGCTGATCTCGTGGACACTGCCGTCGTCGGGTACGCATGCGCGCATCCACGCTGCCGAAGCCGGCGCCGATGCGGCGCTGGCCGAGTTCGACCACACCGTGCTGCAGGCGCTGCGCGAGACCCAGACCGCGCTGGACCGTTATGCGCAGGACCTGCGCCGCCTGCAGTCGCTGCGCATTGCGCAGCAGCAGGCCGCGTTGGCCGCCGAGCAGAACCGCCGGCTGTACCAGGGCGGCCGCACGCCCTACCTGTCCAGCCTGGATGCCGACCGCAGCCTGGCCACCAGCGACGCCACCCTGGCCGCTGCCGAAGCGCAGGTCTCGCGCGACCAGATCCATCTGTTCCTGGTGCTGGGCGGCGGCTGGCAGGCAACGGTCGCCCCGTCGGCGCCGGCCACCGCACAGGCCCCGGCGAAGTAAGCCATGAACGCGCTGACCGACCGCCAGGCCTGGCTGTTCTCGATCAAGACCTATCTGGCCGCGGTGGCCGCGCTGTACATCGCCATGGCCGGCAACCTGTCGCGCCCGTACTGGGCGATGGGCACGGTGTACATCGTCAGCCAGCCGCTGCTGGGCCCAACCCGCGCCAAGGGCGTGTACCGCATCGTCGGCACCATGGTGGCCGGGCTGGCCACCCTGCTGGTACTGCCGGCGCTGGTGGAAACGCCGCTGCTGCTGAGCGCAGCGATGTCGATCTGGCTGGCCGGCTGCCTGTTCATGGCGCTGCTCAACCGCGGCCCGCGCGGCTACGCATTCCTGCTGGCCGGCTACACCACCGCCTTCATCGGCTTCCCGGCGGTGACCTCGCCGGAAACCATCTTCGACACGGTGGTGGCACGCAGCGAGGAGATCATCCTCGGCACGGTGGTGGCGGTACTGTTCGCTTCGCTGCTGTTCCCGGCCTCGGTACGACCGATGCTGCGTGCACGCATCGGCAACTGGATGGAGGACGCCGCGCAGTGGTGCCGGCAGATCCTCGAACGCGGCCGCGCACATGCGCCGCGCAACCGGCTGGCCGCCGACCTGGTGCAGTTCGAGGCGCTGATCGAGTTCCTGCGCCGTGATGACCCACGCCACGCCGGTTCGGCGGTGTCGATGGAACGGCTGCGCGAGCGCATGCTGCTGCTGTTGCCGGTGCTGTCCTCGATCGCCGACCGCCTGAGTGCGCTGCGCAGCGATGGCCAGGCCCTGCCGGAGGGCCTGCCTGAGCTGATCGATGACATCCACGACTGGCTGGATGGGGCGACCAACGCCAGCGAGTACGCGCGGCTGCGCGCGCGCATCAGTGCGTTGAAGCCGCAGGTGGACCGCGACCTGCAGCACCTGCAGCTGGCCAGCCTGCTGCTGCGCCTGGAGGAGCTGGTGGACCTGTGGCAGGACTGCCGCACCCTGCAGCACGCAATCGACCACGGCACTGCACCGCTGGATCGCGCGCACTACCGCATCCGCACCGAACGTGTGGCCGCCGACAAGCACGTCGACTACGGCATGGCACTGTTCTCCGCGCTCAGTGCCGGCGTGGCGCTGATGAGCTACTGCGTGCTGTGGATCGCACTCGGTTGGGAAGGTGGTGGCAACGGCGCGATGATGGCCGCGGTGACCGCCGCGTTCTTCGCCGCACAGGACGACCCGGCACCGAGCATGGTCTCGTTCCTGGTGTGGGCGATGGTCGCCTCGGTGGTGGCCGGCGTGTACCTGTTCGGCGTGTTCCCGGCGGTGCACGACTTCGGCCTGCTGGCGCTGGTGCTGGCGGTGGTGTTCCTGCCGCTGGGGTTGATGCTGCACCACCCGAAGAGCGCGCTGTTCGCACTGCCGTTGACGGTGAACCTGGCCGCGCTGCTGAGCCTGCAGAACACCTACAGCGCCAACATCCAGACCTTCCTCAATTCGTCGATCGCGATGTTCATCGGCATTGGTTTTGCGGTGGTGATGACCCGTCTGTTCCGTTCGGTGGGTGCCGAATGGACCGCGCGCCGGCTGGTGCGGCAGGGCTGGACCACGCTGGCCGAGGCCGCCGAGGGCCGTGGCCAGCAGGACCGGCAGCGCTTCGCCGCACGCATGCTCGACCTGCTGGGCCTGCTCGCACCGCGCCTGGCGGCGACGCCGGAAGGCAGCGACATCGCCTCGGTGGACATGCTCAACGAGGCACGCATCGGCCTGAACATCCTGCAGTTGCGCCGCGCCCGTCTGGAGCTGCCCGAGCGCAGCCGCGAGGCGGTCGAGCACATCCTGGAGGACATCGCCGCGCACTACCGGCGGCAGATTGCCGCGCGCAAACCGATGGTGGCGGCCGAGGCGCTGCGCGAGCGGCTGGATACCTCGCTGGGCCGGGTTGGCAGCGTGGGCGCGTGCAAGGCCCGCGACGAGGCGCTGATGGGCCTGATCGGCCTGCGCTTTGCGCTGTTCCCGGAGGCGAAGGCGCTGGCGCCGGGGTTGGCAATGGACATGGCAACGCAGCCGTAGCGCGCTACCCTGCGTGTCCACAGACTCCGCTCCGGGGTCGGATCCTTCGTCCCGGCGAAGGCTCTGACCCCCGCTCTGCACAGGAAGCTCCAATGAGTTACGACATGATGGTGTTCGAGGCCAGCGCCGCTCCACGGGAGGCCGCGGCCTTCATCGCCTGGTTCGAGAAGCAGACGCAGTGGAACGAACGCCACGAGTATGACGACCCGGTAGTCAGCAGCCCGGCGCTGCAGGCGTGGTTCGCCGAGATGGCGCAGGAATTCCCGCCGTTGAACGGGCCATTGAGCAACGACGATGACGAACGCGCCGAGGTAACCGAGTACAGCATCGGCGGCCAGGTGATCTACGCCGCATTCGCGTACTCGGTGGCCGAGCGCGCGCATGGCCGCGTGCAGGACCTGGCCGAGAAGCACGTCGTGGGCTTCTTCGATGTCAGTGCCGATGAAGCAGCCATCGTCTTCCCCGATGGGTTGGTCCTGATCGCGGAATGACGCCCGGTCAGATCCCTCCCGAAGGGAGGGATCTGACCCCGGTTCAGAACAACTGGCCCTGCACCGTGGGTTGCTCGATGGGTGCCGGTGCTTCGGCCACATCGTCGGCACCCAGCCGCCAGGCCAGACCACCGAGGCGGCTGGCGTGGCGCTTCAACGCAGCCTGCAACACGTCGGCGCTGCCGGCCACATGCAGCACCTGGCGGGCGCGGGTCAGGCCGGTGTAGACCAGCTCGCGCGACAGCACGCGGCTTTCCTGGCGTGGCAGCTGCAGCCACACTTCGTCGAACTCCGAGCCTTGCGCCTTGTGCACGGTCATCGCGAACGCGCTTTCGTGCGCGGGCAACGCGGCCGGGTGGAAGGCGCGCGGCTGCTCTACGGTCTCGCCGGGGAACCAGGCCACCATCGCGCCGCGGCCATCGCGCAGGCAGATGCCGATATCGCCGTTGAACAGGCGGTGCCGATAGCTGTTCTCGGTGACCAGCAGCAGGCGGCCCTGGAAGTAGCCCGGGGTATTGCCGGCCAGCAGCTGTTCGATACGGCTGTTGAGGCCGCGTGCGCCCTGCGGGCCTTCGCGCAATGCGGTCAGCACACGCAGGCGCCCGGCCTGCTGCAGCGCAATCTCCGGATCGGCCGCCTCGGCCAGCGCGCGCCAATGGCCGAGCAGATGCTCACGCTGGCCGCGCAATGGATCGGCCTCACCTTCGTGGAAGTGCACGCCCGCCAGCGACCCACCACGCAGCAGCTGCAAGGCGGTGCTGCTGTCGCCTTCGCGCACGGCGTGCGCCAGCGGCGCCAGGTCCAGCGCATCGCTCTGCCGGTAGCCGCGTTGCAGCTGCACGCGGCGACCGGCGAAGGGGCGTGGTGCGGCCTGGGGTTGCAGCGTGGCCGGCGCCAGCAGGCCATGCAGCGCCTGCGCGTCGTCGGCGCGGGTGCCGAAGCCATCGCCGCTGGCGCGCAGGATCGCGCTGAGCACATCACCAGCCTCGACCGACGGCAGCTGGTCGGGGTCGCCAAGGAGAATCAGGCGGGTGCCGCTGGCGATCGCGTCGACCAGCTTGGTCATCATCGGCAGATCGATCATCGAGGCTTCGTCGACCACCACCACATCCACCGGCAGCGAATTGTCGGCGTGGTGCCGGAAGCGTGGTGAATCGGGAATCACCCCGAGCAGGCGATGCAGGGTGGTGCCGGTACTGGGCAATGCCGCGCACAGCGCCGGGTCCAGTCCTTGTTCCTGCAGACGTTGCACGGCTACGCGCAGACTCTCGGCCATGCGTTCGGCGGCGCGCCCGGTGGGTGCGGCCAAGGCCACCTCGGGCAGCGGTTGGCCCGCCTGCCGGGCCTGTGCCGCCAGCAACAGCAACAGGCGCGCGATGGTGGTGGTCTTGCCGGTGCCGGGACCGCCAGTCACCAGCGCCAGCGGATGACGCAGGGTCACGCCGGCGGCGCGCGCCTGGTGATCCTCATGGCCCGCTGCCTGCGGGAACAGGCGCGCGAACAGCGGTGCCAGTGCGCTCATGTCCGGTGCCGGCAGCGGATGGCGGCCGATGCGCTGCAGGCCGGAGGCCAGCTGGCGTTCGTACTCGCGGTAGCGGCGCAGGTACAGCAGGCCGTTCTCCAGCACCAGCGGTACGTCCTCGGCGATGGCGTCGGCCTGCTCGGGTGTCGCCACCCACGGCGACGCACGCAGCTGTGCCAGCCAGTCGTGCGCAGCAGGCCACTCGGGTACGCCTTCCAGCAAGCGCTGCGGCTGCGCCGGATGGAAGCCGGCGTGGCCCTGCGACACCGCCAGCGAGGCCAGTGCCGCAGCCAAGGCCACGCTCTCGGGCGTGTCCTCGCGCAGCCGTTGCAGGCTGGTCGCCAGTGCGTGGTCGAGGGTGCGCAGCAGGCCCTTCTGGTGCAGTTCCTTCAGCAGGCTCATGCGCTGGCTCCCCGCGCACGCGCGGCCAGTTCGGCCTGGGCCTGCTCGCCACCGGCGAACAGCGCATCCAGCGCATCCACCAGTGCCAGCGGGAAGCGGTCCACATGCACGCCGTTGCCCGTGCCATCCAGGCCGCGGCAGAACAGGTAGCGGATGCCGCCCATGTCACGCTCGTAGTCGTAGGCCGCGCCGAGCCGGAAGCGCAGCCAGCGATGCAGGGCCACGGTGTAGATCAGCGCCTGCAGGTCGTATTCGCTGTGGCGCATGGCGATGGCCAGCAGGTCCGGGCTGTAGCCGGGCAGGCGGTTGGACTTGTAGTCGAGCACGTACCAGCGCCCGTCGCGCACGTAGGTCAGGTCGATCATGCCGGTCATCAGTCCTTCCAGGCGGCGGCGCTGGCCGAAGCCACGCCGTGCGCTGGAGACACCATGCGCGTGCAGCACCTGCAGCAGCGCCGGCACGCTGGTGGCCTCGATGGCGAAATGGAAATCGATTTCGGCGCGGCGCTCGCCTTCGCCGAGGCTGTGCAGCGCGCCGCCCTCGGGCAGCGGCACGGTCAGCGTGTGGCCCACCAGCGGCACCAGCACCGCCACACCATCATCCAGATCGGTGTCGGCATAGCCTTCGTCGTGCAGCGCCCTGCGCAGCACCTCGATCTGCCCTTCGGGCGCGTCCAGGCCCGGTTGCCAATCCGCCCAGGCGGCGAAGTCGACGTTCTCCATCGCCTCATGCAGCACGTTGCCGAAGCGGCTGCCCATGAAACGCGGGTCGAGCGGTGTGCTGTCTTCGGCGACCGCGGCGGGTTCCGGCAGGGCCGGTTCCAGCGGCAGTTCCGGGCCGGCCGGTTCGTCGGCCGCCGGTGCTGGCAGTTCGGTGGCGGCCGCTTCGATATCGTCGCCGGCGCCAGCATCGGCGTGCGCCAGCTGGGTGAAGCTGTACACCCACCAGTCGTGCGGCACGCGCCGGCTCAGCGCGCGCACGGCCGGAAGGTCACCTTCCACCTCGGCGGCCAGCGGCGGCAGGGCGGCGGGCACTTCGCTGTCATCGACACTTACATCGGCCTGCCCACGCAGCACCTGCAGGTCGCCCAGCAGGGGTGCCAGGCGCGTCTTTCCCAGCCCGGCCAGGTCGCCCACGGCGATCCACAGCGCGTGCTCGGCACGGGTCAGGCCGACATACAGCAGGCGCGCATCCTCGGCGCGTTGCTCGCGTTCGCGCTGCGCGGCGGCGGCCTCCCAGGCCTCGTCCCTGTCCAGTTTCCAGTGCAGCTGGCGCTGGCCATCCACATGTATCGTGCAGTGCGCCGCCGTGTTGGGGGCGCCGCCGTCGATGCCGACGAACGGCAGGAACACCAGCGGGTATTCCAGGCCCTTGCTCTTGTGCAGGGTGATGATCTGCACGCGGCGCGCGTCCGACTCCAGGCGCAACAGCTGCTGCTCGTCATCCTGGTCGGCGCTGGCCATCTGGCCCTGCAGCCAATCCAGCAGGCCGTGCATGCCCAGCGCCTGCGCCGAGGCCTCCTGCAGCAGTTCGCCCAGCTGCAGGTAGTTGGTCAGGCGACGTTCGCCGTCGATCAGCGCCAGCAGGCGTTCGCCCTGTTCGGCACACACATCGGCGATCACCGCGAACGGTCCGCCGCGCTGCCAGCGCTCGCGCCACTGCAGCAGCTGCGCCTGGAATTCGCGTTGCAGATCGCCTTCACGCTCCATCGCGGTGATCGCACTGGCGCGTTGGCCCAGCAGCACGGTGGCCAGCGCTGCGCGCAGGCGGCCTTCGTCAGCCGGTTGCAGCAGTGCCAGCAGCAGCGCGCGCAGATCACGCGCTTCGGGGGTGGCGAACAGGCTCTGCTTGCCGGCCGCCACTGCCGGAATGCCGGCCGCGGCCAGCGCGCGCTGCACCAGGGTGGCCTCGCGGTGCGAACGCACCAGCACGGCGATGTTACCCGGCTGCACCGGTCGCCCTCGCAGCACGGCCCTGCCGGCGCGCGCGTCGACCAGGGTCTGGTGGATGGCGGCGACGCAGGCCCGGGTGGCCGCCTCGCGCGAGGCGTCGGCGCTCATTGCCTTGTCGCCGCCGCTGCGCAGCACACGCAGGGTCAAACCGGGGGCGCAGAGGCCGTCGCGCAGGTAATCATCATCGCCGCGCACCCCGCCAGGGCGCACCGGTTCGAACTGGATGTCCGGTTCGAGGAAGGCGTCCTCGCCGCCGTTGTCATACAGCGCCTGCAGCGCGCGCAGCACGGCCGGGCGCGAACGGAAGTTCTGGTCCAGCACCGGCGCCTGCTGCGCCGCCTGCTTGGCCTTCAGGTAGGTGTGGATATCACCGCCGCGGAAGCCATAGATGGCCTGCTTCGGGTCACCGATCAGGAACAGCGCCGGCGCCAGGCCCAGCTCGCGCACCTCCGGCGAATCGCCGAACACGGTGTGGAAGATGCCCCACTGGCGGTCGTCGGTGTCCTGGAACTCATCGACCAGCGCGATGCGGTACTGCGCGCGCAGCTGCCGGACCAGTGCCAGCCGCTGCGGGCCTTCCAGGGCCAACGCCACGCCATCGATCAGGTCATCGTAGGTCTGTACCCGGCGCGTGCGCTTCAGTGCCTGCAGGCGTTGCGTGGCTTCGTCGCGCAGCATGTGCAGGAAATTCAGCGCGGTGGCGCGCAGCCAGGTGTCACGCTCGGCCAGCAGCGCGACGTAGCGGGCCAGCTCGGCCTGCAGCGGCGACGACGGCGTGCGCTCGGCGAACTTCTTGTTGGTCTTGGCCGCCAGCGCCTCCGGCAGCAGCGCCGGCAGGCGTTCGCTGGTCAGCAGCTCGCGCGGGTCGGCGCGCTCGGCCCAGGCCAGCAGCTGCCGGCCCAGCGGATGCAGCCAGCCCAGCTTGTAGGACACGCCGTTGATCCACTTGTTGTCGACCGCATCGCAGAGGTCGATGAAGAACCGCTCGCCGTGTTCGCGCACGCGTGCAGACAGCGCTTCCGCCGCGTCCTGCAGGGCCACATGTGGATCGGCCAGCGCCACCGGCTGCGGCAACGGGTGCAGGGGCGGCGCCGCCAGCAGCGCGCGCAGATCGGCGGCCAGTGCGTCCGGGGTGGACCACAGCCAGGTCAGCGGCTCCAGCGTGACCGGGTCATTGGCATGCACACGCCACAGGTCGGCCGCCAGTTCCTCCAGCAGCTCGCGGTCGCTGGCCAGCAGTTCCGGCGGGTCGAAGGTATGGCTGCTCTCCAGCGCATGCTCGCGCAGCACGCGGTTGCAGAATCCGTGGATGGTGAAGATCGAAGCGAGGTCGATCTCATCGGCGGCCACCTGCAGGCGACGCTTCAATGCCGGCGCGCTTTCGCTGCCCCCCTGCAGATGACGCTGCAGCACCTCGCGGGTGAGGCGCACGTCCGGCGCTTCGCCCTCGGCCGGCTCCAGATCGACCAGCCGCGCCGCCAGCGCCAGGCGCTCGCGGATGCGCTTGCGCAGTTCCTGGGTGGCGGCATCGGTGAAGGTCACCGCCAGGATCTGGCCGATGCGCAGGCCCTGCTCCACCACCAGGCGGGTGAACAGCGTGGCCAGGGTGAAGGTCTTGCCGGTACCGGCGCTGGCCTCGATCAGGCGGATGCCATGCAGCGGCAGCGCCAGGTAGGGATCACCGCCGGAGCGGTCGATGCGGTCGTCCACGTTGACGTTGTTCATTCGCTGCCCTCCTGGCGTGCATCCGTACCAAGAGTGCGGCCTTCGCGTACCGCACTGAAGACCACCAGGCTGTTGCGCAGCAGATCGGCATAGCTGGCGTCGGTGGCGAACGGATCGGCACCGCGCAGCAGCAGCTGCCAGGCGTCGCTGCTGGATTCACCCCAGCTGCGATCGCTGCCATGCCACTGCTTCCAGCCTTCGCTGCGTTGCTTCTCGCCCGCGGTGCTGTACAGCACCCAGCCGGTATAGGGCGCAAAGCGCAGCGGTTCTCGCAGGCCGCGCTGGCGCAGTTGCAGCAACGCACGCAACGCCGCGCGTGCTGCCGACACGCTCAACGCCGGCTGCACATGCGGGCCCGGCCCGGCATCGCCACCGTCGTGGAACTGCACCAGTGGCAAGGCATCACCGGCGGCATTGGCCAGCAGCCAGTCCAGGCCCTGGCGGATCACCGCATTGCCGTTGAGGGTGCCTGCGCGCAGGCGCACCAGGCCTTCGGGATGGCGGTCGGCGATCCGGCCGTGCAGGCGCACGCCATCGATGTTCACCTCATAGCGGCGGCTTTCCAGCGCTTGGCCCTGCATCCAGCCCAGCAGGGCGCTGGCATACGGGCGGGTCTTCAACTGCTCCACCTCGAACTGGCGCTCGCCCAACGCACCGGAGGGCAGCAGGCCGCGCGCGCGCAGCCGCGGATACAACGGCTCGGTGTCACCATTGAGCGTGGCCCGCACCACCGCCGCCTGCACGCTGCGCTTTTCCGGGCCGCGCGAAGACAGCACCAGCGGCTCCACGTCGTCCACCTCTTCAACCTCATCGGCCAGGCGCAGGCCGAGCGACTGCGCCAGGAACTGCCCGGCCGGGTCGCACAGGAAACGGCGCAGGCTATCGAGCGCAACCTCGTCTTCCACCGCGTCCTCCGGCGGTGGCGGCAGCGGCGCATCGAACCACGGCGGCAGGCCACCGCGCTGGCCGCTCAACCGGCCCGCCGCCGGATGCCATTGGCGGCGATAGCTGAAACGGCGCGGATCGCCATCGCCGAACGCCGCTGGCGAGAACGGCTGCAGCGCATGGCGCACGGTGAAACCACCCACCGCCGCCGCCGGATCGAGGTGATAGGCGGCAGCGGCATCGATCAGTTCGCTGACCAGCACCGACGGTTCGCGCACGCTGCCATCGCGCGGATCGGCGCCCAGGTAGCTGAGATAGAACACCTCCTGCGCGGCGGCGAACAGCTGCAGGAACAGGAAGCGGTCATCCTCGCGGGTGGAGCGGTCGCCCGGACGGCGGCGCGGTGTATCCAGCTCGGCGGTGAGCTGGTTGAGGCCGGCGGCCGGATCGCGGCGCGGGAAATCGCCGTCGTTGAGCCCCAGTACGCAGATCACCCGGAACGGCAGCAGGCGCATCGGCACCATGCGACCAAAGCTGATGCCACCGGTCAACAGCGGCGCACGCGTATCGGCCTCGCCCAGTGCACCGGCAAAGTGTGCACGCACCACCTCCGGTGGCACGCCCTCGTCGAAGCCGGCCTTGGCAGCGTCTTCGGCAAACTGGTTGAGCAGCTTGCGCAGGCGCTCCAGCGCACGCTGACTGTTGGGCGAGCTGGGCGCGACCGGCAGCAGCGCCTCGAGCAGCGACAGCAGCCGCTGCCGCCATTGCGCCGGGGTCAGCAGCTCGCCGAGGCGACGCTGATAGATCGCCAGCACGCGCAGCAGCCGCAGCAGCCGGTCCAGCGCCTCCAGCGCGCCGCCTTCCAGCTCGATCCACGGTGCCACCCCGGCCAGGTCGGCCTCGCTGCCGGTGGCATGGCCCAGCAGCAAGCGGTCCAGTGCGAACTGCCAGGTGTAGGCATCGTCGGCCGGCGCCTGGTGCTGGTGGCGGTGCCTGGCATCCAGGCCCCAGCGTGCGCCGGCCTGCTGCAGCCAGCCGTGCAGGCGATCGAAGTCCGCCGCTTCCAGCCCGGCCGCTTCGGCCAATGGCGCGCTGGCCAGCAGGTCCAGCACCTCGTTCAGGCCGAAGCGCGAGACCGGCAGGCCCAGCAGGTGCACGAACACATCGGCCAGCGGCTCGCCGGCCAGCGGGCTGCTGTCGGCCAGCGCATAGGGAATGTGCTCGTCCTCGCCGGCGCGACCACCGAACACCGCTTCCAGGTAGGGCACGTACGGGTCGATATCCGGCGCCAGCACCGCGATCTCACGCGCCTGCAGCGGCGGGTCGAAGCGAGGGTCCTGCAGCAGGCTGCGCAGCTGGTCATGCAGTACCTGCAGCTCGCGCAGGCGGGTGTGGCAGGCGTGTACCTGCAGGCTGGGGTCGTCGCTGCGCAGCCCGTCGCGCAGTGCGCCCGAGGGCAGCGCGCGGCGGTGGAAAAGGTCGCGCTGCAGCCGGTGCAGCAGGCTGTCGGACAGGCCGCCGTCGTCCAGGCTCGGCCGGGTGTCCTCTTCCGGATCGGAATAGGCGGCGATCTCGCCGGCCGGGTGCACCACCTCGTAGCTGCCCAGTACCGCCATGAAGTCGCGCCCGGCCGCGCCCCAGGCTTCCAGCAGGCGGTTCTCGCCGGCGGCCTCGCCGAAGGGGTCGGGCGCGCCGCTGCGCAGGCGCTCGGCCAGCGTCTGCAGGTCGCCCCAGTACGACTGCACCGGAGTGGGCATATAGAAATGGAGTTCGCCCACCCGCGCCTGGGTCGCCATCACCCGCAGCACGTCGGGGGAGATGTTGAGCGTTGCGAACGCGGACATGCGCAGCGGCAGGCCCTGCGGCAGGGGTTGTTCGGGCCCTTCAAAGCGGTCCAGGTAGGCCTGGATGCGGCGCGCGCGGTAGTCGCGCCCTTCGGCGATGGTGCGCCAGAGGATCGCCTGCGGATCGGCCGGATCGGCGCCGGCCTCCCAGCGCAGCAGCCAGTCGCGGCGCCAGGCCTGGTACTTCTCGAATGCCGAGGCCAGCTCCCCGGCCAGCGCCCAGGGCTTGAGTGCATCGTCGCCGGCAAGGTAGCTCTGCAGCGCGCGCATCGGCGGTTGCGCCAACAGGGACGGATCACGCAGCGCCTGGTACAGCTTCCAGTGCAGGCCGGCGGCATCCAGATCGTCGTGTTCGCCCGGCACATTGGCGTTGAGTGCACGCGCCACGAACTCACCGGGCGTGAGGAACTCAAGATTGGCGGCCACGCCATACTCGGCGGCCAGCGTCGCCTGCAGCCAGCGCCGCATCGCCACCTGCGGGATCAGCACCACTTCCGGGGCGAGCAGCGGCTGGCCCGGAACCGGCGCACGCACGTTGCGCGCCAGCAGCGCGGCCAGCACGTCCAGGGAGTTGGAATGGTAGAGGCGGAAGTCGCTGCCCGGGTCACTCATCGTGCACAGTGTGCAGCACCGCAGGCTGTATTCAATGGCCGATGCCGTCACCGGTACGGATTGTTCCGGCGCCCCCGCCGATTGTCCCGGGCCGGGCGAGCCCTTGTCGTGCAACAATACTGGACCGTCCAGTCTGCTTTTGTTCAGCCGACTGACCCGATCCTTCGATGTCTAAAAAACGTTAATGGTGCCCATGTCGGCTTCCGCCTCCAGTCTGGTGCAGTTGTCCAACGTCCGCATCGAACGGAGCGGGCGCACGATCCTGCGCGACGTCTCGCTGCAGGTGCGCACGGGCAGCATCACCGCCGTGCTCGGTCCGTCCGGCAGCGGCAAGTCGACCCTGCTGGCGGCACTGACCGGCGAGCTGCGCCCGATCGCCGGCGAGGTCACGCTGTTCGGCAAGCCCATCCCGCACGACAGCGGTGCACTGCTGGAGATGCGCAAAAGCGTGGGCGTGCTGCTGCAGGGCAACGGCCTGCTGACCGACCTTACCGTGGCCGAGAACGTCGAGCTGCCGCTGCGCACGCATACGCGCCTGCCCAGGGCCGTGCTGCGCCGGCTGGTGGAGATGAAGCTGCATGCGGTGGGACTGCTGGCCGCCGCCGATGCCTGGCCGCGTGAGCTGTCCGGCGGCATGGCGCGCCGCGTGGCGCTGGCCCGTGCGCTGGCGCTGGACCCGCCGCTGATGATCTATGACGAGCCCCTGACCGGGCTGGACCCGATCGCCTCCGGGGTGATCATGAGCCTGATCCAGCGCCTCAACCACAGCCTGGGCCTGACCAGCATCATCGTCACCCACCACGTGCACGAGACCCTGCCGATCTGCGACCAGGTGATTGCGATCGCCAATGGCGGCATCGTCTTCCAGGGTACGCCCGAAGCGCTGCAGTCCAGCCAGGACCCGCTGCTGCGGCAGTTCCTGCATGGCCAGCCCGATGGCCCCATCCCGTTCGATGCCGCGCCGCGTGCGAGGGTTGCCTGATGCCGTTCGTTCAAGCCACCCGTTCGCTGGGCCGCGCCGGCCTGTTCTCGCTGACCGTGCTGCGCGGTTCGCTGCCGACCCGTGATTTCATGGCCGAACTGACCCGCGAGATCTACAAGATCGGCGCGCGCTCGCTGCCGATCATCGCCGTCGGTGGCGCCTTCGTCGGCCTGGTCCTGACCCTGCAGGGCTATCGCACGCTGACCACCTTCGGTGCGGCAGACGCGCTGTCGACCCTGCTTGGCCTGTCGCTGTACCGCGAGCTGGCCCCGGTGCTGACCGCGCTGTTGTTCATCGGCCGCGCCGGCAGCTCGATCGCCGCCGAACTGGGCCTGATGCGCGCCACCGACCAGATCAAGGCGCTGGAGCTGATGGCCATCGACCCGGTGGCCAAGGCCGTGGCGCCGCGCTTCTGGGCGGCGGTGCTGACCGTGCCACTGCTGACCGGCGTCTTCTGTTCGCTGGCGATCAGTGCCAGCTACTTCGAAGCGGTGCACGTGCTGGGCCTGGACAATGGCGTGTTCTGGTCGGCGCTGCGCAACAGCGTGGACTTCTGGGATGACTTCGGCGTGGCGATGCTGAAGTCGGCAATCTTCGGCGGCACCGCCGCGCTGGTTGCCGCCTACGTTGGTTTCCACGCCGAGCCGACCATCGAGGGCACCTCGGTGGCGACCACCCGGGCGGTGGTCAACGCCTCGCTGCTGGTGCTGATGTTCAACTTCGTGCTGTCGGCAATGTTGTTCACCTAACCCCTCCACCGGCGGTGCGCAGGCGCGCGCGGCCACCACGACTCGATCAGGTAATCCACATGGCCATCCGCGGTCCCAGACTCGAATTCTCCGTCGGCGCTTTCCTGCTGCTGGCCCTGGCCTCGCTGATGGTGCTGGCCGTGGCCTCGACCAACCAGCGCTGGAGCTGGGGCAGCGACGGCTATGAGCTGAAGGCACGCTTTTCCCAGGTCGGCCAGCTGCGCAAGCAGGCGCCGGTCAAGATCGGCGGCGTCACCGTCGGCCAGGTCGCGGCGATCGACCTGGACCCGGTGAAGTTCGAATCCATCGTGACCCTGCGCATGGACAGCAAGGTCAAGGACCTGCCGGCGGACACCTCGGCCGGCATCTTCACCAGTGGTTTGCTCGGCGAGAGCTATATCGGTCTGCAGCCGGGCGGTGATCCGGAGGTGCTCAAGGCCGGCGACGAGATCGTCTTCACCCAGCCGGCGGTGGACCTGATCCAGCTGGTCGGCAAGTACATGTTCAGTGGCGGCGCCGGTGGCGGCGCTGCTCAGAAGCCCAACGATGGCGCGCAGGCGCCTGCAACGGAACCGCAACCATGAAGATGAAACTGATCCCGGCCCTGCTCGCCTCGGCGCTGCTGGTAGCCACCCCGTTCCTGGCCCAGGCCCAGGCCGCCGCCCCCGCCGCAGCCGCGACCCAGGGCCAGGCCGGCAAGGTGGTGATCGATGCCAGCAGCCGCATCCTGGCCACCCTGCAGCAGCGCAAGAGCGAGTTCACCAGCAACCCGGCCAGCCTGCGCAGCTACATCGACAGCGAACTGACCCGCACCTTCGACCGCGACTATGCCGCGCGCCTGGTGCTGGGCCCGCACGCCCGCGGCGCCTCGGACGCGGACATCAAGCTGTTTGCCGATGCGATGGCCGACAGCCTGATGCAGCGCTACGGCTCGACCCTGCTCAACATCCAGGGCAAGCCCAGCTTCCGCCTGAAGGGTGAGAGCCCGCTGCCGGGCAACCGCGGCGTGCGCGTGAGCACCGAGCTGGTGCGCGCCGGCAACGAGCCGACCCCGGTCGAATACTGGATGCGCAACGTGAATGGCCAGTGGAAGATCTTCGACGTCAACATCGAAGGCATTTCCTACGTGCAGACCTTCCGCAACCAGTTCGACACCCCGCTGCGCCAGAAGGGCATCAAGCAGGTGGCCAGCGACCTGCGCAGCGGCAGCATGCAGGCCGGGCCCACGGGCAATGGCAAGTAACGCACTGGCGCTGCTGGAGGGCGACACCCTGCGCCTGCGCGGTCTGCTTGACCGTGCCGCGGTGATCGCGCTGTGGCCGCAGCTGCAGGCGCTGCCGGCGAAGCTGGCACGGCTGGACCTGGGCGAGGTCGAGCGCGTGGACAGCGCCGGCCTGGCCCTGCTCGCCGAGCTTTCGGCGCGCGCACGCAAGGCTGGTCACCCGCTGGCGATTTCCGGCGTACCGGCAGGCTTCAACGAGCTGAGCGCGGCCTACCGGCTGTCGCCCGACCTGGATTTCACTGCAACTTCTGCTGCGAGCTGACATGAACGTCGTACGCGCTTTTCCCCTGATCGTCCTGGCCACCGCGCTGACCGCCTGTGCCGGCAAGCCCGCACGCAGCGATGCACCGGCCGCCAGCACCGTCGTTCCGGCCAGCTCGGCCGCCGAGGCCCCGGCCACTGCCGATACCAGCATGGCCGAGGCGGCACCGGTGACGCCGGTGGCCGCTCCGCCGGCCGCCGCTGCGGCCTCGCCGGCGCCCCCCGTTGCCGGTGCCGATACCGATGCGGCCAGGACCGCAGCAGCCACCGCACCAGGCGGTGATGACGATTTCGATGCCCTGTACGGTGGCACCAACAACACCGGCAGCGCGGCCGCCTACGACCCGTGGGAACCGTTCAACCGCAAGGTGCACAGGTTCAACAACGCGGTTGACCGTGGCATCGCCCGTCCGCTGGCCACGGCCTATACCCACGTGGTGCCACGCTTCGCACGTACCGGCGTGAGCAACTTCTTCAGCAACCTGCGCGCACCGGTGACCATCACCAACCAGCTGCTGCAGGGCCGTGGCGCCGATGCGTGGGACAGCCTCGGCCGCTTCCTGATGAACAGCACGCTGGGCATCGGTGGCCTGTTCGATCCGGCCAGCAAGGCGATGGTGCCGCGTCGCAACGAAGACTTCGGCCAGACCCTGGGCGCCTGGGGCTGGCGTCGTTCGCGCTACGTGGAACTGCCGTTCTTCGGCCCGCGGACCGTGCGCGATGTGTTCGGCCTGGCCGGTGACATCCCGTTGTCGCCGATCCGCCGCATCGAAGAAGACAAGCTGCGCATCGGCCTGCAGGGCCTGCAGCTGGTCGATACGCGCGCACAGCTGCTGGCGATCGACGATCTGCGCGACACTGCCGTGGACGAGTACTCGCTGGTCCGCGATGCGTGGATGCAGCGCCGCAACTACCAGATCGAGAACGATCTGCGCAGCAAGCGCGACCGTGGCCACGACGATGCCAACTCGCCGATTCCGGTCGACGCGATGCCGATGCCGCAGTGGACTCACTGAGGTCGCTGATCGGTGCATGAAAAACCCCGCCTCGGCGGGGTTTTTCTTTTCCGGTAGGTGCCAACCTTGGTTGGCACGCTTTGCTCAGGCCGCCAGCGCGGCCTCGATGGCTTGGCGCAGGCGCGCGTCATCGGCGGCCACGTCCGGGGCGAAGCGGGCAATGACCTTGCCATCGCGACCGACCAGGAACTTCTCGAAGTTCCACAGCACCGCCGGTGCGGCGTGGATCGGAATCTCCTTGCTGGCCAGGCGCTCGCGCAGCGGGCCTTCACCGATCGACTGCGGCTGCGCGGCGGTCAGCTGCTGGTAGAGCGGGTGGGTGTCTTCGCCGGCCACGCTGATCTTGGAGAACATCGGGAAGGTGACATCGTAGGTGAGCTGGCAGAACTGCTGGATCTCCGCCTCGCTGCCCGGTTCCTGGCCCAGGAAGTTGTTGGCGGGGAAGCCCAGCACTTCCAGGCCTTGCGCGTGCTTTTCCGCATACAGCGCCTGCAGGCCTTCGTACTGTGGGGTCAGGCCGCACTTGGAGGCGACGTTGACCAGCAGCAGGACCTTGCCCTGGTAATCGGCAAGCGTGGACGGCTGGCCGTCGATGGTGGTGAGGGAAATGTCCTGGATCGGGGTGCTCACGCGGAGGCTCCGGCTACGGCGGGGAATGGCCCACCAGCATAGCGCTGTGCGATGCCCGTAGCGTCGAGCTTGCTCGACGGGATTCACGCGCGATCGCGAGCGTTGATGCGGTTGCCGGCCAGCGGCCGGCACTGCCGTCAACCCACGCACATCTCTGACGCGGTAATGCCGGCCGCTGGCCGGCAATCGCGGCAGTTTCATCAATCCACGCAGATCGTGCCCTGCGCTTTGCCCTCATCAACGCGCTGGCGGCAGCCGAAGTTCTGGCGGGCATCGCGCTGGCAGGTGCCGGTGGTGGCGATGCCGGCGGCCACTTGGCCGGTGGCCAGGCACTGGCCCGTGCAATCGCTCTTGCGGCTGCAGGCCTTGCCGGCGTCGGCATAGGGAATCACGCACTGCAACCGCTGCAGGCGGCCGAGCCGTTGCAGCGTGCCGCCGGCGGCCTGGCAGTCGACATCGCGTGCCTCCTGGTAGGCCTCGGCGGCCTGCGGGCTGTCGGTTGCGTCCGCAGCAGGTGGGGCCGGCGGCGCACTGCTGCAGGCGGCGAGCACGGCGGACAGGAGCAGGCTGATACAGAGGCGAGAATGCATGGCGGCACCCGAACGCGGCGGACAGGCCGCCAGCATACGCATGGACGATGCAGGCGGCGTGTCAGCGTGGCTCAGGTTTCTTCACCGTCGCCACTGTCGTCGGCCGACAGCGCATCGGGCAGCAGCTGCCGGCTCTGCTCGACCGGCAGCGATTCGACATCGCGCAGCTTGCGGGCGATCGCGCGGGTGCGCACGCCGGTCTGGTCGATCTGCTTGCTGGCCTGATCGAGCTTGGCCTTCACATTGTCGAGCACGTCGCCGAACTTGCCGAACTCGGTCTTCACCGCGCCCAGCAGGCTCCACACTTCGCTGGACCGCTTCTCGATGGCCAGGGTGCGGAAACCCATCTGCAGGCTGTTGAGCAGTGCGGTGATGGTGGTCGGCCCGGCGACCACCACGCGGTGGTCGCGCTGCAGCAGGTCCACCAGGCCGGGGCGGCGGATCACCTCGGCATACAGCCCTTCGGTCGGCAGGAACATCACCGCGAAATCGGTAGTGTGCGGCGGCACGATGTACTTCTCGCAGATGGACTTGGCCTGCACCTTCACCGCGCGCTCCAGCTGCGCGCCCTGCACGCGCACCAGTTCTGCGTCGCCCTGCTCCTGCGCGTCCAGAAGGCGCTCATAGTCTTCGCGCGGGAACTTGGAGTCGATCGGCAGCCACACCGGCGTGTCGTCGCTGCTGCGCCCCGGCAGGCGCACGGCGATGTCGACCATTTCCCCGCTGTCCGGGCGTACCTTCACCGCGCGCGCGTACTGCTCCTGGATCAGGGTCTGCTCGAGGATGTTCTCCAGCTGCACTTCACCCCAGCTGCCGCGCGTCTTGACGTTGGTCAGCACGCGCTTGAGGTCGCCCACGCCGGTGGCCAGCTGCTGCATCTCACCGAGGCCGCGCTGGACCTGCTCCAGGCGCTCGGAGACCAGCTTGAAGGACTGGCCCAGGCGGGTTTCCAGCGTGGACTGCAGCTTCTCGTCCACGGTCACGCGCATCTGTTCCAGCTTCTGTGCGTTGTCGCTCTGCAGCGCACGCAGCTGTTCTTCCAGCGTCGTGCGCATCTCGGCGATACGCTGCTCGTTGCGCTGGGTCAGCTCCTGCAGCCGCTGGCCCAGGTTCTCGGTCAGGCGCTGCTGCGACTGCGCGCCCTCCTCGCGGCCCTTGCGTGCATCGTCCACCTGGGTCTGGCGCAGGGCACCGAGCTGGCTGTCGGTGCGCGTGGTCAGTTCCTGCAGCTGCTGGCCGAAGGCATGGATGCGCGCCTCCTGCTGCTGGCCAAAGGTATCCAGCTGGCCACGCAGTTCCTGCAGGCGCTGGCCCATCAATGCAGCGCCGCGCTGCTGGCTTTCGGCGGACTCGGCGCGCGCCTTGCGGGCGTCCTCGCCCAGGGCCTCGCGCAGCAGGTCCAGCCGCTGGTCGGTACGCGTGGACAGATCGGTCAGCGCGCGGGCGAAGGTGTCCAGCTGTTCGCGCAGTTCGCTGCGCCCGGCCCGCGCCTCCTCGCGCACCGCCTGTTCCAGGCGGTCGTGGGGCGGGCGCCGCAGCAGGGCGACCAGCTGCAGGATGAGCACGGCCAATAGAAGGCCGCCGATGAGCAGGGATTCGGTTTGCATGGGGCAAGTGTAGGCTGGTGCCGTCTCAAACGCTGCGCCGGGCCATGCTGGAACTGTACGGAAAACCGACCTCGATCAACGTGCGCAAGATGCTGTGGCTATGCGCCGGGCTGGATCAGCCGGTGCAGCACGAACCGGCACCGCCAGCGGATCTGCTGGCCGCGCTCAACCCGAACCGGCAGGTGCCGGTGCTGCGCGACGGAGACTTCGTGCTGTGGGAGTCCAACAGCATCTGCCGCTACCTGGCCGCCCGCGCCGGCCGCGACGACCTGCTGCCGGTTGCGCTGCAGGCGCGTGCGCAGGTTGAGCAGTGGATGGATTGGCAGGCCAGCGACCTCAACAGTGCCTGGCGCCAGGTGTTCATGGCCCGGGTACGGCAACACCCGGACTACCCGGATGACGCCCGCGCCGAGGCCAGCTGGGCACAGTGGAACCGGCTGATGGGCGTGCTCGACGCGCAGTTGGCCGATGGCCGGGCCCATGTCACCGGCAGTGCATTCACCCTGGCCGACATCGTGCTGGGCCTGTCGACCCAGCGCTGGCGCAGCACGCCCGGCGACAGGCCTGCACTGTCCAACGTGGAGGCCTGGTTCGAGCGCCTGCACCAACAGCCCGGTTTCGCCGAATACGTCGACAACGGCGTGGCCTGAGGCAGGGGTCAGATCCCTTTCCCAAAGGAAAAGGGATCTGACCCCAACGACGCAGGAGAAAGCCGGGCCTTACCAGCCTTCCAGCACGATCTTGCCCTTGGCGCGGTGGCTCTCCAGCAGCGCATGGGCGCGCCGCAGGTTGGCCGCGTCGATGCGGCCGAAGTGCTCGCCGAGGGTGGTCTGCAGCACACCGGCATCGATCAGCTCGGCCACCCGGTTCAACAGCTCGTGCTGGCGCTGCATGTCCGCCGTCCTGTACAGCGGGCGGGTGAACATCGACTCCCAGTGCAGCGACAGCGCCTTGCGCTTGAGCGCCATCACATCCACCTGGCCCGGATCATCGATCAGACCGAACTGGCCCTGCGGCGCCAGCAGCTCGACGATCTGCGCGTAGTGCTGGTCCGAATGGGTCAGGCTGGCCACGTGCTGCACCTCGCTGATGCCCAGCCGTGCCAGGCCCTCGGCCAGTGGCTGGCTGTGGTCGATGACGTGGTGGGCGCCCATCGCGTACACCCAGTCCTGGGTATCTGGACGCGAGGCGGTGCCGATCACGGTCAACTTCGTCAGCTTCCGCGCCAGCTGCACCAGGATCGAACCGACACCACCGGCTGCACCGATCACCAGCAGGGTCTGGCCCTCGCCACCGCCTTCGGGAATGCGCAGGCGGTCGAACAGCAGCTCCCAGGCGGTGATCGCGGTCAGCGGTAATGCTGCGGCGGCGGCATCGTCGAGGCTGGCCGGCTTGTGGCCGACGCTGCGCTCGTCCACCAGCTGGTACTCGGCGTTGCTGCCCGGGCGGTCGATCACACCGGCGTAGTAGACCGCGTCGCCGGGCTGGAACAGGGTCACCTCGCTGCCGACCGCGTCGACGATGCCGACCGCATCCCAGCCCAGCACGCGCGGGCCATCGGTGGCCACGCCCCGGCGCACCTTGGTGTCGACCGGATTGACCGCCACCGCGCGCACCGCCACGCGCAGGTCGCGCGGGCCAGGCTGGGGCAGTTCCAGTTCGATGTCGATCAGGGCCTGGGCATCTTCGATCGGCAGGCCGGCGTGGGTATAGGCAATGGCGCGCATGGTGGCGGTCCAGTGGGGAAGGAGGCGACAGGTTGCGCCGCGCACGGCCCTTCAGAAAGGCGCAGAATCGGGCATCACTTTCACTCCGGCAATGAAGATGATCCGCTTCGATGACCTGCACCTGTTCGTCCGCACCGCTGCGCTGGGCAGCTTCTCGCAGGCCGCGCGCGAAGCCGATCTGCTGCCCGGGCAGGTCGCGGCCGCGGTGGCGCGGCTGGAGCGCGAGCTGGACCTTCGCTTGTTCGTGCGCACCACCCGCAGCCTGCGCCTGACCGGCGAGGGCGCGCTGTACCTGCCGTATGCGCAGGAGGTGCTGGCCACCCTGCGCGAAGGCCAGGCCCGGGTGCAGGGCGAGGACGCCGACCTGCATGGCACCCTGCAGCTGTCGGCACCGTCGGACTTCGGTCGCAACCTGCTGCTGCCGTGGCTGACCGCATTCCGTGCCGCGCACCCGCGGTTGCGCCTGCACCTGCGTCTGTCCGATGAAGTGGCCGATGTGTTCCGCGACCCGGTGGATGTGGCGATCCGCATCGGCCACTTCGATGACGCCAGCTATGTCGCCCTGCCACTGCTGGAGGGCAACCGCCGTGTGCTGGCCGCCTCGCCCGATTACCTGCAGCGGCGCGGCATGCCTGCGCGGCTGGATGACCTGCGCGAGCATGATTGCCTGGTCTACCAGCTCAGCGGCCGCGCCTACGATCGCTGGTCGTTCGAGGTCGACGGGCGCCGCGTGGTGGTGCCGGTGCGTGGCCCGCTGGTCTGCGATGACGCCGATGTGGTGCGACGCTGGGCGGTGGCCGGCGAAGGCATCACCTACAAATCCTGGCTGGACCTGCGCGAGGACGTGCTGGCCGGGCGCCTGCAGCTGCTGCTCGATGGCGTTGGCAGCCACATTCCGCTGCAGCTGGTATGCCCGCACCGCAAGCAGTTCTCGCCGGCGGTGCGGCAGTTGCACGCGCAGCTGCGCCAGCACCTGCAACCGCTGCTGTCTGGCATGCCCGATGGACTCGCCGGCCCCCTGTCGCCCGTTCCGGTGCTGGCCGACAATGGCGGCCCCCCGTAAGAGAGAACACCGCCATGCCGTGGATGGGCATCCAGGACCTGTGGACGTTTCTGGTCGCCGTGCTGGTGTTTCTCGCCCTGCCCGGCCCCGGCACGTTCACCCTGCTGACGGCCACCGGCCGTGGCGGCGTGCGTGGCGGCTACACCGCGCTGGCCGGCCTGCTGGTCGGCGACCAGATCCTGATGTGGCTGGCCCTGGCCGGTGTGGCGGCACTGCTGAAGGCCAATCCGCTGGTGTTCCACGCCGTGCAGTACCTGGGTGCGGCCTACCTGGTCTGGGTCGGCATCAGCCTGCTGCGTACCCCGAAGCACGAGGGCGGTGACGCCGGTCCCATCCGCATGCAGCCCGGCCGCTATTTCCAGCAGGCGATCCTGGTCAGCCTGCTCAACCCGAAAGCGATCCTGTTCTACATGGCGTTCCTGCCGTTGTTCATCGACCCGAAGGCGCACCAGGGCATCGCCACCTTCGGCGCGCTGGCCGGCATCATCCTGGTGGTCAGCATCGCGTACTGCTCGATGCTGATCGGGGTGGGCAACCTGGCCCGCCGCCGGTTGATCCAGCACCCGCGCATCAGCGACGCATTGCGCCGCGTGGCCGGCCTGTTCCTGGTCGGCTTCGGCATCCGCCTGGGGTTGAACGGGTGAAGGCCTGGCGGGCCGCGGTCGGCGCGTTGCTGTTGACGGCCGGTGCTGCCTCGGCCGCCACCGTGCAGGACCATCGCTGCCTGAGCGGCGGTCGCGATGACCGCATCCATCTGGAATGGCGCTGGCTGGATGACGGTGGCGCCGATGTGCGCTACGCCGGCCAGCATGAGCGCCTGACGCTGCGCCGGGTTGCGCTGGAGACCACGGTGCTGGCCGAAGATCGCCCCTACCAGTTCGACAGCGTGTGGGAAGAGCGCATCGACGGGCGCCTCAACGGCCACTACCGGTTGAGCACCCAGGGCGCGCTGGTGCTGGAGTTGAGCTACCAACGCGCCCGCGACGGCCGCACCACCGCCTTCCACGATGCTCCCGAGGCCTGGCAGGAACACGGCTGCCACTGGCCCAGCGCCCGATAGCGCAGCACCGGGCCGACGGCCCTTTATGCCGATTCCGGCAGACTGCTCGCGGTACAGCGCGCGACGGGTCGGGCATGACCCCCGTCAGTGGCAATGCTGCGCTGCGTTCGGTCACACTCGGGGACTTGTCGTTCTCAGTCACCCCTTCCGAGGCCTGCATGTCCCTGCTCCGGCGCAAGTCCCTAGATTCCGTCACCGTCCATGAAGCCGGCAGGCGCCTGGTTCCCACGCTCAGCTGGCCGCACCTGATCGCACTGGGCATCGGTGCCATCGTCGGCACCGGCATCTACACGCTGATCGGCGTCGGTGCCAACCTGGCCGGCCCGGCGGTGCTGATCTCCTTTGCCATCGCCGGCGCGGTCTGCGCCTGCGCGGCGCTGTCCTACGCCGAGCTGTCGACGATGATGCCGGCTGCCGGCAGTGCCTATACCTACAGTTACAGCGCGCTGGGCGAGGTGTTCGCCTGGGTGGTGGGCTGGAGCCTGATCCTGGAGTACTCGCTGGTGGTGAGTACGGTGGCCGTGGGCTGGTCGGGCTACTTCGTCGGATTCCTCGAATGGGTGCACACCCAGTTCGGCTGGAACGTGCACCTGCCGGCCTGGCTTGCGGCCGGCCCGCACGTGGAAGGCGGCATGATCAACCTGCCGGCGATCGTCATCACCTGGCTGGTGGCCGGCATGCTGATGGCCGGCACCAAGGAAAGCGCCACCCTCAACGCCATCCTGGTGGTGTTCAAGCTGATCGCGCTGGCGATCTTCGTGGCCGTGGCACTGCCGGCGTTCGACAGCGCCAACCTGCAGCCGTTCATGCCCTATGGCTTTGCCAAGTCGATCGGCCCTGATGGCGTCGAACACGGCGTGATGGCGGCGGCGGCGATCATCTTCTTCGCCTTCTACGGCTTCGATGCGATTTCGACCGCCGCCGAGGAAACCAAGAACCCGGGCCGCGACCTGTCGATCGGCATCATCGGTTCGATGATCGGCTGCACCATCGTCTACGTGCTGGTGGCATTGGCCGCCGTGGGTGCGATGAGCTACGCCGTGTTCGGCCACAGCGCCGAGCCGCTGGCGCTGATCATGCGCCAGCTGGGCCATCCGACTGCGGCGATGGTGATCGGCGTGATCGCGATCATCGCGCTGCCGACGGTGCTGCTGGCCTTCCTGTACGGCCAGAGCCGCATCTTCTTCGTGATGAGCCGCGACGGCCTGCTGCCGCGTGGCCTGTCCAAGGTCAACGCTCGCACCGGCACGCCGGTGGCGACCACGCTGTTCACCGCAGTGGTGGTGTCGGCGCTGGCCGGCGTGGCGCGCCTGGACGAGATCGCCGCGCTGGCCAACGCCGGTACCCTGGCCGCGTTCACTGCGGTGGGCATCTGCCTGGTGGTGCTGCGCCTGCGCGAGCCGAACCGCGAGCGTACCTTCCGCACGCCGCTGGCCTTCGTGGTCGGCCCGCTGGCCGCGCTGGGCTGCATCTACCTGTTCATCAGCCTGCCGCACAGCACCCAGCTGTACTTCCTGCTGTGGAACGTGCTCGGCCTGGTGCTGTACTTCCTGTACAGCCGCCGCAATGCGTTGATCGCGAAGTAAACGCATCACCGGGTATGCCGGCCAGCGGCCGGCACTACCGCAGGGCGCTCAGCCATCCTGCTTTGGCATCACGGGTAGTGCCGGCCGCTGGCCGGCATTTCCTCAGGGCGCTCAGCCGCCCTGCGTTGCCGCGTAGTCCTGCGCCTGGCGCATCACCCGCAGCAGGTTGCCGCCCCAGATGCCGGCAATCTGCCGCTCGGTGTAGCCCTTGCGCAGCAGCCAGGCGGTGATCTTCGGCAGCTGGCTGACATCAGGCAGATCGCTCAGGCCGCCGCCGCCGTCCCAGTCCAGGCCGATGCCCACGTGTTCGGGGCCGACCACCTTGAGAATGTGCTCGAAGTGGGCGAAGAAGTCGTCCAGGCTGGCGTGGCGCACCGGGTGCTCGTGGTCCAGCGCCTGCTCGGCCTTGAGCAGCGCGACACCCTGCTCGATGCCCATCCCTTCCCAGCCGCCCAGTTGCTTGCTCAGCGCTTCCTCGGCCAGCTTGCGCTCGGGCGTCTTGGCGGCGTCGATCAGATAACCGCCATAGGCATTGACCTGGATCACGCCACCGGCCTTGGCCAGCTTGCGCAGGCGTGCATCATCGAGGTTGCGCGGGTGGTCGTAGACCGCCTTGGCCGAACTGTGCGAGAGCACGAACGGCACCGGCATCATCGCCAGCAGGTCATCGAACACCGCATCCGAGGCATGCGACTGGTCGATGACGATGCCCAGCTTCACCGCCTGCCGCACCAGTTCCTTGCCGGCCGGGCTCAGGCCTTTCCATTCCGCACCCTTGGGGTCGGTGGCCGAATCGGCGAACTCGTTGTTGGCGAAGTGCACTGTGCTGAGCAGGCGCAGGCCGGCGCGGTGGTAGAACGAGAGCAGGCTCGGGTCGGCCACCAGCGGGCTGGCGTTTTCCATGCTGATGTAGACCACGCGCTTGCCCGCCGCCTTGATCCGCGCCGCGTCATCGGCGCTCAACGCCAGCGCGAAACGCTCGGGATTGGCCGCCAGCATTTCTCGGATCTGCATCAACCGCTGCAGGCCGTGGTCACGTTCGGCCAGATGTGCAGCGGCGCTGCGGTCGCCCTGGTCGGTGTAGATCGCCCAGAAACCGCCGTCCAGGGCGCCTTCGACCATGCGCGGGTAATCCACCTGTGACAGCGCGTTGCGGTCGTGGCGCTGTTCGATGTCAAAGCCGCTGCGGCCGAAGTTGGCCGGCGTATCCAGATGGCTGTCGAGGGTGACCAGGCGCTGCTGCAGGGTCTTGGCCCGCGCCAGCTCCTGCGCGCTGAACTCGATGGCATGGGCCGACAGCGGCGCACTCAGCGCCAGGGCAAGCAGCAAGGACAGGCGACGCAGCGACGGCATGGGACTCTCACCGGTGAAGAGAAGAGCCCGACCATAGCGCTGCGCCCGGCCTTTTTGTAGGGCCGGGCATGAGCCCGGCACTAACAGACGGGTGCCAGGCGTCGATCAACCCGGCAGGAAGTGCTGCATCAGCTGCAGCTCATCAATGGCGGCCATGTACGGTGCAAAGCGCGCATCACCACCCGCGAACGCCTGTGCCACCGCCTGCGCGCTGGCCAGGTCCTTCCAGTGGGCGATGTCGACGAAGCGGTCGTCGCCATCCATCGGCGAGAACGGCTGGTAGTCGATCAGGCCGGGAAACTGCGCGATGGCCGCGCGCAGCTGCTCACGCAGCATCGGCATGTCGGCACGGGCGTGCGGTTTGACGGTGAACACGGCCAGTTCGAGGACAGAAGAAGCAGGGTGCATGGAGATGCCCGTTGTGGGAGGAGCGCGCAGTCTGCGCAGCCCCTGCTGCCAGCGGGGTGTCAGTGGCCGCGCAGCGCCCAGGCCCGCTGTTGGTAGCCCAGATAGGCTTCCAGACAGACCTGCGCCGGCAGGTCCAGCCCCTCTGCTTCGGCGAGGGCTTCGATCTGGTCCAGGCGGAAATCGCGGTAGTCCTGGCGCAGCGCGCACCAGCTGCCCAGTGTCCAGTGCTGGCCCCAGTGGAACAGGCCAAGCGGGTGCACGGTCCGCTCGCTCGATGCGCCCTGCAACGTGCGATATCGCAGCTGCACACTGCGGCCGTCGGCGATGGCCGTATGCAGTGGCTGCCAGCACGGCAGCGAAACGGGTATGGCACGCAGCGCGCGGGCAGTGCGTGGGCTGGTCGCACGCGTGGGCATGGCCGCCTGCAGTTTGTGCAGCAGCGAACGCGCCGCAGGTTGCAGGTGGCCCGCGCCACTGCAGGCCAGCATCTCCACGGCCAGCTGCAGTGCCTCGGCTTCTGCCCCATCCAGGTTCAGAGGCGGCAGTTCGAAACCGGGATCAAGGCGATAGCCGATACCGGCCTCGCCATAGAGCGGGATGCCGGCCACGGACAGATCATCGACGTAGCGGTAGATGCTGCGCACCGACAGGCCCAGTTCCGCCGCCAGCACGGCGGCGGTCACCGGCTGGCGCACGCGGATCAGGTTGACCAGTTGGAACAGGCGGTCGGCTTTGCGCATGGGCGGTCTTGGTTGTGTAGAGCCGAGCCCATGCTCGGCTGCCAGGCCGATCAGCCGAGCATGGGCTCGGCTCTACAGAGATCGGCGGTCACGCGGTCAATCAACCACGCGGCAGAACACAGCCTTCAGGTAACGCGATTCCTGCACGTGGGCCATGAACGGATGGTCCGGACCGGCGCCGGCCACCTTCAGGATCTGGATCGTGCGGCCGGAGAAGTACGCCGCCCGACGCAGCATGTCCAGGAACTGGTCCTCGGCCACCAGGCCGGTGCAGGAGAACGTGGCGAACAGGCCACCGGGCTTGACCACGCCCAGCGCGAGCTTGTTCATGTCCAGGTACTTCTTCAGCGCGGTGATCACCTGGTCGCGGTCGCGGGTCATCTTTGCCGGGTCCAGGATCACCACGTCGTACTGCTCGCCGCGGTTGGCGGCATCGCGCAGCCACGGGAAGATGTCGGACTGCACGAACTTCGGGCGCACGTTGTTCAGGCGCGAATTGCCCTTGGCGATCTGGATGACGTCCTCATCGATGTCGATGCCAACCACTTCGGTGGCTCCACGCGCAGCGGCATACACGGCGAAACCGCCGGTGTTGCAGCACAGGTCCAGCACGCTCTTGCCTTCCACCTGCTGGCTCAGCCACTGCCGGTTTTCGCGCTGGTCGGCGAAGAAGCCGGTCTTGTGCGCGCCGGCCGGGTCGGCGCGGAACTTGATGCCGTACTCGGTGATTACCGCCGCTTCGGTGGTGGTGTTGCCGTGGAAGTCGAAGCTTTCCTGCTTCTGCACATGTTCGTCGGCGAAGCTGTGGAAACGGCAGCCCGGGAACTGTTCGCGCAGGGCGTCGTAGATCCACTCGCGGTGGCGGAACATGCCGGCGGCGAAGAATTCGACCACCACCAGGTCGCCGTAACGGTCGACCACCAGGCCGGACAGGCCGTCGCCTTCGCTGTGCACCACACGCCAGGCGTCGGACACCGCGTCGAGCTTGAGCACCTCACGGCGCAGCGACACCGCCTGGGCGATCTTGCGCGAGAACCAGCCGGCATCGACCGGCACATGCTGATCGGTTTCAAGGATGCGCACGGCAATGCGCGAATGCCCGTTGTAGAACCCACGGCCGATGAACTCGCCCTCGATGCCGACCACGTCGACGATGGAACCGGGCTTGGGCCGGACGGTCGGCTTCTCGACCAGTTTCTGGAAGATCCACGGGTGGCTGGAACGCCACGCGTTCTTGAGGCGGACAATCGGAAGGGGGGTATTCATCCACCTATTGTAAACCGGCAGCCGGGGGTCGGATCCCCAACGGGGCTCCGACCCCGCCGCCGCCCCATTTGACGGCGGCCCGGCCAGACGGCAGAATCGGCGCCAGAAGGGGAGTAGCTCCCAGACGTTGTCGCCGTCAATTCGAGCCCGCAGGCTCCGGTGCAACGGCAGTTCCAGCCATTGGAACTGCGAGCGAGACCTTCGCCGTACTGGCGAAGCTCTGTCCCTGGATCCCCTCCCGATCCTCCGTTGCAGATCCTCGCCGTCCGGCCTGGCATTCACTTTTCCAACGGACATTCCCAATGCAGACGATCGGTAACGTGTGGTTGTGGGGCGGCTTCGCAGCGGTGGTGGTCATCGCCCTGCTGGTCGACCTCGTATTGATGCGCCATGGTGGACCGCACAAGGTCACCTTCAAGGAGGCCCTGTGGTGGTCCATCGGCTGGGTCGCGCTGGCCCTGCTGTTCAACGCCGGCCTCTGGTACTACCTCAATGAGACCGCCGGCCAGGTGGTGGCCAACAAGGTCGGCCTGGAGTTCCTGACCGGCTACCTGGTCGAGAAGGCGCTGGCGGTGGACAACATCTTTGTCTTCCTGATGATCATGAGCTACTTCGCGGTGCCGGAGGAGCAGCGCCAGAAGGTGCTGATCATCGGCATCCTGGGTGCGATCGTGCTGCGTACGATCATGATCTTCGCCGGCAGCGTGCTGATCAGCCAGTTCCATTGGCTGCTCTACGTGTTCGGTGCCTTCCTGCTGTTCACCGGCTGGAAGATGTGGTTCGCCGCCGGCCAGGAGCCGGATCTCGAGAGCAACCCGGCCCTGCGCTGGATGCGCAAGCACCTGCGCCTGCTGCCGAACTATGAAGGCAACGCACTGAGCGTGACCCGTGATGGCGTGCGCTGGTTCACCCCGCTGTTCGCGGTGCTGATCCTGATCGCGGTCACCGACGTGATCTTCGCGGTGGACAGCATCCCGGCGATCTTCGCGATCACCACCGACCCGTTCATCGTGCTCACCTCCAATGTGTTCGCGGTGCTGGGCCTGCGCGCGATGTTCTTCCTGCTGGCCGGCATGGCCGACCGCTTCCACCTGCTGCCGTACGGCCTGGCGCTGGTGCTGGGCTTCATCGGCATCAAGATGATGATCATCGACCTGTTCAAGATCCCGACCCCGGTGTCGCTGGGCGTGGTCGCGGTGATCATCGCCGCCACCGTGGTGCTGAGCCTGAAGTACCCGCCGAAGGAAGGCTCGGGCCACGCCTGAACCTGACCGGCGGGAAGACGCGGCCGGCGGGATTGTCCCGTCGGCCGCACCCACTCTCCCGCAGCGGTGGCCTTGGTTTCGCGCCGGCCACCGCCATTGCTTGAGGTATGGACAACAACGCGCCCCTGCCCGCTGGCGATGCGCCGGCCCCCCGCAATGACCGCTCGCGCATCCTGCGGGCGTTCAACGTCAGCCTGGCCGCCGTGCTGGTGCTGGTGGTCGTGTTCGCCCTGCAGGGCACGTTTGACTGGCGCCCCTGGGCGGTGGCGCCGCTGGAAGCCAAGGGCCTGCTCGGCCTGATCGGAGGCCCGCTGCTGCATGCCTCGGTCGAGCACATCGCGGCCAACAGCATCGCGATCCTGATCCTGGGCACCCTGGCCGGCAGCGTCTACCCGAAGGCCACCGTGCGCGCCCTGCCCCTGCTGTGGCTGGGCTCGGGTGTTGGCGCGTGGATGCTGGGCAACCCCGGCAGCGTGCACCTGGGCGCCAGTGGCGTCACTCACGGCCTGATGTTCCTGCTGGCCAGCCTGGGCCTGCTGCGCCGCGACCGCGCGGCCATCGCCACCGGCCTGATCGGCATGCTGTTCTACGGCGGCATGCTGATGACCATCCTGCCGCATGCCGACGGCGTGTCCTGGCAGTCGCACATGGGCGGCGCCTTCGCTGGCATCATCGCCGCGCTGTTGTTCCGCAACGCCGACCCGCTGCCGCCGCGCCAGCGCTACAGCTGGGAAGATGAGGAAGAATCAATCGAGCCACTGGCCGACGACGAGCTGGAGCCGCCGTCACCGCAGCGTGTGCCGGTGCTGTGGCAGCCGCGCGAGGGCCAGGACTACGTGGTGATTCCGTTCCGCCGCCCGGACGATCCGCGCGGTTGAAGCAACGGTAGTGCCGGCCGCTGGCCGGCACTACCAGAATCAATTGCCCGCCGTACCCATCCCATCCACCGCCTGCCGGCCCAGCGCCGGGTCATCGGTGAAGAACGCATCGATGCCCGTGGCCAGATAGGCGCGCATCTCGGCGATCGACCCCTCGGCATTGCGCGCGCTGTCGGCGCCCTTGCGCAGGTTGCTAGCCTGAAAGTGGTTCTCCGGGCGGAACGTGTACGGGATCACCATCAGGCCGGCGGCGTGCGCATCACCTACCAGCGAGGTCGGCGCCCCCAGCGCACCCTGGGCATCAAGCGGAATGATCGAACGCAGCTCCGGGCCGATGCCATCGGCATAGGTGGCGATGTCCTTCAGGCCAGCCGGGGTCATCATCTGCGCGTAGGTCAGCGTGCCGCCAGCCTTGGCGATGTCGGCAGGCTGGGTATCGCCCTTCCACAGCAGCTGCAGCAGGCGGATGTTGCTGCCGCGCCCGATCTTGCCGCGCAGATAGCGCAGGTTGGCGGTCTCGAACGACTGGATCGTGACCGGGCCGACGTTGGTATATGCGTTGCCGCGCAGCGCGGCCAACAGCGCGTCTTCCATCGGCAGTCCGATGGACTGGAAGTAGGTCGGGTGCTTGATCTCCGGCACCAGACCGATGCCGCGGTTGGCGCGGCCGGCCTGCTGTACCAGGAAGGCCAGGATCTCATCCAGGCTGGCGATGCGGAACTGGCCGTCGTAGGCCGTGCTGCGCAGGTCCGGCAGGCGCTCGCGCGCGTACAGGGTCTTCAGCTCGGCCAGGGTGAAGTCTTCGGTGAACCAGCCTTCCACCTTCTGGCCATCAATGATCCGGGTGGTGCGGCGGTTGGCGAACTCCGGATGCGAGGCGACGTCGGTGGTGCCACTGATCTCGTTCTCGTGGCGGGCCACCATCACCCCGTCCCTGGTCATCACCAGGTCCGGTTCGATGTAGTCGGCGCCATCGGCAATCGCCTGCGCGTACGAGGCCAGGGTGTGCTCGGGCAGCAGCGCACTGGCACCGCGGTGCCCATAGACCGACGCCTTGGAGGACGGGGTGGAGGATTCAGCACTCATGGCCACCGATGGTGCCACGGCCAGCGACAACAGCAACGCACAACCCCACGACTTCACTGCGACTTCCCCAAGCGGTATGTGATGGGCGTCAGTATGCGGCGGCAATATGACAGGTGGGGGAAGCCTGCACCTGTAGAGCCGAGCCCATGCTCGGCTGAGCGGCAGAACAGCCGAGCATGGGCTCGGCTCTACAGTTACTTGCCGATGCAGAAGCTGGAGAAGATCCGGCCCAGCAGGTCGTCGGCACTCATCTGTCCGGTGATCTCGCCCAGCGCGTCATGCGCCAGCCGCAGCTCTTCGGCGGCCAGTTCCAGATGCTCATGGGCCAGCTCGCCATCGGCGCGCCGCGCATGTTCCTGCGCGCGTTCGATCGCATCGACGTGGCGGGTGCGCGCGGAAAATTCACCGTCCACCTGCTCGCCGGCCCCGGCCGAGGCGATGCTGCGCAGGCGCGCGTGCAGGTTCTCCAGGCCGGCGCCGGTGGCGGCCGAAACGAATACGCGGTCCGGGTCATCCAGCGTCGGCAACGCGTCCAGCAGATCCGACTTGTTGTGGATGTAGACCTTGTGCGGCACGTCGGCCACGGCCTGCCCCAGCGCCGCTTCACCGGCGACCGGATCGCGTGCATCCAGCACGATCAGCGCCAGGTCGGTGCGCTCGATTTCCACATGGGCGCGGCGCATCCCTTCGCGTTCGATGGCGTCGCCGCCGTCGCGCAGGCCGGCAGTGTCGACCAGGGTCAGCTCCAACCCGTCCAGACGGATGGTCTCGCGCAGGGTGTCGCGGGTGGTGCCGGCGATGTCGGTGACGATGGCACGCTCGCTGCCGGCCAGTGCGTTCAGCAGTGAACTCTTGCCGGCATTGGGCGGGCCGATCAGCACCGCATGCAGGCCATCGCGCAGGCGGCGGCCGCGCTCGGCATCGCGACGCAGCAGGGCCAGGTCGCCACGCGCCTGCTCCAGCCCGCGCCGCACCTGCGCACCACCGAGGGTATCCAGTGGCTCGTCGGCGAAGTCGATGGCCGCTTCCACGTGGATGCGCAGCAGCACCAGCTGTTCGACCACTGCCTCGATACGGCGCGAGAACACGCCATCCAGCGAACGCCGTGCAGCGCGCGCGGCGCGGTTGTCGCCCGCGGCGATCAGATCGGCGATGGCCTCGGCCTGGGCCAGGTCGAGCTTGCCGTTGAGGAAGGCCCGCTCGCTGAACTCACCCGGCCGCGCCTGGCGCGCGCCCAACGCGATGCAGCGCGCGACCAGCTGCTGCAGCAGCACCGGGCTGCCGTGGCCCTGCAGTTCCACCACTTCCTCGCCGGTGAAGCTGTTCGGTGCCGGGAACCACAGCACGATGCCGTCGTCGATCACCTCGCCATCGGCATCGCGCAGGCGCGCATAGTGCGCGTGACGCGGGCGCAGTGCTGGTGCGCCCAGCGCGTTGGCGATGGCGGCAGCGCGCGGGCCGGACAGGCGCAGCAGGCCGACGCCGCCGGCGCCGGGCGCGCTGGCAATGGCGACGATGGTCTCGGTACGGGTCAGATCATTCATGGCTCAGAGCTTCTCCAGCTGTGCGCGCGCCTGCGCGGCACCACTGCCCTGCGGCTGCAGCGCCAGATAGGTGGTGTAGGCCTGCTTCGCCTTGGCCTTGTCGCCAGCATTGAAGTAGGCATCGCCCAGATTGAGGTGGGCGACCGCGCGCGAGGGATCGATCTTCAGCGTGTTCTCCAGCCAGCGCGCGGCTTCGGCGTAGCGCTGCTGGCGGTAGTAGACGAAGCCGAGATTGTTCGCTGCCTGGGCGAAGTCCGGGCGCAGCTTCAGCGCTTCGGTGAACTGCGCCGCCGCTTCGTCGTACTGCTTTTCGCGGTACAGCTGCAGGCCACGGTCATTGGCCTGCTGCGCGCGCTGGCGGTCCGACGCCGGGCCGGCGCTGGGCACCACCAGCTTGGCCTTGCCGCCCTGCAGGTCGGCCACGGTGACCGGTGCCTGGCTGCCCTTGGCTTCGCTGGCAGCCTCGACCCTGGTGTTCAGCGCGATCGCATCGGCGGTCAGCTGGCGCGTATCGGCGTTGAGGAACTCCTGGCTGTCCGGCACCTGGAACACGAACTCGCCGCCCTGCGAACCGGGCAGGCTGCCGAACGCCGGGGTCTGGTGCGACACCGCCGACACCGCCGGTGCCACGTAGGCGGCCAGCTCGGTACCGGTGATCAGGCCATCGCCATTGAGGTCACCCTTGCCGGCCAGCGCCTGCAGCAGCACCCAGGTGAACACCGAATGGCCATTGGGCCCGGCGTCGGCCACCTGCTGGTCGGCACCGCCGGCGGTCAGCATCTGCCGCGCGCTGCGGCGTGCGTTCTCGCGCAGGAACGACGACGACGACGGCCCGCCACGGGTCAGGCCCAGGCCGCTGTAGCAGGCATCCATCACGAACATCACGTGCTTGGCCTGCAGGCTCTCGGCGATGTTCTGGATGTCGGTCATCGCGATCGCATCGCTGGCGAACTCCTTCGGGTCCGAATCCACCGGGATGATGTAGCCGAGGTCGCGGCCGGAGGCGAGCTGGCGGGTGGCGCCGTGGCCGGCGAAGAACACGAACACGCGGTCGTTCTTGCCGGTGCGGTCATCGGCCAGTCGGTCGTGGAAGGCGGCCAGGATGTTGTTGCGGGTGGCCTGCTCGTTCTTCAGCACGATCACCTGCGAAGGCGGGAAACCGAACTGCCCGGTGAGCGTATCGGCCACCGCCTGCGCATCGTGGCTGGCGTATTCCAGCTTCGGCCACTTGGCGTAGCTGTCGATGCCGACCACGATCGCCCATGATTTGTCGTAGCCGGTGGTGACGGTGGCGGCGCTGGCATCACCCTTGCGCGCGCGGGCCACGGTGAAGTCGCGACCGTTCCAGCCGGCAAACTGGTAACCGTCGGCAATCAGCCGGTCGAGGATCTGCGGCAGCGCCTTCACTGCACGGTCGTGGATGTCGTGGAACAGGATGATGCCGCGCTGTTCCTTGTTCACCTGGTCGAGCACGCGCTGCACGATCGATTCCGGCACCGGATCGGCCCAGTCCATCGAGTCGATGTTCCACATGATCGACTTCAGCCCCGCCTCGTTGAGCAGCTGCATGCCTTCGGCGTTGCGCGCGCCGTACGGGAAGCGGAACAGCGGTGCGCGCTTGCTGTCGACATCCTTCAGCAGTGTATCGGTGTCGAGCACCTGCTGGCGCAGCGCATCGCCGGTGGTGCGCGACAACTGCGCATGGGTCAGGCTGTGGTTGCCCACGGCATAGCCGTCTTCCATCAGCTGGCGGCTGATCTTTGCCATCGGGCCAAGGCTGACCTTGCCGTCGGCCTCGATCGTGCCCAGGTTACGGCCCACCTCGAAGAACACCCCCGGCACGTCGTAGCGCTTGAGGATGGCCACCACCTCATCGGTGTAGGCCTTGTGCGGGCCATCGTCGAAGGTCAGCACCACGGTCTTGGCCGGCAGATCGCGGCCGAAGATCTCGCGGTCGCTGTCCTTCATCGACATCGGATACGGCTCGATCACCCCGTAGTCGCGCAGGATCGCCTCGCGGCTGTAGTCCTTGTGCAGGTGGGCGATGTAGTCCTCCCACTTCTCGCGCTTCAGAGCAATGGCGCGGGTGCGCTCGAAGCGGCTGAAGATGCGGGTCAGTTCCTGGTTGTAGTTGCGTTCGATCTCGTCCAGTGCGTCCAGATCCTCGCCGATGCGCTGGTGCAGCTTCACCGCCGGCAGCGACGAATCGGCACCGACACGGTCGTGCAGATCGCGCAGCACTTCGCGGAACGCCAGGCGGTCGGCATCGAACAGCTCGGGCGCCGATTCGATGTAGTCCAGCACCGTGCCAAGCGTCGCGAAGCGCTGCGGGCTGGAGCCGCGCAACAGCGTGTCGAACTGCGCGGCGATGGCGGTGCGCTGTTCCAGGCCATCGTGGAACAGCTGCTGGCCGACGCGGGTGGAGGTGCCACGGTCGGCGGCGCTCTGCTGTGTTTCGTCGGCCAACAGCACGATGATCCGGCGGTAGCCGTCGAGCTGCTTCTGCAGCGCGGCCAGCAACGGCGCGGCGGCCGGATCGGCAGCGGCGGCGGCCTGCGCGCTTGGCTGGGTGACGGTGCTCGCCGGCGCCTTCGCGTCCTTGTCGCCACAACCGGCAACGGCCAGGGTGAGCACCAGTGCGGGCAGAAACAGGCGGAACGACGACGTGCGCGGCATGGCGGAACCGGAGGTGGGGGAGCGGTGTGCGGGGAATTCTAACGCCGCATGCGAAAAGCCCGCCTTGCGGCGGGCTTTTGCGTCGTTTGGGCCGGGTCGGGGTTACTTCTTCTTGACCGGGGCCGGGGCGGTGGTGGCCGGCACCGGCTCGCCGCCGTGGCGCTTGGTCATCCACCACTGCTGCAACAGGCCCAGGCCGCCGTTGACCACCCAGTACAGCACCAGGCCGGAGGGCATGAAGGCCATCATGACGCCGAACACCAGCGGCATGAACTGCATCATCTTCTGCTGCATCGGGTCCATGCCCGGTGCCGGGGTCAGCTTCTGGGTGAACCACATCACCGCCACGTTGATCACCGGCAGGATGAAGTACGGGTCGCGTGCGGTCAGATCCTGGATCCAGCCCAGCCACGGCGCCTGGCGCAGCTCGACCGATTCCACCAGCACCCAGTACAGGGCGAAGAAGATCGGCATCTGGATGAGGATCGGCAGGCAGCCACCCATCGGATTGATCTTTTCCTTCTTGTACAGCTCCATCATCGCGGTCTGGAACTTCTGGCGGTCATCGCCATAGCGTTCCTTCAGCTGCGCGATACGCGGCTGGAAGCGACGCATCTTGGCGCCGCTCTTGTACTGCACGGCCGACAGCGGATACAGCACCAGCTTCAGCAGCACCACCAGGCCGACAATCGCCCAGCCCCAGTTGCCGACCAGCTTGTGCACCTGGTTGAGCACCCAGAACAGGCCCTGGCCGATCACCGCCATCATCGAGAAGCGGCTGTAGTCGACCACACGGTCCAGGCCCGGCACGTCTTCCTTGGCAATCAGGTTCACCAGCTTCGGGCCCACCCACAGGCGTGCTTCGGTGCTGGTGGACTGGCCCGGGGCCACGGTGAAGGCCGGGCCACGCGCTTCGATCAGGTCACGACCGGCCACCTGCGACAGCACGTAGTGCGCGGTCTGGTCCTTCTGCGGGATCCAGGCGGTGAAGAAGTGGTGCTGCAGCATCGCCAGCCAGCCGCCGGTGATGTTCTGGTTCAGCGTGCCGTCTTCCAGGTAGTCCTTGAACGCACGACGCTGGTACTTCTTGTCGTTGTCGTACCAGGTGGCGCCGTTGAAGCTGAAGGAATCCGGGTTGGTCATGCTCCGCGACAGGATGGTCGGGGTGCGGTCCAGGGTGCGGTAGACGTAGCCGTTCCACGGCGCGGCGCCGGCGTTGCTTACTTCGTCCTTGAAGCGCACGGCGTACTCGTTGCGCGAGACGGTCAGGGTGCGCTTGATGGTCACGCCGTTGTCGGCGGTCCACACGAACGGGATCTGCAGTTCGTTCTGGCCCTTGGCCAGTACGAAGTCGCGGGTGTCACCGACCAGCTTGAAGCCGTCAGCACCCGGCACCGGGGTGTTCTTGTCCTCGCTGGCCCAGCCGCTGATCGCGCTGTAGGGGTGCGCGGGGTCTTCGGTCAGCAGTCGCACCGGCGGGCTGCCGTCGTCCTTGGTCTGCGGGAACTGCAGCAGCTCGGCGTCGAGCACGCGGCCGCCGTCCAGCACCAGGCGCAGCACGTCGGTGGTGACGGTCACGCGCTGGGCGGCCGGGGTGGCGCTGGCCTGGGCCTGCGCGGCGGCCTGGCCCGGAGCACCCGGCACCTGGGCGTTGGGGATCGCGCCCGGGGCGGCGCCCGGAACACTCTGTGCGGCGGCCGGAGCCGACGTGGTCGTCGGTGCCGGGGTCGGAGCAGCCTTTTCACGGCTCCACTCCATCCACAGCAGCACGGCTACCATCAGCCAGGCAAAAATGAGGAATACGCGGGTCTGGTTCATCAGCGGACAGGCTCGGCGGGGCCGGGACGCGATGCCGGCTCGGTCAAAGAAGGAGGTGCGATGCCATCAGGCGGCGGCATTGTGCCGTCCACGCCCGGCGTGGGCAATGCACGCAGGCGCCGCAGCAGGCGCAGGAAGGCCTGGCGGATCTCGTCGTTGCTGGCAGAACGCGCAGCACTACGGGCCACGACGACGAAGTCGCCTGGCTGGATATCGGTACGTGTCTGACGCAGGATGTCGCGCAGGACGCGCTTGATCCGGTTACGCCCGACGGCGTTCGGATCGACCTTGCGGGAAACCGCCAGACCCAGCCTGGCCGGCCGGTCAGCCGGCAGCCAGTGCAGGGTCATCAGCGGATCGGACACACGGCGGGCGCCGTTGAAGACCGTTGAGTATTCGGCACGCGTGCGAACCCGCGCAGAGCGAGGGAATCGCTTGCGCGGGTCTGCAGTATTCACTGTCGAAGGGATTGCGTCTGCCGCAAGGTGCGGCATGGCAATCAGGCGCTCAGGACTTTGCGGCCCTTGGCGCGGCGACGCGACAGGATCTTGCGGCCGTCAGCGGTCTTCATACGGGCACGGAAGCCGTGGTCGCGCTTACGCTTGAGGTTGCTGGGCTGGTAGGTGCGCTTCGTGGCCATTGGGGGCCTCTCGTATGAATGGGACGGAAAGAACCGGAAATTCTAGAGAGGTACCCTACCCCGCGTCAACCCCTGGCAGCTACGCGAATTCACCGGCCTGTGCAATAGCTGTGGATGTTTTTGTGAATAAGTAGGGGACAAGCATTCCGAAGGCGGGCGCTCGGTGGTAGTCTGAGCCATCCATTTCCCCCCTTTCCGGCCTGTGTTTGGGCGCCTTGTCGCGTCCATGCCCCGGCCACCGGACGATTATTGCTGATGGATGCCTGGTCCCGTAGTCTCGAGCGCCTCGAAGCGGAGTTCCCGCCGGAAGACGTTCACACCTGGTTGAAGCCGCTGCAGGCCGATCTGCGCGTGGACAGCCTGGTGCTGTATGCACCGAATGCCTTCATCGTCGATCAGGTCCGCGAGCTGTACCTGGCGCGGATCCGCGAGCTGCTGGCCCATTTCGCCGGTTTCAGCGACGTTTTTCTTGAAATCGGCTCGCGTCCGCGGCCCGTGGAGGCGCAGAACGCGCCGGTTTCCACGCCGTCGGCGCAGGTGTCCAGCGAACCGCAGGTACCTTTTGCCGGCAACCTGGACAACCACTACACCTTCGCCAACTTCGTCGAAGGCCGCAGCAACCAGCTGGGCCTGGCTGCGGCGTTCCAGGCGGCACAGAAGCCGGGCGACCGCGCGCACAACCCGTTGCTGCTGTACGGGGGCACCGGCCTGGGCAAGACCCACCTGATGTTCGCCGCCGGCAATGCGATGCGCCAGGCCAATCCGGGTGCGAAGGTGCTGTACCTGCGTTCGGAACAGTTCTTCAGCGCGATGATCCGGGCCCTGCAGGAAAAGACCATGGATCAGTTCAAGCGCCAGTTCCAGCAGGTGGACGCGCTGCTGATCGATGACATCCAGTTCTTCGCCGGCAAGGATCGCACCCAGGAAGAGTTCTTCCACACCTTCAACGCGTTGTTCGATGGCAAGCAGCAGATCATCCTGACCTGCGACCGCTATCCGCGCGAAGTCGAGGGCCTGGAAGCGCGCCTGAAGTCGCGGCTTGCCTGGGGCCTGTCGGTCGCGATCGAACCGCCGGACTTTGAAACCCGCGCCGCCATCGTGCTGGCCAAGGCACGCGAACGCGGCGCCGAGATTCCCGATGATGTTGCGTTCCTGATCGCCAAGAAGATGCGCTCCAACGTGCGCGACCTCGAGGGCGCGCTCAATACCCTGACCGCCCGCGCCAATTTCACCGGCCGCGCGATCACCACCGAATTCGCCCAGGAAACCCTGCGCGACCTGCTGCGCGCCCAGCAGCAGGCGATCAGCATTCCCAACATCCAGAAAACCGTGGCCGACTACTACGGGCTGCAGATCAAGGATCTGCTGTCCAAGCGCCGGACCCGTTCGCTGGCCCGCCCGCGCCAGGTCGCCATGGCCCTGACCAAGGAACTGACCGAGCACAGCCTGCCCGAGATCGGCGACGCCTTTGCCGGTCGCGATCACACCACGGTGCTGCACGCCTGCCGTCAGATCCGGACCCTGATGGAAACCGACGGCAAGCTCCGCGAGGACTGGGACAAGCTGATCCGGAAGCTGAGCGAATGATGCACGGATGCCGATGAGGCGTCATCGCACAAAACGGTGCAGAATCCGGTAGCAAGCGAGGGACACGTTGTGGATAAAAATGGCGTTTGAAATCGCGCTGATTTTATCCACAGCTTTCCCCACCCCCTGGGGGTCGGTAATACAGAGGGTTTCGATGTCTGAAATTCTTTTATTTACAAAGACTTAGCGTTGTTTTCCAGCGATTCTGTCTCTACCAGCACCACCAAGCTTTTGATTTATTCCACATTTTTTAAAGCATAGGGGCACGGAACCACATGCGTTTCACACTGCAGCGCGAAGCCTTTCTCAAGCCGTTGGCACAGGTCGTCAACGTGGTCGAACGCCGCCAGACCCTTCCGGTTCTGGCCAATTTCCTGGTCCAGGTGCAGAACGGCCAGCTGTCGCTGACCGGTACCGACCTGGAAGTGGAGATGGTGTCGCGGATCGCGGTTGAAGACGCCCAGGACGGCGAAACCACCATTCCCGCCCGCAAGCTGTTCGAGATCATCCGCGCCCTGCCCGACGGCAGCCGGATCACGGTCTCGCAGACCGGTGACAAGATCACCGTGCAGGCCGGTCGCAGCCGCTTCACCCTGGCCACCCTGCCCTCCAACGACTTCCCGTCGGTGGACGAAGTGGAAGCCACCGAGCGCGTGGCCATTGGCGAAGCGACCCTGAAGGAACTGATCGAACGCACCGCGTTCGCGATGGCCCAGCAGGACGTGCGCTATTACCTCAACGGCCTGCTGTTTGATCTGCGCGGCGATGCCCTGCGGACCGTCGCTACCGACGGCCACCGCCTGGCCCTGTGTGAAACCGATCTGGCCAAGCCCAGCGGTTCCAAGCGCCAGATCATCGTGCCGCGCAAGGGCGTGACCGAACTGCAGCGCCTGCTGGAAAGCGGCGATCGCGAGATCGAGCTGGAAGTCGGTCGCAGCCACGTCCGAGTCAAGCGCGACGATGTCACCTTCACCTCGAAGCTGATCGACGGTCGCTTCCCGGATTACGAAGCGGTGATCCCGATTGGTGCCGACCGCGAAGTGAAGGTGGACCGCGAAGCCCTGCGCGCCTCGCTGCAGCGCGCCGCGATCCTGTCCAACGAGAAGTATCGCGGCATCCGCGTTGAAGTCTCGCCGGGCAACCTGAAGATCAGCGCGCACAACCCGGAGCAGGAAGAAGCCCAGGAAGAAATCGAAGCCGACACCACGGTCAGCGATCTGGCCATCGGCTTCAACGTGAACTACCTGCTGGATGCGCTGTCCGCGCTGCGCGATGAAGAAGTCATCATCCAGCTGCGCGACTCCAACTCCTCGGCGCTGGTGCGTGAATCCAGCAGCGAGAAGTCGCGTCACGTGGTGATGCCGCTGCGTCTCTGACAGCATCGCTGTTCCACGTGGAACCGAAGGACGCCCGGGAAGATCCCGGGCGTTTTTTTTGGTTCCACGTGGAGCATCGATCAGCGGCCTTGGGCTGATCTGATTGTTTGCGGCCGTGTCATCGCGGGTATCGCCTGGGTATAGGCCGATGGTGTGAGTGCGGACTTCCTCGCATCCCCTCGGGATTGCGGTTGCGACTTAGGGAATACGCGGTCGGGCTCTGTGTAGGTCTGCCAGATCCGGCTATCCCGACAGGGAGATCCTCACCTGCAAACGCGTCTGTCCACAGACCTGGTTCTGGCCGAATAGGGCCGTGCCTAGCTTCTAAATCTGGGTATAAATCTAAAGCATGGTGGTGATGGTAGGGCCAGATTTCGTGGAAAAACGTGTTATCTCTATGATTTGAAAGGAATTTATACAGCTGAAACCCCCTGTATAGAGGCCCCTCAGGCTGGGGGGGAACCTGTGGATAGTTTCACCGGCCACGCAAAAGGGCTTTTTTATCCACAGATTGCCCATACCTTGTGTATAAGTCATACAGCGCCGCTGTGGACAGCGTGGAACGAACGGCCCGAATTCTTTGAAATCTGTGGAACCCTGCAGGAGCTCGGATCGCAGAACTGAAGGAAATCATGGGGTGCTTGGTCGCCACCTGCGCCGGACCGGCGATGAAGCCACCCCGAAAACACGTGAAATCGGCGAAATCTGAGGGCCTGGACCCTGATACCCAGCGCAGATTTGAAGGATTTCCGGGCCCATCCAGGCCCGGCGCGGACCTCGGTGATCGCTGCATGCCACGTGGAACCTGCAAACGCGCCAGGCGGCGGGGGCTCCACCTCGACGAAGACAGCACCGCGCCCGGCTTGACCGATGCAGTAAGCTGATGGATTCCCTGCCCTTCTACCGCTCCGAGCGGATGGTCCTTCGCGCCCCATGCAGATCCGCCGCCTTGCCTTGCATCACCTGCGTCGTTTCAGTGCGGTGGACCTGTCGCCTCAGCCGGGTTTGAACCTGCTGACCGGCGACAACGGCGCCGGAAAGACCAGCGTGCTCGAGGCCCTGCATCTGATGGCCTATGGCCGCAGCTTCCGCGGACGGGTGCGCGATGGTCTGGTCCGTCAGGGCCAGGAGGCGCTGGAGGTCTTCGTGGAATGGGACGAGCAACGCGCCCATCATCCTCCGCATCGCCGAAAGGCCGGCCTGCGCCACAGCGGCCAGGACTGGAAGGGGCGTTTGGATGGCGAAGACGTGGCTCAGCTTGGCAATCTCTGCGCTGCGCTGGCCGTGGTCACCTTCGAGCCCGGCAGCCATGCGCTGGTCAGCGGTGGCGGCGAACCCCGTCGGCGCTTCCTCGATTGGGGCTTGTTCCACGTGGAACCTGATTTTCTGTCCCTGTGGCGCCGCTACTCGCGGGCACTGAAGCAGCGTAACGCCCTGCTCAAGCAAGGCGGGCCCTCGCGGATGCTGGACACGTGGGATCACGAGCTGGCTGAAGCCGGAGAGCCGCTGACCAGTCGACGCCACCACTATCTGGAGCGCCTGCAGCAACGCACGGTCGCACTGGCCTCCAGCCTGGCGCCGCAGCTCGGCATCCAGGGCATGCAACTGAGCCCGGGGTGGCGCCGGCATGAACTGCCGTTGGCCGATGCCCTACTGCTGGCGCGGGAACGCGACCGTCAGTCCGGCTATACCTCGGTGGGCCCGCACCGGGCGGACTGGAGCGTCGACTTCCACAGCATTCCTGGCCGCGATGCGCTGTCCCGCGGCCAGGCCAAGCTGACGGCCCTGGCGTGCCTGCTGGCGCAGGCCGAAGACTATGCAGAGCAACGGGGCGAATGGCCGGTGATCGCGCTGGATGATCTGGCCTCGGAACTGGACCGCACCCATCAGGGCCGGGTACTGGAGCGCCTGCTCGCTGGCCCGGCGCAGATCTTCATCACTGCCACCGAAACGCCGGCAGCGCTGCAGGAACTGACGCATATCGCCCGGTTCCACGTGGAACATGCACAGATCGTGGCTGTGCCATAGTGGGCACACCAGGGCCGCTCGACCCCGGCTGGTATAATTCGGGTTGGAATCCTTTCATTCTCGGCGCACCGCTCGCAGTGGTGGCCGACCTGCGGAGCCTACGGCAAGCGCAATGAGCGACGAACAGAACACCCCGGCAAACAACGGCAATTACGACGCCAACAGCATTACCGCCCTGGAAGGCCTGGAGGCTGTCCGCAAGCGTCCCGGCATGTACATCGGTGACGTGCATGACGGCACCGGTCTGCACCACATGGTGTTCGAGGTCGTCGACAACTCGATCGACGAAGCGCTGGCTGGCCATGCCGACCATGTGGCTGTGACGATCCACGCCGACGGCTCGGTTTCGGTGTCCGACAACGGCCGCGGTATCCCGACCGGCAAGCATGAGCAGATGAGCGCCAAGCTCGGCCGCGAAGTGTCCGCCGCCGAGGTAGTGATGACCGTCCTGCACGCAGGCGGTAAGTTCGACGACAACAGCTACAAGGTTTCCGGCGGCCTGCACGGCGTCGGCGTCAGCGTGGTCAACGCGCTGTCGCAGAAGCTGCTGGTGGACGTGTTCCAGAACGGGTTCCATTACCAGCAGGAATTCAGCAATGGCGCCGCAGTGACCGCGCTGGCGAAGCTGGAAGCCACCACCAAGCGCGGAACCACCGTGCGCTTCTGGCCGTCCACCGTGGCCTTCCACGACAACGTGGAATACCACTACGACATCCTGGCCCGGCGTCTGCGCGAACTGTCGTTCCTGAACTCCGGGGTCAAGATCGTCCTGGCCGACGAGCGCGGCGATGGCCGTCGCGATGACTTCCATTACGAAGGTGGCATCCGCAGCTTCGTGGAGCATCTGGCGCAGCTGAAGACCCCGCTGCACCCGAACGTGATCTCGGTCACCGGCGAGCACAACGGCATCGTGGTGGACGTGGCGCTGCAGTGGACCGACTCCTACCAGGAGACGATGTACTGCTTCACCAACAACATTCCGCAGAAGGACGGCGGCACCCACCTGGCCGGTTTCCGCGGCGCCCTGACCCGCGTGCTCAACAACTACATCGAGCAGAACGGCATTGCCAAGCAGGCCAAGATCAACCTGACCGGCGACGACATGCGCGAAGGCATGATCGCGGTGCTGTCTGTGAAGGTGCCGGACCCGAGCTTCTCCAGCCAGACCAAGGAAAAGCTGGTCAGCTCCGACGTGCGTCCGGCGGTGGAAAATGCCTTCGGTGCGCGCCTGGAAGAGTTCCTGCAGGAAAACCCGAACGAAGCCAAGGCCATCGCCGGCAAGATCGTCGATGCCGCGCGTGCGCGTGAAGCCGCGCGCAAGGCCCGCGATCTGACCCGCCGCAAGGGCGCGCTGGATATCGCCGGCCTGCCGGGCAAGCTGGCCGACTGCCAGGAAAAGGATCCGGCGCTGTCCGAACTGTTCATCGTCGAGGGTGACTCGGCAGGTGGCTCGGCCAAGCAGGGCCGCAACCGCAAGAACCAGGCGGTGCTGCCGCTGCGCGGCAAGATCCTCAACGTGGAACGCGCGCGCTTTGACCGCATGCTGTCCTCCGACCAGGTCGGTACGCTGATCACCGCACTGGGTACCGGCATCGGCCGCGACGAGTACAACCCGGACAAGCTGCGCTACCACAAGATCATCATCATGACCGACGCCGACGTCGACGGCGCGCACATCCGCACCCTGCTGCTGACGTTCTTCTACCGTCAGATGCCGGAGCTGATCGAGCGCGGTTACGTCTACATCGGCCTGCCGCCGCTGTACAAGATCAAGCAGGGCAAGCAGGAGCTGTACCTGAAGGATGATCCGGCGCTGGACAGCTATCTGGCCAGCAGTGCAGTGGAAAACGCTGCGCTGGTGCCGGCCACCGGCGAGCCGGGCATCGAAGGCCTGGCCCTGGAGAAGCTGCTGCTGGCCTACGCCGCTGCGCTGGATTCGATCGAACGCAACGCGCACCGCTACGACCGCAACCTGCTCGAAGCGCTGGTCGATTTCGTGCCGATGGACCTGGACAGCCTGCGCACGGCCGGCGAAGGCGAAGGCCTGGATGCGCTGGCCAAGCGTCTGAACCAGGGCAGCCTGGGCAGCCCGCGCTTCAGCCTGGAACTGCAGGAACCCAACGACGAGCGCCCGGCCGCTGTGCTGGTGACCCGTCGCCACATGGGCGAACAGCACATCCAGGTGCTGCCGATGTCGGCGTTCGAAAGCGGTGAACTGCGTGCGATCCACCAGGCTTCCAAACTGCTGCACGGCCTGGTGCGCGAAGGCGCCACCATCTCCCGTGGCGCCAAGTCGATCGAAGTCGATACCTTCGCCAAGGCGCAGAACTGGTTGCTGGAGGAAGCCAAGCGTGGCCGCCAGATCCAGCGCTTCAAGGGCCTGGGTGAAATGAACCCCGAGCAGCTGTGGGACACCACGGTCAATCCGGAGACCCGCCGCCTGCTGCAGGTGCGCATCGAAGATGCGGTGGCCGCTGATCAGATCTTCAGCACCCTGATGGGCGATGTCGTCGAACCGCGTCGTGATTTCATCGAAGACAATGCGCTGAAGGTCGCCAACCTGGATATCTGACACAATCGGGCATGGCCGGTGCACGGGGAGGTGCGCCGGCCTTCATCCTTGAACACAGGTACCTGATGTCCGCTTCCGCCCCGGTCTCCGCCCCGCCGCCGGTACCCCCGGCCTCTACCGCCCCGCGTGCCGTGCCACCGCTGGCAGGCTTCTTCATCGATCTCGGCATCGCCGCCGTGGCGCTGATCGGCCTGAGCATGGTGACCGGCCTGTTCTGGGGCTTCTACCGGGCCATCGTGGTCGGTTATGCCAATGCCGAGGCCAACGGTGGTGCGATGACCGCGGCCGCAGCCACCACGGCCGTCGGCCAGCCCGGCGCGCTGGCGCAGATCCTGATGGCATTGATCGCCACCGGCGGCGCGGCGCTGCTGCTGTACTTCTGGCGCCGTCCGGCCAACGCGGCCGAACGCCTGGCATCGCGACAGGCACTGCGGCGGCCGTCGACCTGGGGCTGGACCCTGCTGGTGGCCACCCTGATCGTGCTGGGCAGCAACGGCATCGCCTTCCTGGCCCGGCAGTTCGGCATCGAACCGGTGCCGACCAACGTGGAACTGATGCAGAGCGCGATCGCGCGTTTCCCGCTGTTCCTGGTGCTGTTTGCCGTGGTGCTGGCGCCGGCCTACGAGGAACTGCTGTTCCGTCGCGTCCTGTTCGGGCGCCTGTGGCAGGCCGGTCGACCGTGGCTGGGGCTCATCCTCAGCAGCCTGGCCTTCGCCCTGGTCCACGAAGTGCCGGGCGTGAGCAGGAATTCCTGGCTGGGCATGGCGCAGTTGTGGCTGGTCTACGGCGGCATGGGTGCGGCCTTCTGCTGGCTGTATCGCCGCACCGGTACGCTGTGGGCGGCCATCGTGGCGCATGCGCTGAACAATGCCGTCGCGCTTGCCGCGATGGTGTTCCTGGGGTCAACGTAACGCCGTGTCCGCTTGACGAAAGATTAAGCCGCTACGTTGGACACTGCGCACATGAACACGGGGGATCCTTCCATGAAACAACTGCTGTTGGCCCTTGTCATCACCACGCTGGTCAGCGCCTGCGCAACGACCACGTCCCCCACCGGACGCCGGCAGATGGTGGGCGGCGTATCGCAGGCGCAGCTGGACCAGCTGGGCGCGCAGGCATTCGCTGAAACCAAGCAGAAGGAAAAGATCAGCACCGATGGCCGCCAGAATGGCTACGTGCAGTGCGTGGTCAATGCCCTGGTCGCCCAGTTGCCGCCTCAGTACCGTGGCGTACGGTGGGAGACAGCGGTGTTCGTGGACAAGGAACCCAATGCCTTCGCCCTGCCCGGCGGCAAGGTCGGTGTGAACACCGGCATCTTCACCGTGGCCAAGAATCAGGACCAGCTGGCTGCCGTGATCGGCCATGAGATCGGCCACGTCATCGCCCGCCACCACGAAGAGCGCATCACCCGCCAGATGGGCGCACAGACCGGCCTGGCCGTGCTCGGCGCGCTGGCCGGTGCCGCCTATGGCGAGGGCGCCGCCAGCACCGTCAACCAGCTTGGTGGGATGGGCGCGCAGACCGCCTTCCTGCTGCCTGGCTCGCGGACCCAGGAGAGCGAGGCCGACGTGATCGGCCAGCGATTGATGGCCCAAGCCGGTTTCAACCCCGCCCAGGCCGTGGATCTGTGGCAGAACATGATGGCCGCCAGCGGTGGCCGCAGCCCGCAATGGCTGTCCACCCACCCCGATCCGGCCAACCGGATCCAGGAACTGCGCCGTGATGCGCCGGGCCTGACCCCGGTCTACCAGCAGGCGCAGGCGGCCGGACTGCGGCCAAAGTGCGGATGAGTGCGCAGTTTCATGCTGTAGTGCAGCACATAAAACGATTTCTCACGCCATCTGTTTCTGATACGTTTGGCGGCTCAGATTTTTCTGACAGTCCGACTTTGCCGCTATCCGGCGGTTCGATCGAGGTGAACGATGATTTTCCGTAACCACAAAGCTGTGCTTTCCGTCCTCGTCGCGACCGCCCTGACCGGCGCCGTGGTCACCGATGCCTTCGCGCAGTCCTCGCGCTCCTCCGACCGCAGCAACCGCGGCGGCAGCAGCAAGCAGGCCAAGGCCGAAGCGCTCTACCCGAACGCGACCCGCCAGGAGCCGACCGTCAAGGCCTCGGCCAAGATGGGCAGCAAGCTGCAGAAAATGATCGACAGCTACAACAACGAAAAGTTCCCGGAGACGCGTACGCAGGCTGACGCGATCCTGGCTGACAGCGCCGCGAACGAGTACGACAAGTCGCTGGCCGCGCAGCTGGCCTCGCAGGCCGCCTACCAGACCGACGACACCCCGGGTGCGGTCGCCTACCTGAAGCAGGTGCTGCAGTTCAACGGCCTGGACAACAACGGTCACTTCCAGTCGATGCTGATGCTGGGCCAGCTGCAGCTGCAGGAAGACCAGACCGCCGAAGGCCTGGCCACCCTGGACAAGTACTTCGCCGAGAGCAAGTCGACCAAGCCGGAAGAACTGGTTGCCAAGGGCCAGGCCCTGTACCAGCTGGAGCGCTACCAGGAAGCGGTGCCGGTGCTGCAGCAGGCCATCGCCGGCGCCACCGAGCCGAAGGACAGCTGGAACCAGCTGCTGATGGCGGCGCTGTCCGAGTCCGGCCAGACCGGTGAGGCGCTGAAGACCGCCGAAGCACTGGCGGCGAAGAACCCGAACGACAAGAAGGCGCAGCTGAACCTGGCCAACATGTACATGCAGGCCGACCAGATGCCCAAGGCTGCCGCGGTGATGGACAAGCTGCGCAGCAGCGGCCAGCTCACCGAAGAGCGCGAGTACAAGCAGCTGTACTCGATCTATGCCAACACCGAGAACAAGGAAAAGGACGTCATCGCGGTCATCAACGAAGGGTTGCAGAAGGGCATCCTGAAGCCGGATTACCAGGTCTACCTGGCGCTGGCCCAGTCCTACTACTACTCCGACCAGGTGCCGCAGGCGATCGAGGCGTGGCAGAAGGCTGCCCCGCTGTCCAAGGACGGTGAGACCTACCTGAACCTGGCACGCGTCCTGCATGCCGAAGGTCGCGTCCCCGAGGCCAAGCAGGCCGCCCAGCAGGCGCTGGCGAAGGGCGTGAAGAACCAGGCTGATGCCAAAAAAATCATCAACCTGAAGTAAGTAGGAATAACGCCTGAACGCCTGCTCAGTTGATGCGCAGGCGCTCAGGATTGGTATAAGCTTGGAGGTTCCTGCGGTGTCATGCACCGCTGATCAGGGATTCCGCCCCCGGCATCCCGGCCCCACTATTGAGCTCTTGGCGCATGACGGAACAACTAGTCGTTCACCGGTACGAACAACCCGATGACAAGGGGCTGAGCTGGCCTCGCATCGTCGGCATCGCGTTTGTAATTGCCCTGCATCTGGCCGCCTTCATGATGCTCCTCATCCCCGCCGTGGCTCCCAAGGCCGTCGCGGAGAAGGAGCGCAACGTCATGGTGACCATCGTCGATGCACCGCCGCCGCCGCCCCCGCCGCCGCCGCCGCCGCCGCCGACCGATACTCCGCCGCCGCCGGTGAAGAATCTGTCGCCGCCGAAGCCGTCGCCGGTCCCGCCGCCGCCGCAGGCGCCGGTCGTGGACGTGCCGGAACCGCGCCCGAACGATATCGTCACCCCGCCGTCGCCTCCGGCGCCGCCGGCACCGGCGACCTCGATCGAGGCCAGCGTGGACATCTCGTCGAAGGCCATGAATCCGCCGCGCTACCCGCCGGCAGCCTTCCGCGCTGGTATCCAGGGCGAAGTGATCCTGATCATTGATGTCGATGCCAACGGCAACGTCACCAATGTCACGGTGGAAAAGTCCAGCCGTAACCGCGACCTGGACCGTGCTGCCATGGAAGCAGCTCGCAAGTGGCGCTTCAACGCCGCTGAATCTGGCGGTAAGAAGGCGGCAGGTCGCGTTCGCGTCCCGGTCAACTTTGCGCTGAACTGATGCGTCCGGGTGGCCGCCCGGCCACCCCCGCTCCGGTTCGATTGTTTAGCTTAGCTACACCCTTTATCACCACACACAACAAAGGTAAGCGTCATGCTGCAGGAAATTTTCATCGCCGCTGCTGCCGGGGGCAATCCGTCCAACGCCCTGTCGCAGATGGGCTTCGAGCACCTGATCCACGAAATGACCACCAAGCCGGGTGATTTCGCGGTTTCCTGGGTCGTGCTGCTGACCCTGATCGCGATGTCGGCCATGTCCTGGTACTGGACCGTCATCAACATCTTCCGCGCCACCCGCCTGAAGAGCGCCGCTGATCGCGTCGTCAGCCTGTTCTGGGACACCCCGAACGCGCAGGACGCCATCCGTGCGATGGAAGAGCAGCCGGCTTCGGAGCCGTTCTCGAAGATCGCCCTGGACGCTGCGCAGGCTGCTGCCCACCACCAGCGCGCTGAAGGCGGCGCCACCGGCGGCGTCGGTGAGAACCTGAGCCGTTCGGAGTTCGTCGACCGCGCTCTGCGCCAGGCCGTCACCCGCGAAAGCAACAAGCTGCAGTCGGGCATGACCCTGCTGGCTACCGTCGGCGCGACCGCTCCGTTCGTCGGTCTGCTGGGTACCGTGTGGGGCATCTACGGCGCGCTGATCAAGATCGGTGCCACCGGCTCCGCTTCGATCGACGCCGTTGCCGGCCCGGTGGGTGAAGCGCTGATCATGACCGCGATCGGTCTGTTCGTCGCGATCCCGGCCGTGTTCGCCTTCAACTTCTTCAGCAAGATCAACAGCGCGACCATCAGCAAGTTCGATACCTTCGCGCACGACCTGCACGACTTCTTCGCCACCGGCTCGCGCGTCCGCTAATTGCGGCGCGCGTTACCCAGCGACGAACGTAAGTAGTCACCAAGATCTAGACGGAGCCCGTTATGGCTTTCAGTAGTGGTAACAGCGGCGGCCCCATGGCCGACATCAACGTTACGCCCCTCGTGGACGTGATGCTGGTGCTGCTGATCATCTTCATCATCACGGCGCCCCTGATGTCCCACAAGGTCAAGGTGGATCTGCCCGAAGCCAACCTGATCCAGAAGCCGGAAGACGCTGAAAAGCGTTCCGGACCGATCACCCTGGCAGTCAAGGAAGACGGCTCGATCTACTGGAACGACGAAGAAATCAACAAGCAGACTCTCGAGTCGCGCTTGGCGACCGCCGCCCAGCAGACCCCGCAGCCGCCGCTGAACCTGCGTGGTGACCGCACCACCAAGATGCGTGTCATCAACGACCTGACCAAGGTCGCGCAGGAACAGGGCATGTTGGACGTCGGCTTCGTCGCGACCAAAGAAAAGGGGCAATAAGCCATGGCATTCAGTAGTGGTGGTGGCAAGGGCCCCATGGCAGACATCAACGTCACGCCCCTCGTGGACGTGATGCTGGTTCTGCTGATCATCTTCATCGTGACCGCGCCGATCATGACGTACCCGATCGCCGTGGACCTGCCGCAGCGCGTGCTCAACCCACCGCCGCAGCTGGTCGAACCGCCGCCGCCGATCGAACTGAAGATCGACGCCAGCAACCAGGTCTCGTGGAACAACAGCCCGATCAATACCAGCGAGCTGCAGCAGCGGATGGAGCAGGAGGTCCAGCGTGACCCGACCAACCAGCCGGAACTGCGCATCGACGCCAGCCCGGATTCGGAGTACGACGTGATGGCCAAGGTTCTGGCCGCCGCGAAGAACGCTCAGATGAAGAAGATCGGTTTTGTGCAGCAGTAATCGCTACACCGCAACACAACAGTCATGACGCGACTGCAGACGCCCCTGGAAACAGGGGCGTCTTTTTTTGTACCTGCCACGATCCGTAGAGCCGAGCCCGCTATGATCGGCGGATGCTCGCCCTCTTCGATTCCCTGCGGCACTGGCTCGACGGCATCGCCCATCTGGGCACGATCCTGGCAGTGGCCTATCTGCTGTACCTGCTCGCGCTGACCGGCTGGATCATGCTGCAGAAGCGCGAGCCGGTGGCCACGCTGAGCTGGATCCTGTCGTTGGCACTGCTGCCCTATCTGGGCTTGTTCATCTACTACCTGCTGGGCCCGCAGAAGGTGAAGCGGCAGCGGCTGCGCCGCGGACGCGCGCGCTCGGGCATGGAGCACTACAGCGACGTCTGCCCGCCGGACGCGGACTGCACCGAGCTGGCCAAGATCGCCCAGGCCACCACCGGGCTGGCACCCAGCAGCGCCACCGAAGTGACCTGGCTGGTGGATGGTGCCGCCACCTACGCGGCCCTGCTCGAGGCGATCGCGCAGGCACGCGACCACGTGCATCTGGAGTACTACATCTTCAACCCGGACCACGCCGGCACCGCCTTGCGCGACGCACTGGTCGAGCGCGCCCGCGCCGGCGTGCAGGTGCGCCTGCTGCTGGACGCGGTGGGTTCTTCCTCCCTCCCCCGCCGTTTCCTGCAACCGTTGCTGGACGCCGGCGGCGAGGCCATCTGGTTCCATCCACGGCAACTGCTCAAGCCTTTCAAGCGCCCGTGGCTGAACCTGCGCACCCATCGCAAGCTGGTGATCGTCGATGGTCGACTGGCCTTCACCGGTGGCATCAACATCACCGACGACGAAGACGAGAGCCGCAAACCGGACGCCTACCGGGACCTGCACATGCGCATCCGCGGCCACGTGGTGCGCAGCCTGCAGCTGGTGTTCGCCGAGGACTGGCTGTACGCCAGCGGCCAGGATCATTCGCGCTTCGACATCGCACGCCTGTGGCCGGCCGAGATGCCACTGCGCGCCGATGGCCCGATCAACGCACAGGTGCTGGTCTCCGGCCCGGACTCGGGCTGGGAAACCATCCACCGCCTGCACGTGGCCGCCATCCAGGAAGCCCACGAACGGGTCTGGCTGGTCACGCCCTACTTCGTACCGGGCGAGGCGGCGCGGATGGCGCTCACCTCCGCCGCGCTGGGGGGGCTGGACGTGCGCCTGCTGGTGCCGAAGATGAGCGACTCCTGGTTCGTCACCCAGGCCGCCCGCTCCTACTTCGACGAGCTGCTGCATGCCGGGGTGAAGATCTACGAGTACGGCCCGCGCATGCTGCACACCAAAGCCTTCATCGCCGATGACGACGTCTGCATCGTCGGCAGCGCCAACTTCGACCACCGCAGCTTCCGCCTGAACTTCGAACTTTCGATGATGATCAGCGACCGTGATCGGGTGGCCGCCCTGGCCGAGCTGCTGCAGAGCGAATTCGACCGCGCCACGCGTGTGCATGACCAGGCCGGGCGTTCGTTGTGGCTGCACCGTCTGCCCGAGGCATTTGCCCGCCTGGCCTCGCCGCTGCTGTGAGGCAGCGCTACACTTCGCCGATCATCCGGGGAGCCCGACTATGTACTGGTTGTACCTGCTGCTGGCGCTGGGCTGCTTCGCCTTCGCGCTGAAAACCCCGAGCGTCGGGCTGATGACCCTGTGCCTGCTGGCCGCCCTGGCCTTCCTGCTGGCCTGGGTGCGTGGCCGCTACGTGGCCCGGTTCGGCGACCTGCAGCGCGACCCGGCCACCCTGATCGATGCCGACGAGCTGCGCCGCCTGCGCGAACAGGCCGAGGCCCGCCGCACTGGCGACAGCACCGACCACGATCACGATCCATCCCCTCTTTCCAAGTAGTTCCGTTCCATGACCCAGCTCAGCGTCAACGTCAACAAGATCGCCGTCCTGCGCAATTCGCGCGGCGGTGCCGAACCGGACGTGGTGCGCGCCGCCCAGGCCTGCCTGGATGCAGGCGCGCATGGCATCACCGTGCACCCGCGGCCGGACCGCCGCCACATCACCGCCGAGGACGTGCTGGCCCTGTCCACGCTGACCCGCGCGCGGGGCGTCGAGTTCAACATCGAAGGCAACCCGTTCGCGCCGCCGCGCGAGGGCTACCCGGGGCTGCTGCCGTTGTGCGCGCAGACCCGCCCGGCGCAGGCCACCCTGGTGCCCGACGGCGATGGCCAGATCACCTCCGACCATGGCTTCGACTTCGAGCGCGATGGCGAGCGCCTGCGCCCGCTGGTGGCCGAGCTGAAGGCGATGGGCTGCCGGGTCAGCCTGTTCGTCGATGCCGGCAACCCGCTGCTGGAACAGGCGGCTACAGTGGGTGCCGACCGCGTCGAGCTGTACACCGGCCCGTACGCTGAGGCGCATGCCGCCGGCGATGCCACTGCGATGCTGGCGTTGTTCGCCACCGCAGCGCGGCGCGCGCAGGCGGTGGGGCTGGGAGTGAATGCCGGTCATGACCTGTCACAGGACAACCTGCGTGACTTCCTGGCCCACGTGCCGGACGTGCTGGAGGTGTCGATCGGCCACGCACTGATCGGCGAGGCGCTGTATGAGGGGCTGGACGCTACGGTGCGGGGCTACTTGGCCCTGCTGTGACCGATGGGTGCCGAGCATGGGCTCGGCGCTACAAGGCACCCGCATTCACTGTAGAGCCGCGCCCACGCTCGGCTCAGGCTTGCCCTGAACCCTTCAGGCGGCCGTCGCAGCCATTGAGACAGCCCCGGCGTACGCTGCCGCAATGGGTACTGCGATCAAGGGCCGAGGTTCCACGTCCCACCTTGCCGGGCGCTTTGAAAGCACCGTCAGCGAGGCAGTGGACGACGGCTGGGCGGTCGACGAGAGCGAGGAGTTCCTCGCCCCGCGCCTGCGCACCGAAGTACGCGCCGAGACCGCACGCAGCATCATCAGCCGCAACAACTCGCCGGACGTCGGCTTCAGCCAGTCGGTGAACCCGTACCGGGGCTGTGAGCACGGCTGTTCCTACTGCTTCGCACGCCCCTCGCATGCCTATCTGAACCTGTCGCCGGGCCTGGACTTCGAGACCAAGCTGTTCGCCAAGACCAACGCGCCGCAGCTGCTGCGCAAGGAACTGTCGAAGCCGGGCTACGTGCCGCAACCGATCGCGCTGGGCATCAACACCGATGCGTATCAGCCGATCGAACGCAAGTTCAAGCTGACCCGGCAACTGATCGAAGTGATGCTGGAAACCAAGCATCCGTTCTCGCTGATCACCAAGAATGCGCTGGTCGAGCGCGACATCGATCTGCTCGCGCCGCTGGCGGCGGAGAACCTGGTCAGCGTGCATTTTTCGGTGACCTCGCTGGACCCGCATCTTTCCGCGAAGCTGGAACCGCGCGCCTCGGCGCCACATGCGCGGCTGCGCGCGATGAAGCGCTTGCATGAAGCGGGCATTCCGGTGGGCGTGATGGTGGCGCCGGTGATTCCGTGGATCAACGACAGCGAACTGGAAGCCGTGCTGGAGGCCGCACATGACGCCGGTGCAAGTACCGCCGGCTACGTGCTGCTGCGCCTGCCGCTGGAAGTGGCGCCGCTGTTCCGCGACTGGCTGGATACCCATCATCCCGATCGCGCCGCGCATGTGATGAGCACCATCCAGCAGCTGCGTGGTGGCAAGGACTACGACAGCCAGTTCGGCACACGCATGCGTGGCCAGGGCGTGTATGCGGAGCTGTTGAGCAACCGCTTCAAGCTGGCGCGCAAGCGGTTGGGATTCAACGCGCAGAACAGCCATTGGCCGAAGCTGGATTGCAGTCGGTTTGTGAAGCCATTGCCGCCGAAGAAGGATTCGCCGCAGGGGTCGTTGTTCTGAGGTAGCACGGCCTCTGAATGACGTCGCCGCGAGTCGCACTCTGCACTATTCAACCTGCCGAAGGCCGTACTACCATTATCCCCCCCTGGACGCGCCGCCCTCGCGCGCAGCGGCATGGATTGATGAGCGGCTCAATCCCTCAAGGACTGCCTGCAGCGACAGGCTGAGGAATGCGGTGAATGGACAAGTGGCTTCTTGTTGCAATGAGCGCTCTGGCGCTACCCGGATGCAGCGCCATGGGGGGTGACATGATCATTCGTGTTTCAGGGGCGGTGCCGACCTCCACCGCCATGGCCGGGCGCGAGGACACCTGCCAGCTGCACATGGTGTCCGCAGCGACCGGTGAACGCCTGAATGCCAGAGAGATCCGGGGGCAGTTCTCCACGACGATGATGGTTGTCTCAGGCCCGGTACCGACGCACTACGTCTTCGTTGCCGACTGCAGCGATGGCCGCAGCTTCAGCTCCAGGACCATCAGCATCGGCAGCCGGCGCTCGCACAGCAGGACTTTCGAGCTTGGAATGCTTGGTGAAGGCCAGTGAGCGCCTGGGGAAAAAGTGTGGTTGGAACCAGATACTGGAAGATGGTCCTCTCAGTTGGACATGCCGCCAGCGTCGGAGCGATGGTCTACTTCTGCAACAAGGCGTCCTCGCTCTACCGACGCGTGAGAGAGCGCCTGGATCACGTGGACGACACTTCTGCGTTTGAGTACTGCAAGGGCTACCCGGATTCCATCGAGTTCCATCTCATCGCAATGGTGGTCTCGTTCCTCATGATCCTTGTGATAAGTCACTACAAGGAGGCCTTCACCGTGAACAGGCGATAGCGAACGGCGGGGCAATCACCTGGCGCTGGATCGATCCCATCCGAGCCATGTGAGATCCCTGCTCAAGGTCATGCTTGCGGAAGCCGCCTTTGATAGGGCGCTCGAACCTGGGAATGCATCTTTCGGCCGACAAGCTCCATGCGGGCGTCTGCAGGCATGCGGCAGTACGCGCAGAGCAGCCCACAGAATTTTCGATGGCGCACAAACCGTAGTCGCTGCGAGGGAATTCAAGCGTAGCTGGAATGCCGATCGGTCGAGCTTCTCAAAGCTGACGATCGTACTTCCTGGAGTGCTCCGCGCCGGGCAAACCTCGCTATTGGAGATGACGGAGCACGTACGTTCTTCAGCCAGGGAGCGAATGCTTCTGCAGGCAAGAGTGGTTGCTACAGCACGGCCGCTTCCTGCCAGATCATCATTGATGCAGTCGAGCCCAACAGGTTTGAGGTTTCGCTGGAGGCGACTTTCAGGCTTGCAAGTCCTCTGGATCGGCCTGAAGACTTCGACGTTCCTGTCAGCATCCATCGTGCAATCAAGGCCAAGAGCGCGGACATTGCCGAACTGCGTGCGTGCATGGGAGGGAAGGCCGGGTGGTGGCGATGACTCACCTTTGAAGAGGCGAATCCTTCAACAAAATGATTGGAATCAGGATGATAATTCCGTTGCCACAGCGGGCGGCGTCCTCTATCGGCGCTGCCCTCGGTAGCGCAGAGCATGCTCGACCTCTGGCCAGCAGGTGGGTGCACCGAACGGTGCGATTGCAACTGAGAGAATGATGAAGATCATACTTTGGACACCTATAGCCATATTCTCTTTGCTTTCGTTGAGAGCGATGGCTTTCGTCGTCTATCAAGTGCTGAATGGATCTCCCTTCGAGGAGGAGGAGATCGTTGTCGCTGGGGTCGGATTGGTCTGTGGCTGGATTGCCTGGGTGATGTACAAGGTCCTGATCAGACCATGGAGGGCACCAAAGGGCTAGTTCTGAGCAGAATGCTGCAAGTTGCCCTGCCCACCGCATACGGATCCTCAGTCAATGCCGCACACAACAATGCCGGTGCATGGGCCGCTGCGGCCCTAGTGCTAGAGGAGACACGCAGTTGAGATTGCCATTTACGTTTTCGTGTCCAAGCTGCGGTACTCCGGGTCAGAATTTCCCCTTTCATGATTATATCGAGAAGGAAACCAGGACCCACTGCAGGGAGTGTGCAGCTGAAATTGTGTCGGCCTTGGGCCACGTGAAGTTCGCAATCTGCTACGCGCTTGTCTTGATCAGCTTGGCACCTGTCGGGATCGTGCTTCTCGCGGGTATCCTGACTGCACAGTGGCTCTGGGTAGCGGTAGCGTTGACCGTAGGCGGCTTCGTCTGTGGTGTGCCGATGTTCTTCCATTCCCGGAACGCCCAACTGCCCATGGCCGACAAGCGGCCGCAACGATACGGGCGAAGTGGGATGCCATAGGCGAGCCGTGACAGTTGCTGGGCGCAGGCAGGCAACGTCGTCCATGGCGATGCGCACATTCATTGCCGGGCCCGCTCATGGAAGCGGATGCGTGACTCGATCTTCAGTGCTTTGATCTACGTATACCGCCTCGCTGGCGTCTGGATGCCTTGCAGAGCTTATTCACCCAAACTGGGCGCTGCGCGGAGCATTTGGAAGAGGCCACGAGAAATTGGCCAGGGAGGCAAACATTCGCACCGAACGAGCAAGTATTCCTGGGGAGTGCACCTGTGCAAACTAAGTTGTTGACTGCGCTAGTTCTAGGCCTGACCTGCAGTGCGTGCGCATCGCTTCCTGGCAACCATAAGGTCAGCGCCTTCTTCGTTACCAACGCCAATGCTGATGTGGCAGGTTGTGATACGTCTGACTTCAGGGAGGCTGCCCTGGCCTGCCACCGCATTACTGAAGGAAACAATGTGGTGGTGGCTTTGCGTGAGTACGCAGCGCCTGAAGTCGAGAACGAAAGGTACAAGAAGCTGACGTTGATCCTTCCCCAGAATCTGGTGGAAGGCGATGTGCTTGATTTGCCAAGTAACGAAAGCAGGGCGGTCTACAGCACTGGCCTCAGCTTGAGACCTGGCAGCACTGGATGCTACGGAAAGGCTGTTTCCGGTAGCGTCGAGGTCCTCAAGAAGTTCGACGATCTGATGCGGGTTCGCATCAACGCACGCTTTGATCTCGATAGCCCGGCAGGCTGGAAGGACCACTGCAATGCGCGGGAGTTCAGCTACGATCTGAATGTCATCCGGAGAGCATTGAATCAGTTGGGTGCATGGGAGGGCGTCCGGGCACCGGGGAATTCATCAATCAGCGAAGGAACTCCAGGCAGGGGGCTGCCCTAGGATCAGGACAGCAGGGAAGCTACGCGGGGTAGCACCGATTCTGGCGAGGCCGCTCCATGATTCCAGCGTGAGTGGTGAGATCATCAGAGTGCCCGGCGCCCCTCACCCTCCCCCAAACAACTTCTGCGCACTCTGGAACAGGATCCAGCTCGTCGCGATGAACTTGTCCCCACCCTGTGGCCGATTGCCGCGATGGGTATGAGTGAACGCGGTCGGTGCGATCAGCAGGCTGCCGGTGCGCGGTGCGATCTTCCGCCCCTGGAACAGGAACTCGGTTTCGCCCTCCTCGAACCCGTCGTTGAGGTACAGCGTCCACAGCACATGCCGGTGCAGCGTCTCGGCCTGCGCGTCCTTCGGGTACAGCTCGCAGTGCCAGTACGGATAACCGCCCTCGCCCGCCGCATACCACTGCAGGTTGATTGCACCCGGGCGCAGGCAGGTGCGGGCCAGATCGGCCAGCTGCTGCTGCGGCATGTCGGGGAAGTCCTCGGCAGACAGGCGTCGCGGTTGGCCGTCGCTGTCCTGGATCTGCAACATCAACGGCGCGATCAATGCCTGTGGATAACGGCGTAGATAAGTCAGCAGCCCGTTGAACACCGCGATCTGCAGTTGCTGGTCGACATCCTGCCAGCCGTCCAGGCCACTGATGCGCAGATCCTTGCTGTGCTTGAGTTCCGGGAACACACCACTGCCTACCGCACCCGGCAGCAGGCCGCGCGTGGCGCGCAGACGCTCGACGATCGCCGCGCAGACTTCGCTGGGGACGGCGTTGTGGATGACTTCGATGAAATCGACCGGGCCCTGCTCGTGCATGCGTGCATTCCTTAGGCGGCAACGGCTTGATGGTGCCGCTTGCCGCCTTCGGTGTCACCCCATGGTCATGTCATCGAAGTGCCATGACCGCGGTCGGGCAACCGTGGGTCAGCCCTGCGCCTGGTCGTGCGCGTGGTGGTAACGCACCGCTTCGGCGACTTCCTCACGCGAGCCGAGGAACACCGGCACGCGCTGGTGCAGCTGGTCGGGCTGGATGTCGAGAATGCGCTCGCGGCCGGTCCAGGCGGCGCCGCCGGCCTGTTCAACCAGCAGGCCCATCGGGTTGGCTTCGTACATCAGGCGCAGCTTGCCGGCCTTGGACGGATCCTTCTTGTCCCACGGGTAGATGAAGATGCCGCCGCGGGTCAGGATGCGGTGCACGTCGGCCACCATGCTGGCGATCCAGCGCATGTTGAAGTTCTTGCCGCGCGCGCCTTCCTTGCCGGCCAGCAGATCGCCCACATAGGCCTGCATCGGCGCTTCCCAGTGGCGCTGGTTGGACATGTTGATGGCAAATTCCTGGGTGGCCGCCGGAATCTGCATGTTCTCGGTGGTCAACACGAACTCACCCTTCTCGCGGTCCAGGGTGAAGGCGTGGGTGCCGTGGCCGACGGTCAGCACCAGCTGGGTGCTGGGCCCGTAGATGCAGTAGCCGGCGGCAATCTGCTTGCTGCCCGGCTGCAGGAACGCGTCATCGCCCGGCAGCTCGACGTTGGTCGGGCAGCGCAGCACCGAGAAGATGGTGCCCACCGAGACGTTGACGTCGATGTTGGAGCTGCCATCAAGGGGATCGAACAGCAGCAGGAAGTCGCCGCGCGGGTAGATGTCCGGCACCGGCTGGCTGTGGTCCATTTCCTCCGAGGCACACGCGGCGAGGTGGCCGCCCCAGGCGTTGGCTTCGAGCAGGATCTCGTTGCTGATCACGTCCAGCTTCTTCTGCGCTTCGCCCTGCACGTTGCCGGTACCGGCTTCGCCGAGCACGCCGCCGAGGGCACCTTTGCTGACGGCGATGGAGATGCTGGTGCAGGCGCGGGCGACCACGGCGATCAGCTGGCGCAGGTCGGCGTTGATGCGGCCGGCGTGCTGTTCCTGGATCAGGAAGCGGGTCAACGAAGTACGGGACATGGTCGGGCAGGTCTCGGCAGCGGGAAAACGCCTATTGTCGCCCGTCCGGCCAGCGCGTGCGTGAGCGCGGGGAGGCGTAATCGTTTCCAGATGCGCTGCGCTGTAGAAGCGGGTGCTCCGCTTCTGTGGAGCCGAGCCCGCGCTCGGCTGCGCTTGGTCCGTCGTGCCATGCAAGCCGAGCGTGGGCTCGGCTCTACAAGCAACCATGACCCCAGAACAAAGGCGCCTTTCGGCGCCTTTGTCTTCAAACCACTGGAGCGTTGCTTCAGCCCTTGGCGACGGTGGCCACGGCCTTGGCGACGTATTCCAGGTTGTTCTGGTTCAGCGCGGCCACGCAGATGCGGCCGGTGCCGACGGCGTAGATGCCGAACTCGTCGCGCAGGCGTTCAACCTGCTCACGGCTCAGGCCGGAGTAGGAGAACATGCCGGCCTGCTCGTTGATGAAACCGAACTGCGGCGCACCGGCCGCGGCCAGCTTCTCGACCAGGCCCTGGCGCAGGGCGTGGATGCGCTCGCGCATCTCGGTCAGCTCCTGCTCCCACATCGCGCGCAGTTCCGGGTTGGTCAGCACGCCGGCCACCAGCGCGGCACCGTGGGTGGACGGGCTGGAGTAGATGGTGCGGATCACGCGCTTGACCTGCGACTGCACGGCCTTGGCGTCTGCGGCGGTCGGCGCCACCATCGACAGCGCACCCACGCGCTCGCCATACAGCGAGAACGACTTGGAGTACGAGTTGGCGACGATGAAACTGTCGATGCCGGCCTCGGCGATGATGCGCACGGCGGCGCCATCCTGCTCGATGCCCTTGTCGAAGCCCTGGTAGGCCATGTCGATGAAGGGGAAAAGCTGGCGGTCCTTCAGCAGCTGCGCGACCTGCTTCCACTGGGTGACCGTGAGGTCGGCACCGGTGGGGTTGTGGCAGCAGGCGTGCAGCAGCACCACGGTGCCCGCTTCCAGCTTGCCCAGGTCGGCCATCAGGCCGTCGAAGTTGACGCCATGGGTGGTCGGGTCGAAGTAGGTGTACTCCACCACCTCGAAGCCGGCCGCGCTGAACACGGCGCGGTGGTTCTCCCAGCTCGGGTTGCTCAGCGCGACGGTGGCGTGCGGCAGCAGTTTCTTCAGCACGTCGGCGCCGACGCGCAGCGCACCGCTGCCACCGACGGTCTGTGCGGTGGTGACGCGGCCGGCGGCCAGCAGCGGCGAATCCTTGCCGAACACCAGCTCACGCGTGGCCTGCGTGTACGCCGGCAGGCCATCGATCGGCAGGTAGCCGCGCGGTTTGGCTTCAGCGGCGAGCTGCTGCTCGATCTGCTTGACGGCGCGCAGCAGCGGAATGCGGCCGCTCTCGTCGTAGTAGATGCCCACACCCAGGTTGACCTTGGTCGGGCGGCTGTCGGCGTTGTACGCCTCGGTCAGGCCCAGGATCGGGTCGCCTGGGACCAGTTCCACGTTTGCAAAGAAGGACACGGCGGTACTCGTTCGGTAGACGGAAAGGGGGAGGAAGTGCGCTACGCGGTCTGCGGCTTTTCGGCCGGAAACAGCCCATCGTAACAAAGCCTGCCGGGGCTGGCCGCCGCCATCGTCATCGACGGCCCCGTACCATGGCGTGCGTTGCCGCCCGATCCATCAACCTGAATCATGAATCCTGCCGCGCGTCGTCCCTCCCTGCCGCTGATCGCCGTGCTGCTGTCGCCCTGGCCGGCGCTGGCCGAACCGTCTGCCACGGCGCTGCCCGCCGTGCAGGTGCAGGCGGCGCGGGTGCCGGGCATCGACCCGTTCGCATTGCCGGCCAGCCAGGACACGGTCTGGATCGACGCCGGCCGCGCCGGGGCGGGCGCGCAGCTGCCCGAGGCACTGACCGGGGTGCCCGGGCTGCTGGCGCGCGACCGGCAGAACTTCGCCCAGGACACCCAGCTGTCGATCCGCGGCTTCGGCGCACGCTCCACCTTCGGCGTGCGCGGGGTACGCGTGCTGATCGACGGCGTGCCGGCCACCATGCCCGACGGCCAGGGCCAGCTGTCGCACGCCAGCCTGCTGGGTGCCGAGCGCATCGAGGTGCTGCGCGGGCCGTTCTCCGCGCTGTACGGCAACTCCTCCGGCGGCGTGCTGCAGGTGTGGAGCGCACGGGGCCAGGCCGATGATCCCTGGCGGCTGCGCCTCAACGCCGGTGCCGACAACACGCTCAGTGTGGGCGCGCAGCTGAAGGGCGCCGGCCGTGGACTGGACTACAACATCGCGGCCAGCCATTTCCGTACCGACGGCTGGCGTGATCACAGCCGTGCACGCCGCGAATCGCTCAATGCGCGCATCGGCGGCGATCTGGGCGGTGGACGGCTGGAGCTGCTGCTCAATGCGCTGGACGCGCCCGATGCGCAGGACCCGTTGGGCCTGACCCGTGCCCAGGTGGCGGCCGACCCGCGCCAGGCCACGTCGGTCGCGCACCAGTACAACACCCGCAAATCGGTGCGCCAGCAGCAGGCTGGCCTGCGCTGGACCCGCGAGGCCGGGGCGCAGCGCTGGCAGCTGATGGGCTACGCCGGCCAGCGCGCGGTGAGCCAGTACCTGCCGATCCCGCCGACCGCGCAGGCCAACCCGCTGCATGCCGGCGGGGTGATCGATCTGGACGCCGGCTACGGCGGGCTGGACGCGCGATGGGGCTGGCACGGCGACGTGGGCGGGCGGCCGCTGGACCTGGTGGCCGGGCTCAGCGCCGACCGCCAGCGCCAGCATCGCACCGGCTACGAGAACTTCGTGGGCAGCACGCTGGGCGTGCGAGGACGCCTGCGTCGCGACCAGATCGATACCGTGCAGAACCTGGATCAGTTCGCGCAGGCCTGGTGGCAGTGGAGCCCGCGCTGGTCGCTGCTGGCGGGCGTACGCCACAGCACTGTGCGATTCCAATCGGATGACCGCTACATCACCGGGCGCAACCCGGATGACAGTGGCCGCCGCCGCTACCAGGCCACCACGCCGGTGGCGGGCATCAGCTTCGAGGCCAGCCCGCAGTGGCGGCTGCACGCCGCAGTCGGTCGCGGCTTCGAGACCCCCACCTTCAACGAACTGGGCTATCGCGCTGACGGGCACGCCGGGCTGGCACTGGATCTGGCCGCCGCCCGCAGCCGCAGCGTCGAGGTCGGCAGCAAATGGCATGCACAGAACGGAACGCAGCTGGATATCAGCGTGTTCCGTGCAGATACCGACAACGAGCTGGCCGTTGCCAGCAACATCGGTGGTCGCAGCACCTATCGCAACATCGGCCGCACCCGCCGCCAGGGCGTGGAACTGCAGTACCGGCAGGCGCTGGCCGAGCAGCTGGAACTGCAGCTGGCCTGGACCTGGCTGCAGGCACAGGTGCGCTCACCGTATCTGACCGCGAACAGCACGGTGACTGCGGGCAGCCGCCTGCCGGGCGTGCCCCGACAGCAGGCCTTTGCCCGCCTGCAATGGACGCCGGCCGACTGGCAGTGGGCGCTGGAGGCCACCGCCAGCAGCGATACCGTGGTCAACGATGGGGCCAGCGAGCGCGCGCCGGGCTTCGCCCTGCTGCACCTGGAAGGCGGGCGCCGCTGGGCGCTGCCGGGCGGAGAACTGCGCGCCTTCGCGCGGCTGGAGAACGTGCTGGACCAGGCCTACATCGGCTCGGTGATCGTCAACGATGGCAATGGCCGCTACTACGAGCCGGGGCCGGGGCGGCGCGCCAGCGTGGGTGTGCAATGGTCGTGGCGATGAAGCGGTAGCGCCGGCTGTTGGCCGGGAAGGTCTCCTGACCGACGGGTCGTGCCGGCCGCTGGCCGGCATCGCGCCGTGCAGGATGTCAGCAGGCGACCCGTCAATCGGGGGCCTTGGCCGGCACGAACGGCGAGGTGGGGTCGCTGGCCGGGAAGGTCTCCTCCAGCGCCTCGTCCTGGTTGTCGCTGGCGTGCTGCTTGCGCTCGCGGCGCCTGAGCGGGCTTTCCTGGCCGCCGCGATGGCGGTCACCGCCGTCCTTGCGGTCCTGCGCCGCCTGTTCAGCCTGGCGCTTCACCGGCAGATGTTCGCCGCCCTGTGCGGCGTCAAAGAACGGCGCGCCGGTGCCGCGGTAATCGGCGTTGTCTGCATCGTGCTTGCCACGCTGCTCGCCGGGAATCGGCGGATGGTTCGCGCGCAGCGGGTCGCGGGAGGTCTCTCGGCTCATGGTCTGGCTACCTGCGCTGGGGACTCCCACTACAGCGCCGGGCAGGTAAAGCCGATGCGAACCTGGCGTCATGAACATCTCGCTCACCCCCCGGTAACGGCACCGCGCGTATTCCTGCCCACCCGCCCCCACTGCAGGAGCCGGCCATGCCCCGTCTTGAGCGACCCGCACCGTCCGTGTTCAACGCCCTGCTCGACCCGCTTGGCCAGCGCACCGCGCAGCGCCGGGCACGTCGCCAGGAAGACCCGCAGGCGGTGGCGCAGGACTACCTGCAGTACATGCTGAGCGATTACGAGGAGCGCCGCGGTCAGAACCATCGCAACTGGCGCGACCTGTGCCCGGTCTATGCCTTCGCGCTGACCACCCACGCCGCCGACTGGCCACGCGGTGACGCGGCCGATACCTGCGAGGAGCTGGCCGAACACTGGGAACAGATGCGCGGGCAGTCACGGTTGAGCTGGTCGCAGGCGCGACCGGTGGTGGAAGACGCCTGGCGCGCGCTGGACCATATTCCGGCTGCGGCGGTGAGGCCGCTGCTGCAGTAGTGCCGGCTGCTGGCCGGCAACCCCGGGAAACTTCAGGCCGCGAGCCTCAGCCGGGCAGCGGCCGACACTACTGTTTTCCGTAGAAGCCACCTGCACGGCACCGACACGGGTGGTTTACATCGCCGGATTGAAGCTGGGCGTCCCCTGCCCCGTCACAGGTGTTCCCATGGCCCGCCCGATCTGGACCGGCACACTGTCCTTCGGCCTGCTCAATGTGCCGGTGTCGTTGATGTCCGGCGAACGCAAGGTCGATCTGCAGTTCCGCATGCTTGATTCACGTGACCGCAAACCGATCCGCTTCGAGCGGGTCAACGCCGATACGGGCGAGGAAGTGCCCTGGAAGGACATCGTCAAGGCCTACGAGTACGACAAGGGCAGCTATGTCGTGCTGGAGGAAGGTGACATCCGCTCGGCGGCTCCAGAGAGCCACGAGGCCGTGGAGGTGGAATCATTCGTGGATGCGGCGCAGATCGACCCGCGCTACTACGAGAAGCCGTATCTGCTGGTGCCCGCCAGGAAAGCCGAAAAAGGCTACGTGCTGTTGCGCGAAACGCTGCGCAGTACCGGCAAGGTCGGCATTGCGCGGGTGGTGGTGCGTACGCGTGAGTACCTGTGCGCGGTGATGCCGCAGGCAGACGCGCTGGTGCTCATGATCCTGCGCTATCCGCAGGAACTGGTGGATCCGGAGGACTACAAGCTGCCCACTGGCAAGCTGTCAGACTACCGTATCACCAGCAAGGAAACAGCGATGGCCGCGCAGCTGGTCGAGTCGATGGCCGGTGATTGGGATCCGACGCAGTATCACGATGAGTTCCGCGAGCGCCTGCACAAGGTGTTGAACAAGCGGATCAAGTCCAAAGGAGGCACCACCCGGGTGGAAGAGGAGCCGGCGCCACATGAAGATGCGGCCACCAACGTGGTTGATTTCATGGCGCTGCTGCAGAAGAGCCTGGATGCCAACACGCGCACACCGGCGAAGAAGAATGCGAGCCGCAAGGCACCGGCGAAGAAGGTGGCAAAGAAGGCCGTCAAGAAGGCCGCCAAGAAGACCGCGCGGCGCAAGGCAGGCTGAGTGATGTCGCTGCACCAGTACCGACGCAAGCGTCGCCTCGGCGGAGGTACCGGGCAGACGCCGGAGCCTGACGACACCCCCGCCCAGGGAGATCCGAAGCGGCGGCCGACCTTCGTCATCCAGCTGCACCATGCCAGCTCGCGCCACTACGATTTCCGCCTCGAAATGGATGGTGTGCTGAAAAGCTGGGCGGTGCCGAAAGGCCCTTCGCTGCGGGCGGGTGAGAAGCGGCTGGCGGTGGAAGTGGAAGACCATCCGCTGTCCTACGCCGCCTTCGAGGGCGACATCCCTGAAGGTCACTACGGTGCGGGACATGTCGAGGTGTTCGACCAGGGCACCTGGGCCTGCGAGGGTGATCCGCTGGCGGCGCTGGCGGCAGGCAAGATCGACTTCGTGCTGCATGGGCGACGGCTGGCCGGTGGCTGGAAGCTGGTGCGAACGACAATGAAGGGACGCCAGGTCCAGTGGCTGCTGATCAAGCGCGACGACGATGACGCGCGCGATGCGGAGGCCGATGATCTGCTGGAAGGCCCGGTGCCGAAGCGTGCAACGGCGGAACAAAAGCGCTCCGCGAAGAAGGCGGCGCGCGCTGCCCCGGCCAGGCGCAGCCGCAAGGCCGATGGCCGTTGGCATGCCCGCGCACTGCGACTGGAGGGTGCGCGCGACACACCGTACCCACACGACTTCAAGCCACAGCTGACCGACCACCGCGACACCGCGCCGGACGGCGATCGCTGGCTGCACGAGATCAAGTGGGACGGCTATCGTCTGTTGGCCGATCTGCACGACGGTGAGGTGAAGCTGCGCTCACGCAATGGTCTGGACTGGACCACTGACTTCCCTGAGGTGGTGCAGGCGCTGAAGGCGCTGCCGGTAGGTGACGCACGCCTGGATGGCGAGCTGGTGGTACTGGATGCACAAGGGCGCAGCGACTTCTCCGCGTTGCAGCGGGTGATCGATGGCAGCTCCAAGCAACCGCTGCGCTACATCGTGTTCGATCTGCCAGGTGTTGCGGGGGTCGATATCAGCCGCGCACCGTTGCTGGAACGCAAGGCGCTGCTGAAGGCACTCATCGGGTCTGCGCCGGGCACGCTGGCCTTCAGCGAACATGTGATCGACCACGGCCCGCAGGTGTTCGAGGCCAGTGGCGATGCCGGCTTCGAGGGCATCGTCAGCAAGCAGGTGGATGCGCCATACGTCAACGTGCGTGCGCGCAGCTGGGTGAAGGTGAAGCACGAAGATGCCGATGAGTTCGTGATTGTCGGCCATACCGCACCCAAGGGCTCACGGGTGGGATTCGGCTCGCTGCTGCTGGCGGCGCCGGACAAGGGCGGGCTGCGCTATGTGGGCCGCGTCGGTACCGGCTTCGACGATCAGAGCCTGCGCACGGTGCTTCATGCATTGCGGCCGCTGGCGGTGAAGACGCCGGTGCTGGAACTGCCTGCGCATGTCCCCTTCCGCGCTGCCAGCGTGCGCTGGGTGAAGCCGGTGACGGTGGCCGAGGTGGCCTTCCGAGGCTGGGGCAAGGAAGGCCTGCTGCGCCAGGCCAGCTTCAAGCGGCTGCGCAGCGACAAGCAGATGGAGGATCTGGATGTGAGTACAGCCAACACGCAAGCCGGTGACGACGTGCAGATCACCCACCCCGAACGCATCGTGTTTCCAAGGCAGAAGGCGAGCAAGGGCGATGTGGCCGATTACTACCTTCGCATGGCGCGCTGGATCCTGCCGGAGATCGCGGGCAGGCCATTGTCGCTGCTGCGCTGCCCGGACGGCGTGGGCAAGGCGTGCTTCTTCCAGAAGCACCACGGCCCCGGCCTGGGTGATGCGGTGCATGCGATACCGCTGCAGCAGAAGAGCGGCCGCGAGGACTACGTCTATATCGACGATGCGCGCGGGCTGTTGCAGCTGGTGCAGATGAATGTGCTGGAGCTGCATCCATGGGGCGCCACCGTGGCCGATCCCGAGCATCCGGACCGGCTGGTGTTCGATCTTGATCCGGGTGAAGGCGTGAGCTGGGCGCAGGTGAAAGCAGGGGCACGCGATGTGCGTGACCGGCTGTTGAAGGTCGGGCTGGAGAGCTTTCTGCGGCTGTCCGGCGGCAAGGGCGTGCATGTGGTGGTGCCGCTGCAGCCGAAGGCGGACTGGGAGCAGGCCAAGGCATTCTGCGAGGCCTTCGCCCAGGCCATGGCGCTGGAACAACCGGACCGCTACGTGGCGACGATGAGCAAGGCCAAGCGTGGCGGCGTCATCTTCATTGACTGGCTGCGCAACACGCGCGGCGCGACCAGCGTGTGTTCATGGTCGCTGCGTGCGCGTGACTCCGCAGGTGTGGCCGTACCGCTGCGCTGGGAGGAACTGGCGCGCGTCAGCGCGGCTGACGCGTTTCCGATGGCAAAGGCACTGGCGCGGGCGAAGCGATTGAAGGGAAATCCGTGGCAGGGCATCGAGCGCTTGAAGCAGTCGCTGCCGACGCTGAAGCGGTAGTGCCGGCCGCTGGCCGGCAACTGCAGGGTGGCAAAGGTTCCCGGCCAGCGGTCGGCACTACCAGTATGCGCTCAGCGCGGATCGCGCGAGGCGCGGCGGCCGAACCACCAGCCCAACAGCAACTGCACCGGCAGCGACACCAGCAGCGAAATGACGAACCACAGCGGGAAATCGGCGCCTGCGCTCCACACGGCGTAGGCGCAGCCCAGCGCGATCAGCGACCAGATCGAGAAGCCGTGCGAACGTGGCCAGCATGGCGCGTAGTAGGTGGCGAAGGAAATACCGGCGATGCCACCGAGTACGCTGAACGCCAGGTCCCAGCCCAGTTGCACGCTGTTGTTGTGCGGCGCCATTCCCAGCAGCGGCGGCAGCCAGCTGGCAACGCTGCTGACCAGCGCCAGCGACAGCACGCCGCCGATCAGGGCGACGACGGACAGGAACAGGGTCTTGAGCAGGCCGGGCATGCGCGCATTGTACGGCGGTGCGATGCGGTCGTGCCGTCCGGTTGCAATGGGTCAGAGCCCATCGGACAGGGGCCGATGGGATCCGACCCGGTGGATCGGCATGGCCGCCGTGCCCGTGGGAGAGGGATACGGAACGACGGCGGCCATGCACAGACGGTCAGGCGGCGAAGTCGAGCACCACGCGGCCTTCGATGGTGCCCGCATGCATGCGCGCGAACACGTCGTTGATGCTCTCCAGGCGGGCGGTGCTGACCGTGGCGGCGACCTTGCCTTCGGCGGCGAACTGCAGCGATTCCTGCAGGTCCAGCCGGGTGCCGACGATCGAGCCGCGCACGGTGATGCCGTTGAGCACCATGCTGAAGATGTCCAGGGGGAAGTTGCCCGGCGGCAGCCCGTTGAGCGACACGGTGCCGCCGCGGCGGACCATGCCCAGCGCCTGTTCGAACGCTTTCGGTGACACCGCGGTGACCAGCGCGCCGTGTGCGCCGCCGATTTCCTTCTTCAGGAACGCGGCCGGATCGGTGGTGCGCGCGTTGACGGTGACCTGTGCACCGAGCTGCCGCGCCAGCGCCAGCTTGCTGTCGTCCACGTCCACTGCGGCCACGTTCAGGCCCATCGCGCGGGCGTATTGCACCGCCATGTGGCCCAGGCCGCCGATACCGGAGATCGCCACCCAGTCACCGGGCTTGGTGTCGGTGACCTTCAGCCCCTTGTAGACGGTCACGCCGGCACACAGCACCGGTGCGATCTCGACGAAGCCCACGTCCTTCGGAAGCAGGCCGACATAGTTGGCATCGGCCAGTGCGTACTCGGCGAAGCCGCCGTTGACCGAGTAGCCGGTGTTGCGCTGTGTCTCGCACAGCGTTTCCCAGCCACCCAGGCAGTGTTCGCAATGGCCACAGGCCGAGTACAACCAGGGGATGCCGACCCTGTCGCCTTCCTTGACGTGCCCTACCCCGCCTCCCACGGCCACGACGTGCCCCACGCCCTCGTGGCCGGGGATGAATGGCGGGTTCGGTTTCACCGGCCAGTCGCCCTCGGCGGCGTGCAGGTCGGTGTGGCAGACGCCACAGGCCTCGATCTTGACCAGCACCTCGCCCGCCCCCGGGCGTGGTACCGCGACTTCCTCGATGACCAGTGGCTTGCCGAACTCACGTACGACGGCGGCCTTCATGGTGGAATGCATGTTCGGATCTCCGTAGTGCGCTTGCCCACAGAATGACGCCGGCTCGAGGCCGGCGCTTTGATCACGATCAAACTATCGACGATCGATGCCGGGATTCAGCTGGCCAGCACCGACGCTTCACGGGCCAGGCGTTCAATGGCATCCCAGTCGCGGGTCTGCAGCAGCGCCGGCGTGGTCAGCCACGAACCGCCCACGCACAGCACGTTGGGCAGGTGCAGGAACTGCGGTGCGGTCTGTGCGCTGATGCCACCGGTCGGGCAGAAGCGCACCTCGGCGAACGGGCCGTGCCAGGCGGCCAGCAGCGCGGCACCGCCGGCCTGCACCGCCGGGAAGAACTTGAACGTGTCCGTGCCGTGTTCCAGACCCAGGATGAGGTCCGAAGCCGTGGCAGCACCGGGCAGGTACGGCAGGTCGGCATCGCGCGCGGCGGCATACAGCGTCGGTGTTGCACCGGGTGACACTGCGAAACGTGCGCCGGCCTGCTTCGCCGCCTGCATCTGCGCGGCGTTGAGCACGGTGCCGGCACCGATCACCGCATCGGGCACGGCCTCGACCATGGCCTTGATCGCATCCAGCGCCTGTGGCGTGCGCAGGGTCACTTCGATCACCGGCAGGCCACCGCGGAACAGCGCCTGGGCCACGTGGACCGCTTCATTCACATCTTCGGGGGTGTACACCGGGATCACCGGTGCCAGCTTCAACAGTGCGCGCAGGCGCGGATCAGCGCTGGACATCGTCTTGCTCCTTGCCCGCCAGGGCGTCGCGGATGGCTGCCGGGCCCGGCAGCGCAGCGGCGCATGATGCCACGCGCGCTGCGAAGACGCTGCGCGCGCCCTGCCCGGGGCCTGGATCAGGCCGGGTCGGCCTGCAGCGACTGGATGCGACGCTGGTACCAGTCGCCACCGAGCGGGTCGAACACGGCAGAACGCTCCATCGGCGCTTCGTACACGTGCACCGAAATGGCCAGCGCCTGATCGCTGGCATTGCGCAGGGTGTGGTACTCGTGCGGTGGGATGAGGCTGCCGGCGCTGCCACAGCCTCCGCGCAGCGCCGCGTGGCGGCGGAATCGCCAGCGCTCGCCGGCACATTCCAGCAGCTCGTAACGGGTGATCTCCAGTTCGCCCAACCACACGCCCTCCACACACCACATGGCATCGTGGTCGTGCAGCGGCGTGCCCTGCCCCGGGCCCCAGCTCATGGCAATCACGCTGTAGCCGTGTTCGCGGCTGTGGTACAGCGGACGTCGCGCGTAATGATCACTGACCGGACGGTGCACGCATTCGGGCAATTCGATGCGGCTATCGGTTATGGCTTCCTGCAGCGCCAGCTGCAGGTCGGCGGTGATGCGCTCGGCGTCACCGGAGGTCATCGCCGCGTCGACTGCGGCGATCAACCGGTCGCGGCCACGGAACGCCGGAAACGGAGAAGTCTGCAGGTCCATGCCCCGACTGTAGCGGAGCCTGGTTAAGGGAATGTGGGTGTGGATGCGTGTGTCGTGCTGGCTTGCATGACAAGCCCGCGTGAAAAACGGTTCAGATGCGAAGACAGTCGAGCGTCACAATGGAACTCCTTGCAGTAGAAGCGGGTCGAACGGAACGCGATCCCCGTCCACTGCGACATTCCGCAACGTCGCGCCCGCGGGCGCAAGGCTAGAATTTTCCGACTTACCTGGTTCTATACATGTCAGTGCGAATTATTAGCGATGCCGCGTTGCCGGCATCGAAGGGCAAGGCTGCCACGATCAACGACATCGCACGACTGTCGGGAGTGTCCAAGAAAACGGTTTCAAGGATCATCAACAACTCGCCGCTGGTGCGCAAGGACACCCGCGACAAGGTCGAGGCGTTGATGCGAGAGGTCGGTTACGTGCCCGACCCGCTGGCGCGCGGACTCGCATTCCGCCGCTCCTTCCTGATCGGCCTGGTGTATGACGACCCCGGCGCGCAATGCATCGTCGACCTGCAGCACGGCGCGCTGGAAGCGCTGCGCGGCACTGGCTATGAGCTGGTGGTGCATCCCTGCGACAGCCAGGATCCGGAATGCCCGCAGGGCGTGCGCCGTTTCGTGCAGCAGCAGAAGCTGCACGGCGTGATCCTGGGGCCGCGCGCGTCCGAATCGGCCGCGCTGGCGCAGATGCTCGATGACATCGATTGCCGCTACGTGCGCATCAACGCGCATGCCTCCGATGATGATGTGCAGGCGGTGGTCACCCACGACCGCGACGGTGCGGCGGCGGCGGCCGGTTACCTGCTCTCGCTTGGCCACCGTGACATTGCGGTGATTGCCGGGCCGGGCGACCGGCGCGCGGCGCGTGAGCGCACCGATGGTTTCCTAGACCGTCTGGCGCAGACCGGCCTCACCCTGCCCGGCGAGCGCGTGCTGGAGGCCGGTGACACCTTCGAATCGGGTGTGCATGCGGCCGAACGCCTGCTGCTCGGCGAAGGCCGGCCCAGCGCGATCTTCGCCGGCAACGACGAGATGGCCGCCGGTGTGTACCAGGTGGCGCTGCGTGCGGGCATCGCGGTGCCGCAGCAGCTGTCGATCGTCAGCTATGACGACAGTCCGCTGGCCTCGCGGCTGTGGCCACCGCTGACCTCGGTGCGGCGCCACGTGTCCGACATCGGCCGCATGGCCGCAGCGATGCTGGTGCAGACCGACCTGCCGGATGCGCCGACCGCAGCCAGCGTGCATCCGCAGTTGATGGTGCGCGGTTCCTGCCGGGCGGTGGACGCCTGAGTGCCCTGCCCTTGCCTGCGCCACAGGTGCGGTGCACGGACGGCATCAACGAAAACGGCGCACCCGGGTGCGCCGTTTTCCGTGCGAAGTGGTGTGTGCTGCGCGCTTACACGTCGCCGCCGTCGGCCCAGCCTTCGCCGGTGCCCGTCTGGAACACGCGGTCGTCGGCCTGCACGTCACCGGCCGGCAGATGCGCCTGGTCGGCCAGTGCGGCGTAGATCGGGGTGAAGTCCGGCGAGGTCGCCTGCATCAGCTGTTCGAAGCTGTCGATGACGAAGTAGGTCTTCTGGAAGGTGTCGATGCGGTACCGGGTGCGCATGATGCGCTGCAGGTCGAAGCCGATGCGGTTGGGCGCGGCCGATTCCAGCGAGTACAGCGATTCGCCCTTCGACGACACGATGCCGGCACCGTAGATGCGCAGGCCGTCGGGCGTGTCGATCAGGCCGAACTCGACCGTGTACCAGTACAGGCGGGTCAGGTTCTGCAGTGCATCCGGGCCGATGGCGTGGGCTTTGACGCCGCCACGGCCGTACGCCTCCATGTAGTCGGCGAACACCGGGTTCATCAGCAGCGGCACATGGCCGAACAGGTCGTGGAACAGGTCCGGTTCGGCGATGTAGTCGATCTGGTCCGGGCGACGGATCCACCAGGTCACCGGGAAACGGCGGTTGGCCAGGTGGTCGAAGAAATCCAGTTCCGGCAGCAGGCCTTCGACGCCGACCAGGGTCCAGCCGGTGGCGGCACCGAGCACTTCGTTGAGCTGGTCGAAGCGCGGAATCATGTGCGCGCTCATGCCCATCTCGTCCTGCGCGTCCAGGAACTCCTGGCAGGCGCGGCCGACCAGCAGCTCGCGCTGGCGCTGGTACAGCGTGCTCCAGGTGGCGTGGTCGTCGGCGCTGTAGGTCTCCCACGGTTGCTCGACGAGCGCGGTGGTGTACACCGGCACGTAGCCCTTGTCGGTCTGCTGGTGTTCGACGCGGCGGGGCTGGGCGAGGTCCATGGGAAGCTCCTTGACGGGATACCCACGATGCTAGGGCAGGCGGCGCGCAACAGGGTTGCAAAAGTTGCGTCGATTGGCCTTGTTGGCGCAATATCCTTGCGTACTCACCATGTTGCGGGGCAACAATGGCCGGAGAAGTCCAGTTCGATCGCACGGATATACGCCTGCTGGCTGAAATCCAGCGGGATGGGCGCGCCACCAACGCCGAACTGGCGGCGCGGGTGAATCTTTCGCCCTCGGCCTGCCTGCGCCGCCTGCAGCGCCTGGAAAGCGAAGGCGTGATCGTCGGCTATGGCGCGCGCCTGGAGCCACGCCAGCTGCGCCTGGGCCTGCAGGCCTTCGTGCGCGTGCAGCTGGAGAAGCACGACCAGGCCGCCATCGGCCACTTCGTGGATAGCGTGCAGGGCTGGGACGAGGTGGTGGCCTGCCACGCCCTGACCGGCGACATGGACTACCTGCTGCACGTGTACGTGCGTGACCTGGAGCACTTCTCGCACTTCCTGCTGGACCGGCTGCTCAACGCCGGCGGCGTGGCCGATGCCAATTCCAGCTTCGTGCTGCGCACCGTGAAAGGCTTCCAGGCGCTGCCGCTGTCGCAGCTGGAGCCCTGAGCGACCCCCGGGCGCTGCCGGGGGCCAGGCATCAACGGATCAGCACTTGTCCTTGCGGCCCATCAGCTTGCCCAGGCGCGAGGCTTCCTCGCACTTCGGTGCGACCACCGGAGCCGGGGCAGCGGCGGCGGCGCGTGCCTTCTGCAGCTGCTGGATCTTGGCGCGGATCTGCGGCATCGCCGCCATCGCGGCTTTCTCGCCTTCCAGGATCGCGGTACCACGCTGGCTGAAATCGGCGGCACCGATGTCCAGCACCTTCGGCCGGATCACGATGTCGGCGCGCGCCAGTTCCTGTTCGCCCAGGCGCTGGCCCATGATCGAGATCGACTGGTTGACGATGCCGAGCATGCCGGTCGGTGCCTTGCCGCTGGCCTTGCTGGAGATGTCCACGGCGATCACGAAGTCGGCGCCGAGCTGGCGCGCGGCATCCACCGGCACCGGGCTGACCACGCCGCCATCGATGTAGTTGCGGCCGCCGATCTTCACCGGTTCGAACACGCCGGGAATGCTGCTCGAGGCGCGCACGGCCTGGCCGACGTTGCCGCGCACGAAGATCGCGCGCTCGCCGGTTTCCAGCTGGGTGGCGACGGCGGCGAACGGCTTCTTCAGGCGCTCGGCCGGGCGGTTGGCGACCTGCTCGTTGACGTAATCCTGCAGCTTCTGGCCCTGCACCAGGCCGCCGGAGAACAGGCGCACGTCGCGGATGCTGGCTTCGTCCAGCGCCACTGCTCTGCTCTGCATCTGGAACGCGTCCATGCCGCTGGCATACAGGGCGCCGACCACGCTGCCGGCGCTGGTGCCCGATACCACCACCGGTTCGAAGCCGTTGGCCTCGAGCATCTTGATCACGCCGATGTGGGCAAAGCCCTTGGCTGCGCCGCCACCGAGGGCGATACCGATCTTCACCGGCTTGGCCTGCGGCACGACCGTCGGCGCCGGCGGTGGCGTGGGGCGCACCGGATCGCCACCGCACCCGGCCAGCAGGCCGATCAGGGCGACGGACAGCAGCATGCGGGGGTGGAACAGGCTCATCGGCAGTGCGCTCACGGCGCCGGGCTCGGGAAAGGGCGCCAGCATACCGAAGCCACGGCGGGCCGGGCAGGGTGGGGAGCCCCGCCCATTCAGGAAAACGCGGTGGTAGGTGCCGACCTGGGTCGGCACCCAGCGAGCGAGTGGCTCAGAACCGGTTGTCACCGTCCAGGATGCGGCCGATTCCGCCCAGCACCGAGCCTTCGCCACGGCTCTGGCCGCCGCCCTGCGGCGCGGCCATCCACATGCGGCCGGCCAGGCGCGAGAACGGCAGCGATTGCAGCCAGACCTTGCCGGGCCCGGTCAGCGTGGCCAGGAACACGCCTTCGCCGCCGAACAGCATGCTCTTGATACCGGCCACCCGGCGTACGTCCATGTCCACAGTCGGGTGGTAGGCCACCACGCAGCCGGTATCAACGTCCAGGCGCTCGCCGGCGGCCAGTTCGCGCTCGACCACGCAGCCACCGGCGTGGATGAACACCCAGCCGTCGCCCTCCAGCTTCTGCATGATGAAGCCCTCGCCGCCGAACAGGCCGGTCATGATCTTGCGCTGGAACTGCACGCCGATCTGCACGCCGCGTGCGCCGGCCAGGAAGCTGTCCTTCTGGCAGACCAGGCGGCCGCCATGCTGGTCCAGCTTCATGGCCAGCACGGTGCCGGGGTAGGGGGCGGCAAAGGCGACCTTGGCCTTGCCCTGGCCGGTATGGGTGTACAGCGTGGCGAACAGGCTCTCGCCGGTCAGCACGCGCTTGCCGGCGGCCATCACCTTGCCCATGAAGCCGCCGCCCTGGCCGCTGTGCGAGCCGTCGCCGAACACGGTGTCCATCTGCACCGAAGCGTCCTTGAACATCAGTGCGCCGGCCTCGGCCACCGCACTTTCGCCCGGGTCCAGCTCGATTTCCACGAACTGCATCTCATGGCCGACGATGCGGAATTCGATGTCGTCGGCCCGTCCGCTGCTCGCTGCCGGGACCGGGGGCGGGGTGTTGGGCATGCCCGTGGCGGGCGACTGCAGCTCGGCCACCTCGGCGATCGGTGCCCACCCGCTCATGCCCTGGCACCAGGCCAGGGCGCGCGGATTGGCCTGCGCGTAGCGGCGTGCAGCCTGGTCATCAAGCGGGCCGATGCGTTCGGCCTGGGCGGAGGCATGGAAGTACCACTGGGTCATGGCGGCGGGTCCGTCGCGGTGGAAACCCCGAGTCTAGCGAGCCGCCGGGGGCGCGGGCGACGGCGCCATGAACGGCCGGCATTTGCGGCGCAGGTGCTGTATTGCAACAATTATCTGGTAGCGCCGTTTTACCACCCCTCCAAACACAGCCTACCGCCATGTCTCCGACCCGCACTTCCCGTGGCCGATTTCCGGTCGCGCGCCCCCTCGTTGCCGCTCTTTCCGCCCTGCTGCCGCTGGTAGCAGCCGCCCAGGAAACCCCTGCCGCCAAGGATCCGGTTGCCCTCGATGCCCTGCAGGTGACCGCGCAGCGCCGCGTCGAGAACGCCAAGGACGTACCGGTCGCACTGAGCGCGATCCAGGGCGAGAAGCTGGATGTGCTCGGCTCGGCCGGCGATGACATCCGCTTCCTGGCCGCGCGCGTGCCCAGCCTCAACATCGAGTCGTCCTACGGCCGTGCCTTCCCGCGCTTCTACATCCGCGGCCTGGGCAACACCGATTTCGACCTCAATGCTTCGCAGCCGGTGTCGCTGGTGTATGACGACGTGGTGCAGGAAAGCCCGCTGCTGAAGGGCTTCCCGCTGTTCGACCTGGCCAACGTGGAAGTGCTGCGCGGCCCGCAGGGCACGCTGTTCGGCCGCAACACCCCGGCCGGCGTGGTCAAGTTCGATTCGGCGCGCCCGTCGCAGGACGCCGATGGCTACGTGCGCGTGGGCTACGGCAGCTACAACAGCTGGAACGTGCAGGGCGCCTATGGCGGTCCGCTGACCGATCGCTGGTCGGCACGTGTCTCGGCGATCTACCAGCGCCGCGACGACTGGGTCGACAACACCCGCGTCGGCGCGCCCAACAGTGGCTTCGAAGGCTATGACGAAGCCGCCGGCCGCGTGCAGTTCCTGTACGAGGGCGACGATTTCGAAGCGCTGTTCAACCTGCACAAGCGCAAGCTCAACGGCACCGCACGCCTGTTCCGCGCCAACATCATCGAGAAGGGTGGCAATTCGCTGGTCGAGAACTTCGACCGCGACAAGGTCGCCAACGACGGCGTCAACTTCTCCGACCTGGAAACCTGGGGCGGCAGCGCGCGCCTGCAGTGGAACCTCGGCTCGGTCACCCTGCATTCGATCACCGGCTACGAGACCGCCGAATCGCTCAACCGTGGTGACATCGACGGTGGCTACGGTGCGGCCTTCCTCGGTGCCGGCAACTACGGCCCGGGCCTGATTCCGTTCTCGTCCGAGTCGGCCGACGGCCTGCCGCACCACCGCCAGTGGACGCAGGAAGTGCGCATCGAGTCCAACGAATGGGGCCGCTTCGACTGGCAGGCCGGCGTCTTCTACTTCGATGAAGACGTGACCATCAACAACTTCAACTATGACTCGCTGACCCCGGGCAACCCGCAGACCGGGCACGTGGTGCAGAACCAGCGCAACAAGGCCTGGGCAGTGTTCGCTTCGGGCGACTTCGATGTCACCGACCGCTTCAAGCTGCGCGCCGGCGTGCGCTACACCCAGGACAAGAAGGACTTCAGCGCCAGCGTGCTGCAGGCCGTTCCGTTCGGCACCCCGGTCAGCGGCCCGTACCTGGCCAACACCGACGTCAACGACGTCAGCTGGGATCTCAGCGGCGTGTACAAGCTGACCGACGACATCAACGCCTATGCCCGTGTTGCCAAGGGCTTCCGCGCGCCGTCGATCCAGGGTCGCCTGGCCTTCGCGCCGGGCCTGTCGCAGGCCGATTCGGAGAAGGTGATCTCGTATGAAGCCGGCATCAAGGCCGACCTGTTCGAGCGTCGTGCACGCCTGGGCCTGAGCGTGTTCCGCTACGACGTCGATGGCCAGCAGCTGATCGCCGTGGGCGGCGCCAACAACACCGCCACCCTGCTCAATGCCGACAAGACCATCGGCCAGGGCGTGGAGCTGGACCTGGAGGCCTACCTGGCCGACAACGTGCTGCTGACCTTCGGCAGCAGCTACAACGACACCGAGATCAAGGACAAGAACCTGGCGGTGGCGATCTGCGGCGGTGGCTGCACCATCACCGACCCGACCACGGTGATCAACGGCCAGACCTATGCGCTGGTCAACGGCAACCCGTTGCCGCAGGCACCGAAGTGGATCCACAACGCGACCCTGCGCGTGGGCTTCCCGCTCAGCGACGGCAGCGAGCTGTATGCCTACACCGACTGGGCCTACCGCAGTGCGGTGAACTTCTTCATCTACGAGTCGCCGGAATTCCGCGGCCGTAGTTCGCTGGAAGGCGGCCTGCGCCTGGGCTACAACTGGGATTACGGCCAGTACGACGTGGCCGTGTTCGGCCGCAACCTGACCAACCAGACCCGCGTGGTCGGTGCGATCGACTTCAACAACCTGACCGGCTTCCTCAACGAGCCGCGTACCTGGGGCGTGGAGTTCACCGCAAAGTTCTGATGCGGTTGCTGCATTGATGCAATGAAGAAGGGCCGGCGCACTGCCGGCCCTTCTGTTTCCTGCTTCCTGTAGAGCCGAGCCTGCGCTCGGCTGCTCTGAGCCGAGCATGGCTCGGCTCTACAGAGACGTGGCTTACAACGCGCTCTGCGGGCGCATCTTCAGCACCGCATTCTCGGTGGTGCAGTCACGGCTGGAATGCAGGCCGGCCTTGCGTGCGGCGGCGATTTCCCTGCGCGCGGCCAGCAGGTCCTTGTTGAACGCCGCGTTGTCGTGCAGGCGGGCCACGGCGGCGGCGCCCATGAAGCGGCCTTCCAGGATGTCGCTCTGCCAGTGCACGTTGCACACCAGGCGGCTCTCGCCGTAGTTGCGGCCGCGGGCCTGGATGGCATCGGCACGGTCCGGTGCGATCTCCGACAGGATCAGCGCCCAGGCCCAGCCGATCGAGGTATGGCCGGACGGGTAGGAGCCGTTCTTGCGCAGGCCCTCTTCATCCTTCGGCGAGCAGGTCGGCTCACCATTGACCATGAACGGGCGCGGCCGCTGGTAGTGGTTCTTGGCGGCCTTGGTGGCGGCACTGGCGTCGATCCGGCTGCGCTCCAGCAGGCGGTACAGCGCCGGCGTCTTCACCGCGTCGACGTCGATATCGGCGGCGCAGGAGAAGTGGTTGGCGCCTTCCGGGAAGCCGAGCTCGGCATCGACGCCGGCCTGGGCGAAGCGCGGGCTGCCACGCAGCGCACGGGCTTCACGGCTGACCTGTTCGTCCAGCGCGAGGGCGGCTGAGCCGGCCACCGGCGGCGCCGGCACCAGATCGAGGCTGGCCGGAACCGCATCCTTGTCCAGGTAGCCGACCGCCTTGGTGGTGATGTTGGCTTCGACGGCGGTCGGCTTGGCGGCGGTGGCCGCACAGCCGGCCAGGGCCATGGCAACGGCCAGGCCGAGCAGCGGACGGGCAGGGGGGGAAATCAGCGACATGGACGGGCTCCAAAGAAAAACTCCGCGCCATGATCGCAGCCCGGATACGACACTGCAGTGGCCATCGGTCATACGGCCAGACCCGGCATGGTCCGTGCCGCGATGCGAAAACCGTCATCGAAGGTTGTCAATCTCCTGAATCAGGGCGCAGCGCACGGACTTTCACGCGCCTGCGCCGCGAGCATCGGCGCAACGGCGAGCGCCAGCGCCGTCCAGTTCCAGCCGGGTCGGGGGGATCCGCTGACAGAGGGAGAGAAGCGATGCGCAGCACCGCAACAGGAAGTACCGTCCTGGCCCTGCTCCTGGGGCTGGCCGCCGCACCGGCGCAGGCCGCCGATGTGGTCGGCGTGGCCTTCGTGCATGGCACCGGCGCGCAGACCAATGCCACCCAGGACTACTGGCAGCCGGCCATCATCGACACCGTGCGCCAGGGCCTGCCGAACAGCAGCAACTATGTGGTCATCAACTGCGACTTCACCCAGTACATGTGGAAGCCGGAGGCCGCCGGCTGCCTGGCCAACCAGCTGACCCGCTTCATCGACAGCCGCGGCATCACCCAGCTGGTGGTGATCACCCATTCCAACGGCGGCAACGTGGTGCGCTGGATCCTGTCCAACCCGACCTACGACAGCCGCTACCCGAAGATCATCCGCACGGTGCGCAAGGTCACCGCGCTGGCACCGTCCTCGGCCGGTACGCCGCTGGCCGATGCAGTGCTCAACGGCAATACCTTTGAAACCTCGCTGGGCTGGTTGCTGGGCTACAAGAACGATGCCGTGCGCCAGCAGCAGGTGGCCAGCATGGCCACCTACAACGCGCAGAACCTGTATGGCACCGCTGGCCGCCCGGCGCTGCCCAAACCGTTCCGCGCGGTGGTCGGCAGCGATGTCGAATCGGCGGTGTGGGACAGCAACAGCTACTGCGGGGGGTATGCCGCCAATGTCGGCCTGGAGTTCACCCAGAACTGGCTGTCGTCCTGCTCCGACGGCTTTCTGGAGTGCAGCAGCCAGAAGGCCGCCGGCACCACCTGGTTCACCGACACGCAGCGTACCCAGGGCGCTGAGCCGCTCAGCCACAACCAGAGCCGTCGCGAGTGCTTCGGCCTCGGCACGATCCTGCGCAACGACCTGACCCAGTGAGGGAGACGACCATGACAATCCATTCCACCTTGCTGGCCAGCGCGGTGCTGGCGGTGCTGTCCCTCTCCACAGCGCAGGCTGCGCAGCCGTTGAATGCCGCACGTGCCGGCGATCAGGTGCCCGCTGCGCTGGTGGCCGCGCCGTTGCCGGCCGATGCAAGCGAACACGCGCCGCTGTCCTTCGCCTGGGCGCTGGACCCGGCACAGCCATTGCAGACCGCAACACCGTATGCCTCGGTCAGCCGCAGTTATTGGCAGCAGGTGGATGGGGCGCAGCTGCAACGCGGCATCGTTCTGCCGCTGACCGCAGCGGACGCGGTGATCCAGCTGAGCCCGGCCGAAGGCGCGCGTGCATTGCCCGCCAGCGCGCTGCAGGTACGTGATCCGGCCGGGCGCAGCAGCGTGGCGCGCAGTGTCGATGCACGCGCGCTGCAGGACGCCGGGATGCCGGTGAACGATGGCAGCAGCATGCTGCGCACCGGCGCGGCCAGTGCGGTGGGTGGCTATACGCTGCGCAGCGCACAGGCGCAGGGCCGCTACGTGGTGCAGGTGCTGGAGCCGAACAGTCCGCTGCGGCTGGAGGTGCAGGCCAACCAGGCGCAGGTGCTGGCCGGTGGCAACGTACAGCTGCAGGCGCGCCTGCTGGAAGACGGCGCCAGCGCCGCGCAGCTTGCGTCACGGCGCGGTGGCCTGGGCGGTGAAGCGCTGCTGGTCGCGCCGGATGGCCGCAGTTGGCCGCAGCGCCTGCTGCGCTCCACCGATGGCGCCCTGCGCGCGCAGGTGCGGATCCCGGCCGAGGTGGGCAGCGTGCAGGGGCTATGGGAACTGCAGGTGTTCGCCCAGGCCGACGGCGTGCTGCGCGATGGCAAGGTGGCCTTCGCGGTGGCGCGGCCGACCGCGCGCTTCAGTGGCCAGGCGGCGCCGGACCCGGCCAGCCGCCGGGTGGCGCTGCCGGTGCAGGTGGCTACGGCCGGCCGTTACGAGGCACGCGGCACGCTGTATGCCACCGGCCGCGATGGCCAGCTGAAGCCAGTCGCGCAGGCGCATGCGGCGGCCTGGTTCGATGGCCCGGGCGTCGGCCCGCTGGTGCTGCCGTTCGATCAGGCCACACTGCCGGCCGGCTTCGGTGCGCCGTATGAGCTGCGCGATCTGCAGCTGCAGGACCAGAGCCGGATGGCACCGATCGAATCGCGCGCGCTGGCGCTGCGATTCTGAGGCCGGGTGCAGCGGGCCGAAACCCGGCCCGCTGCACCGACAACATGACGGGACGGCATGACGAGGGGGTTGAGTCGGTTTCCCGGGCCCGCCGGTTTCCCAAGCCCGACGGGTTTCCCGGGGGCGTCGCCTTACCCCGCGTACGCAGTCAGCCGGCCTTCCTGCTCGCACACGGTGATGACCCCGCCGAATACCGCCGACAGGGGCTCACTGCGCAGCAGCTCGGCGCGGGTACCATCGGCCAACACGCGGCCATCGCGCAGCAACACCACACGCTCGATCTCGGGAATGATTTCTTCGATGTGGTGGGTCACCAGCACCAGAGTGATGCCCTGCTGGGCCAGCACGCGCATGGTCGCCACCAGCTGCTCGCGGGCGACCAGATCCAGGCCGGTGGAGGGCTCGTCCAGCAGCAGTGCCTGCGGCCGGTTGACCAGCGCGCGCGCGATCAGCACGCGGCGGGTCTCGCCGGCCGACAGCTCGGCGTAGGCGCGTTCGCGCAGCGCCAGCGCACCGGTCATCGCCAGCGTCTCGACCACGCGCGCGCGCATGTCGGTGGTCACCTCGCGGAAGGCCGGCACCACGTAGCTGGCGAAGAAGCCGGACAGCACCGCCTGTTCCACGGTCAGCCCCGGCATGTCGGCCAGGTTGCTGCTGAGATCTCCGGTGACGATGCCCAGCTGTGAGCGCAGCCGGTCCACCTGCCAGCGGTTCTGGCCGAGCACCTTCACCGCCACCGCGCCGTCGCCCTGCGCCAGCGGATACAGCTCGCGGGTGATCAGCTTGATGAAGGTCGATTTGCCGCAGCCGTTGGGGCCGAGCAGGGCGGTGTGCTGGCCCTGCGCGATGCGCAGGCTGAGCCCGTGCAGCACTTTCACCTGGCCGCGCACCACGGTGGCGCGGTCCAGCTCGATCAAGGGCGGCAGCTCGGCGACGGGCGGGGCTGCGGTCATGGCGCTGGCGCGTGGATCAAGGCTCGACAACTCGGGTCCCCAACTGTGAACGGTGCCACGGATGGCGGTGGGCAGCACCGCCGCAGGGGTGCAGTTTGCAACGCAAGCGCCCATGATGTCTGCCATCCCCGCATCGATCCGGAGAGCCGCCGTGCCTGATGCCCTGATGTCCCTGTTGACCGGTGGTGTGCTCGGCCTGGGCTGGTGGGCCATGCTGGCGATGCTGCTGGTCTTCACCCAGATCACCATCTTCTCGGTGACCCTGTACCTGCACCGCAGCCAGGCCCATCGCGGCGTCGATTTCCATCCGGCGCTGGCCCATGTGTTCCGCTTCTGGCTGTGGCTGACCACCTCGATGATCACCCGTGAGTGGGTCGCCATCCATCGCAAGCACCACGCCAAGGTGGAGACCGAGGACGACCCGCACAGCCCGGTCACCCGCGGCATCGGCACCGTGTTCTGGCGCGGCGTGGAGCTGTATCGGGAAGCGCGCGGGATGCGCGCGGACATCGAGCAGTACGGGCGCGGTACCCCGGACGACGCGATCGAGCGCTATCTGTATACCCCGCACGCCACGCTGGGCCCGGTACTGTTGCTGGCGATCAACAGCGTGCTGTTCGGCCTGCCTGGCGTGGCCCTGTGGGCGATCCAGATGGCGTGGATCCCGTTCTGGGCGGCCGGCGTGGTCAACGGCCTCGGCCATTGGTGGGGCTACCGCAACTACGAATCGGCCGATACTTCCACCAACCTCACGCCGTGGGGGGTCTGGATCGGTGGCGAAGAGCTGCACAACAACCACCATGCCTTCCCCAGCTCGGCACGCTTTGCGATGCGGCGCTGGGAGCTGGACATCGGCTGGGGCGCGATCCGCCTGCTGCAGGCGCTGCGCCTGGCCAGGGTGCTGCGCGTGGCACCGGCCATGGACGTGCGCCCGAACATCGCCGTGCCCGACGCCGAGACCCTGAAGGCGCTGCTGTCGCATCGTTTCCAGGCGATGACCGACTACCAGCGCAACGTGTTCATGCCGGCGCTGCGCGAGGAAGCCAGCCACGCCGGCGCCAAGCTGCGCCGCCTGCTGCCGCGCCGCCTGCGCCGTGGCCTGGTCAACGATGGGCGCTGGCTGAAACCGGACAGCCGCGCCCAGCTCAGCGAATGGGTGGCGCAACGCCCGCGCATCCGCACCCTGGTCGAATACCGCGGGCGGCTGGCCACGCTGCTGGAGGCGCGCGGCCACGATGCGGCCGAGCGCCTGCGCCAGCTGCAGGCCTGGTGCCATGAGGCCGAGGAAAGCGGTATCGCGGCATTGCAGGCCTATGCGGCGCGTTTGAAGGGCTACCGCCTGGTGGGCGCGTGAGGGCAGGGTACGCCGTGCTGCTGATGGCGCTGCTGCCGGGCGCGGCGCTGGCCCAGGTCACCGACACCGCCAGCTACCTGCAGCGGATGGACAGCGACGGCGACGGCAAGGTCAGCGAGGCCGAGTACGTGCAGTGGATGCTGTACGCCTTCGACCGCATGGACCGCAACGGCGATGGCGTGCTGGGTGCCGACGAGCTGCCTGGCGGCAAGGGCAGGGCGATCCGCCGTGAACAGCAGCGGCAGGTGATCGTGCAGCGCTTCCACACGCAGGATGCCAACGGCGATGGCTTCCTGGACGCACGCGAGCTGGCCGCGCCGCCGCGCTGACGCTGCACCGTCGCCGGGCCATGCGCGGCGTAGAATCGGCGCATGCCTGAACTGCCCGAAGTCGAAACCACCCGCCGCGGCCTGGCGCCGCACCTGCAGGGTCGCCGCGTGCATGGGGTGATCCTGCGCCGGGCCGATCTGCGCTGGCCGATTCCGCCGGAAGTGGCCGAGCTGCTTCCGGGGCAGCGCATCGAGGACATCCGTCGCCGCGCCAAGTACCTGCTGCTGGATACCGCCCTCGGCAGCGCGGTGCTGCACCTGGGCATGTCCGGCAGCCTGCGCGTGCTGCCCGGCGATACCCCGCTGCGCGCCCACGACCATGTGGATATCAGCCTGGACAACGGCCGCCTGCTGCGCTTCAACGACCCGCGCCGCTTCGGCAGCCTGCTCTGGCAGCCGGCCGGCGAGATCCACCCGCTGCTGCAGGGGCTGGGCCCGGAGCCGCTGGACGATGCCTTCGACGGCGACTACCTGTTTGCCCGCAGCCGTGGCCGCAGCGCGCCGGTGAAGACCTTCCTGATGGACCAGGCGGTGGTGGTGGGCGTGGGCAACATCTACGCCGCCGAAAGCCTGTTCAAGGCCGGCATCAGCCCGCTGCGCGAGGCCGGGAAGATCTCGCGCGAGCGCTACCAGCGCTTGGCCGATGCAGTGAAGGAGATCCTCGGCTACGCCATCACCCGCGGCGGCACCACCCTGCGCGACTTCATCAGCCCCGACGGCGCGCCGGGCTATTTCGAGCAGGAGCTGCTGGTCTATGGCCGCGACGGGCTGCCGTGCCCGAACTGTGGGCGCGCGCTGAAGCACGCCACCATCGGTCAGCGCGCCAGCGTCTGGTGCAGCCACTGCCAGCGTTGAGGCGGGCGGCCAGCGGCAGCTGAACGGGCAGGGCGCATCTCCGCTGCCCGTTAACGTTTGTCTGCCTATCATGGCCCACCTTCCTTCTGTGCCTGACGCGCCTGCATGCAACGACGCGACTTCATCCGCAATGCCTCCCTCGCCCTGGCTGCATTCGGCCTGCCGTCCCTGCCCGCATGCGCGGCCAGCAAGAGCGGCCAGATGGGCCTGCGCCGCCTCGGCCAGCCGCAGCCGTTCGACTTCGCCACGCTGAAGGGCCAGGCGCGCGCGCTGGCGCAGGCGCCCTACAAGAGCCACAAGCGCGTACTGCCGGGGCGCCTGGAAGGGCTGGACTGGGACCAGTACCAGTCGATCGGCTACCGCCAGGACCACGCCCTGTGGGCTGACCAGCCGGGCAAGTTCCAGGCCAAGTTCTTCCACCTCGGCCTGTACTTCCACTCGCCGGTGCGCATGTTCGATGTGGTCGACGGCAAGGCGCAGGAGCTGGCCTATGACGGCGCGGCATTCAACTACGGCAAGAGCGGCATCAAGGATGGCGAGTTGCCGGCCGATCTGGGCTTCGCCGGTTTCCGCCTGAACACCCGCAAGGACACCGACCGCGACTTCGCCGCGTTCCTCGGCGCCAGCTACTTCCGTGCGGTTGGCAAGGAAGGCCAGTACGGCCAGTCGGCGCGCGGCCTGGCAATCGACACCGGCATGGGCAAGCCGGAGGAATTCCCCGATTTCATCGCCTATTACCTGGAGCAGCCGTCGGCCGATTCGGAGACGATCGTGGTCTATGGCCTGCTGGATTCGCCCAGCGTGGCCGGCGCCTATCGCTTTGCGATCACCAACGGCGATGTGTTGCTGATGGATATCGACAGCGCGCTGTACCCGCGCAAGGCGATCGAGCGGCTGGGCATCGCACCGTGCACCAGCATGTACCAGGTGGGCGAGAACGACCGCCGCATGGGCTGGGACTGGCGCCCGGAGATCCACGATACCGATGGCCTGTCGCTGTGGACCGGTGCCGGTGAATGGATCTGGCGGCCGCTGCTGAACCCGCGCAATCTGCGCTTCAACATGTTCGTGGATCGCAACCCGCGTGGCTTCGGCCTGCTGCAGCGTGACCGCAACTTCGATCATTACCAGGACGACGGCGTGTTCTACGAGAAGCGCCCGTGCCTGTGGGTGGAACCGAAGGGCGAGTGGGGCGAGGGCTCGGTGCAGCTGGTGGAGATTCCCACCGTGGACGAGACCTTCGACAACATCGTCGCCTTCTGGAACCCCAAGGAAAAGCCGCAACCGGGCCAGGAGCTGCTGGTCGGCTATCGCCTGTACTGGGGCGCCGAACCGCCGGCACGCCCGCCGCTGGCGCACTGCGTGGCCAGTCGCACCGGGCTGGGTGGCATCATCGGCAAGAAGCGCGAGTACTTCAGCTGGCGCTTCGCGGTCGATTTCGAAGGCGGCGAACTGGCCGCGCTGATCGACAAGGCCGAGGTGGAGGCGGTGGTGGAAACCAGCCGTGGCCGGGTCGAGATCGTGTCGGCGCGCCCGCTGCGCGAGATCAATGGCTACCGTGCGATGTTCGACCTGGTGCCACCGGAAGGCAGCACCGAGCAGATCGATATCCGGCTGTTCCTGCGCAGCGGCGGCAAGACCCTTACCGAGACCTGGCTGTACCAGTACACGCCGCCACCGGCGGGCGCGCCGGAGCGCACGTTGTACTAAGAGGGGTGTTGGGTTGCAGGGCTTGCAGCCCTGCACCTGCTGACGTCAACGTCAACGTCAAAAGCGGGCATTTCGTTGGATGGCGGGGTGGGTCCGGTTGAGGGGGACGGCGTAAATACGTCCATGTAGCCTCGGTCGCGCCATCCATGGCGCTCACGCCCCCTCAACCGGACCCACCCCGCCTTCGACAGTTTTCCGCGATCTGTCGGAACAACTCATGGGGTCAGATCCGTTTCGATATCCGACAGATGTGTCGACCAAGGTCGACACCTACCAACAGCCGTGGGGACCTGTCGAAGGCGGGGCACTGTGGGTTTGCGGGGTGTGAGCCGCATGGATGCGGCGACCAAGGCTACATGGACGTACTTGCGCCGTCCCCGCACACCCACAGTGCCCCGCCATCCCACGGAACGCCAGCTTTCGCTGTTGCCGTGGCTGTTGCCTCTGCGGGTGCAGGGCGCAGCCCTGCCGAACACCCCTTACAACGGCAGTGGCGCCTGCATCGGCTCGATCCGCCCTTCTCCACGGGTGATCTTCTTGAACTCGGCACGGCTGACCGATACGTAGCGGTCGTTGCCACCGATTTCCACCTGCGGGCCGTCCTGTACCGCGTGGCCATGCTCGTCCACGCGCACGGTCATCGTCGCCTTCTTGCCGCTGTGGCAGATCGTCTTGATCTCCTGCATCTCGTCGGCCCAGGCCAGCAGGTACTGGCTGCCTTCAAACAGTTCGCCGCGGAAGTCGGTGCGCAGCCCGTAGCACAACACCGGAATGCGCAGCTGGTCGACCACCTCGCTGAGCTGCCAGACCTGGGCGCGGGTCAGGAACTGCGCCTCGTCCACCAGCACGCAGCCCATCGGCCCGTTCGCGGCCAGGTCCTGTTCCACCCAGTGCTGCAGGTCGGTGTCGCGGTCGAAGGCCATGCCGTCGGCGCGCAGCCCGATGCGCGAGGCGACCACGCCGGCCCCGGCGCGATCATCCAGGCGCGGGGTCAGGATCGCCACCCGCATGCCGCGCTCGCGGTAGTTGTGCGCGCTCTGCAGCAGCGTGGTGGTCTTGCCGGCGTTCATCGCCGAATAGTAGAAATAGAGCTTGGCCATCGGCCAATTCTAGTCGCCCCCCGGCTCGCCGTCGCGGACCACGGCCGGCACCCCGACGTCGACCTGGGGCGTCCGTGCCGGCCGCCAGTAGTTGTCCTGCAGGCACCAGTAGTCGGCGGCGCGCCAGTAGCGGTCGTCGTAGACGATGCTTCCCGGTGTGCGGATATCCGCCTCGCTGCCACGGCGCTGAATCACGACCAGGCCTGAACTCACATAGCCGACACGGCTGCCGGTGATCCGCTGGCGCCCGTCACGCAGCGCCTGTTCCATGCGCGGCTTGGCCACGCGGTCGCCGTAGTCGGCATACACCTGCTGCCCGCGCGCGATCGCCTGCGCCTGCTGCGACGGGTCCAGCCGCGCCCAGTAGTGTTCACGCAGCAGCAGGAAGTCGTGGTACATGCGCTCGGCGGCCAGGTCCATCCACACGTAGGCCATCACCGGGTCGGCGGCAGTGCCGCTGCCCTGCTGGTACATGCGCGCCACCATCGCCTGCGAGAACTTGTCGGCATAGCGCGCCGAACGCCGGTAGTACTCCAGTGCCCTGGCCGGTTGCCGGTTGCGCTCGGCGCGCTGTGCCAGGCTGCGCCAGTACAGATCCGGGTGGGCGTCGAAGAAGCCGCCGGTGAGTACCGTGTCCGGGATCGGGCGCGGTTCCTCCAGCGGGCAATCGGACGCGCCGGCGGTGGTGGCGATCGACACGATCAGCAGCAGGACCGATGCAATGCGAATTCCCTTCATGGATTCCCTCCCTGCGGGCCATGGCCCGCAAACGCATGTCAGCGCGCCGGATCTTCGACGGTGCGCAACGGGCCGACCTCGACGCTCTGGCTGCGGCTGCCGTGCTGCCAGATCTGGTCCTGCAGGCACCAGTACGCGGCCGGATCCCAATACGCATCGCGGTAATAGTCGTCGCCGCTGACTGGGCGATCGGCCTCTGGTCCTTCGCCAAGGGCCAACCGCAGCCCTGGATTGACGAAGCCGGTGCGGCTGCCGGTCATGCTGTTGCGCGCCGTGCGCAGCACGGTTTCCATGCGCGGCTTGGCCACCGCATCGCCGTAGCGTGCGTACAGCGCCGGGCCTTCGGCCAATACGCGCCGCTGTTGAGCGGCGTCCAGGCGCTGCCAATAGCGCTCGCGCTCGACCAGCAGGTCGCGGTAGCCACGTTCGGCCGCCAGGTCCATCCAGATGTAGGCCAGTACCGGGTCGGCCGCCGTGCCGGTCCCCTCCTGGTACATCCGTGCCACCAGCGCCTGCGAGGGCTTGTCGGCGTACAGGCTGGCGCGCTGGAAGCGGGCCAGTGCCTGTGCCGGCCGGCCGCGCCGCCAGGCAGTCTGGCCCAGGTCGCGCCAGTACAGATCGGGGTGGGCCTGCAGGAAGCCTTCGGTCAGCAGCGCCGGCGGGATCGACGCGACCGGCTGGGTCTGGCAGGCCTGGCCGGGGGCTGCGACTGCCGCCAGCAACAGCACGACCCAGACGGTGGGCCGCCATGGCCGTGCGAAGAGGATCGGTGACATGGACCACGCTCCTGTGTTCCGGTGCCGATTCAATACCTTACGTTCCCCGAGCACGCAAGTCAGGTGGGTCCGCCAGCACCCCGCTACAATCCTGTCCCCATGCACGGTCTGAATCCTCCCCAAGCTGCCGCTGTCCTGCACATCGAAGGCCCGCTGCTGGTGCTCGCCGGCGCCGGCAGCGGCAAGACGCGCGTGATCGTGGAAAAGATCGCCCACCTGATCGGCAGTGGCCGCTATCCGGCGCGCCGCATCGCAGCGATCACCTTCACCAACAAGTCGGCCAAGGAAATGCGCGAGCGCGTGGCCAAGCGCCTGCGCGAGCAGGATGCCGACGAGGTGACGATCTGCACCTTCCACGCGCTGGGCCTGAAGTTCCTGCAGATCGAACACGCTGCAGTGGGCTTGAAGCGCGGCTTCTCGATCTTCGACGCCGACGATGCCGCCGCGCAGATCAAGGACCTGATGTACGGCGCCAAGCCCGATGACATCGAGGACATGAAGAACCTGGTGTCGCGTGCGAAGAACGCCGGCCTGTCGCCCGAACAGGCAATGGCCGCCGCACGCAGCAACCGCGAGAAGGAAGCGGCCAGCGTCTACGAGCGCTACCAGCTGCGGCTGACCGCCTTCAACGCGGTGGATTTCGACGACCTGATCCGCCTGCCGGTGCAGGTGCTGGAAGAAAACCCGGAGATCGCCGTGGCCTGGCGCGAACGCATCGGCTACCTGCTGGTGGACGAATGCCAGGACACCAATGACGCGCAGTACCGCCTGCTCAAGCAGCTGGCCGGCGAAAAGGGCAACTTCACCTGCGTGGGTGACGATGACCAGTCGATCTACGCCTGGCGCGGCGCCAACCCGGAAAACCTGCAGCAGATGGGGCGTGACTACCCCACGCTGGAAATCATCAAACTGGAGCAGAACTACCGCTGTTCCAACCGCGTGCTGCGCGCGGCCAACGCGCTGATCGCCAACAATCCGCACGAGCACCTGAAGAAACTGTGGAGCGACCAGGCCGACGGGGAGCGCATCCGCGTGTGGGAATGCCGCAACAGCGAACACGAAGCAGAAAAGGTCGCCGCCGAGATCGCCTTCGTGGCGCAGTCGCGCAAGGTGCCGTGGAGCGATTTCTGCATCCTGTTCCGTGGCAACTTCCAGTCGCGCCCGCTGGAAAAGGCCATGCAGCTGCTGCGCATTCCTTACCACCTGACCGGCGGCACCATGTTCCTGGAGCGCCAGGAAGTGAAGGACACGCTGGCCTGGCTGCGGCTGCTGGTGAACCCGGATGATGACACCGCGTTCATGCGCGCGGTGCAATCGCCCAAGCGCGACGTCGGCGCAGGCACGCTGGCCAGGCTGGCCGAGCTGGCGCAGGAAAAGGACATGCCGATGGCGCAGGCCGCCGAAGCGATCGGCGCCCTGCAGCAGCTGCCGCCGCGCGCGGCCAACAGCCTGGCGCGCTTCACCGACATCCTGCGCGACCTGCGCGCGCAGACCCGGCAGGTCAGTTCCGGTGACATGATCCGCAAGGTCGCCAAGGAATCGGGCCTGCTCAGCGAACTGCGCCAGCAGGCCAAGGAAGAAGCCAGTTACCAGCGCCGCGCCAACAACATCGAGGAACTGGCGCAGTGGTTCGAGGGCGGCCCGCGCGGAGCCACCGCCGCCGACCTGGCCGGCCAGCTGGCGCTGCTGTCACGCAGCGACAAGGACGAGGGCGGCAACCAGGTGCGCATGATGACCATGCACGCCTCCAAGGGCCTGGAATTCCCGTACGTGTTCATCGTCGGCTGCGAGGACGGCGTGCTGCCGCACCAGGTCAGCCTGGATGAGGGCAACCTGCAGGAGGAACGGCGCCTGCTGTACGTGGCCATCACCCGCGCCAAGATCCAGCTGTGGATGAGTTACAGCAAGCTGACCCGCAAGTTCGGCGAGCATGTGCGGTTGAAGCCGAGCCGGTTCTTCGAGGAGATTCCGGCCGAGGAAATCCAGCGCGATGGCGCCGACCCGGTGGCCGACGCGGCGCGCAAGAAGGAGCGTGCCAGCGCGGGACTGGCCGCGATCGAAGCGCTGTTCGATTGATCGGCGAAGCTGTAGAGCCGAGCCCGTGCTCGGCTAGCGTATTGACGGATCAGCCGAGCATGGGCTCGGCTCTACAATCGGCATATCCCAGCAGAGATCCGCGCATGCATCCCATCGAGAGTGAACGCCTGCGGCTGCGGGCCATTGAACCGGACCGCGACGCGGCGCCGATGCTGGCCCTGCTCAACGATCCCGGCTTCCTGCGCTTCATCGGCGACCGCAACGTGCGCAGCGAGGAACAGGCGCGTGAGTACATCGCGCTGCGTGTGCTGCACAGCTATGCGCTGAACGGGTTCGGCATGTACGCCATCGAGCGCAGGGCCGACGGCGCGTGGCTGGGCAATGCCGGGCTGGTGCGGCGTGATGGACTGCCGGGGCCGGATATCGGCTATGCAGTGCTGTCGGAATTCGCCGGGCAGGGCTATGCCGGTGAAGCGGCGCAGGCGGTGTTGGCGCATGCGCGGGCGGAGCTGGGCATCGAGGATCTGTACGGCATCACCGACCTGGGCAACGTGGCGTCCGGGAAAATCCTGCTGGGGCTGGGCATGCACGAGCGCGGGGTGATCCAGTTGCCGGGCATCGAGAGCGCCAGCCGCCTGTATGCCACGCTGGGGGCGGCAGAGGTCGGGTAGTGCCGGCCGCTGGCCGGCAACCCACCGTTCAGCCGCGCAGTTCGGCCAGCTGCGCCTGCAGCTCGGCCACCGCCGCTTCCAGCTGGGCCACGCGCTCGGCCAGGCCGGGGTCAGCCGCGTCACTGCCACCACCGCTGCTGGCGTACTTCGCCGCCAGGGCCGCACCATCCACTTCACCGCACAGCAGGTGCATGTAGCGGTCCTCGCGCTGGCCGCTGGCACGCGGCAGCACCATCAGCAGCGCGCGCTGCTGCAGGCGCTCGATGGCGTGCCGGGCCTCGTCGGTATCGGCGAAACGGTGCAGGCGCTCGCTGCGCGAGACCAGTTCGCCCAACGTCTGTGGCCCGCGCAGCAGCAGCATCGCCAGCAGCACGGTCTGCTGCCGGGTCAGGTCCAGCGCGGCCTGCAGCCGGTGTTCGTAGCGGTCGGCACGCGAGGAGAAGTGCTGGCGGGCCAGCCCCAGCGTCTCCAGCTGGCGCAGGGCGTGCTGCACGCTGCCGGCATCGACGTTCATCACCGGCTCGCGGGCGGTCTTCTGGTTGGCCGCCGACTGGGCCGCGTTGACCGTCAGCGGATAGGTATCCGGGGTGGTCGCCTCCTTCTCCACCAGGCAGCCGAGCAGGCGGGCCTGCACGGCATCGAGCAGGGGGACGTCGGGGGTCTGGACGGAATCGGTCATGGCGGCCTCCGGAGGGGCAACGGGTCAACCACCAAGCATAGCCGTCCCAGGGCCGCCTTTGCCGGTAAAATGCGCCGGTATATCTGATTGCCGGTGAATCCATGCGTCGTCCCGTTTCCCTGTCTGTGACCCTGCTCGCCACCGCGGTGCTGGGCCTGTCCGCCTGCAAGCGTGTGGAGGCGCCTGCCGCTGAAGCCGCTGCCCCGCAGGCTCCGGCCGCTGCCGCCAAGGCCGATGGCGCACCCGATGCGAGCGCCAACGACAACCTCAACGCGGTGCTGTGGATGCAGCGCGCGCAGGAGTACAAGGCGATCACCGAGCAGACCTACCGCGCCGCCGCCGACCACCTGGATGTGGCGCTGAAGGAAGCCCACTGGGACGCGCTGGTACCGGAAGAGCGCGGCAACGAGGCCAAGGGCCTGAAGCCGGCGGTGGTGCTGGACGTGGACGAGACCGTGCTGGACAACTCGCCCTACCAGGCGCGCCTGGTGCGCGATGGCAAGGAATACGATGAACTGAGCTGGGACCAGTGGGTGGCCGAAAAGAAGGCCAAGGCCATTCCCGGCGTGGTCGATTTCGCCAAGGCCGCCAATGCCAAGGGCGTGACCCTGCTGTACATCTCCAACCGCGCCGTGCACCTGAAGGATGCCACCCTGGCCAACCTGCGCGAGCAGGGCCTGCCGGTGGCCGATGACAGCGTGTTCTTGGGCCTGGGCACCGTCGTTGAAGGCTGCGAGCAGGCCGGCAGCGAGAAGAACTGCCGCCGTCGCCTGGCCGGGCAGAAGTACCGCGTGCTGATGCAGTTCGGCGACCAGCTGGGCGACTTCGTGGAAGTGACCGCCAACACCAATGAAGGCCGTGATGCGCTGCTGCAGCAGTACCACGACTGGTTCGGCGAACGCTGGTGGATGCTGCCGAACCCGACCTACGGCGGCTTCGAGCCGGCCCAGTTCAACAACGACTACAGCCAGTCGCGCCAGGCCCGTCATGACGCCAAGCGCGCCGCGCTGGACTACGCACCGTGAGCCGCGCACCGCTGCCGCTGCGCGATGACGAGCGCCTGATCTTCGCGCTGGACGTGCCCGACCGTGTGCAGGCGCTGGAGTGGGTGGACCGTCTCGGCGACAGCGTGGCGTTCTACAAGATCGGCATGGAACTGCTGGCCTCCGGCGAGTACTTCCAGGTGCTCGATGAGCTGGCCCGCCGCGACAAGCGCGTGTTCGTCGACCTGAAGTTCTTCGACATCCCGGCCACCGCCGCGGCGGTGATCAAGCGCCTGTCGCAGTGGCCGGTCAGCTACGCCACCATCCATGGCTGGCACCCGGCGATGATGGAAGCCTGCGCGGCCGCCAACAGCAGCGACATGCGCCTGCTGGCGGTGACCGTGCTGACCTCGATGGGGCGCCCGGACCTGGCGCAGATGGGCATCGACCGCGAGCCGGTGGACGTGGTGGTCGAGCGCGCGCTGGCGGCCCAGACCGCCGGCATCGACGGGGTGATCGCCTCGGGCCAGGAAGCCGGTCCGATCCGCGCCGCCACCGGTGCCGGGTTCTCGATCGTGTGCCCTGGCATCCGCCCCGGTGGCCCGGTCGGCGATGACCAGAAGCGTACCGTTGGCGTGGCCCAGGCCTTTGCCGATGGCGCCGACGCCATCGTGGTCGGCCGCCCGATCCGCCTGGCCGCCGATCCGCAGGCTGCCGCGCGGGCCATCCAGCAGGAAATCGCGTCGGCTCTGGCTGCACGCTGAGCCTGCCGGCGCAGCCGGTCACAGCGCAATACCGAACGCCATCCCGTCATCTGCGGGATGGCGTTCTCATTTGCGTGTTCGCTGCTGTCGCAGATATCCCCAACCGGGAAAAACGTGCGCGCGATCGTGTTCGCAGGCCGGACCCTCCTTCCCAATCGATGCACCGGCACCGGACCACACGGAGCTGCCGGTTCAACCATCGAGAGAGGGAGTACATGGATATGTATCGCAGCACCTCGTTGTTCGCCGGCCTGCTGATGGCCGCATCCGCCCTGCCGGCCAGCGCCACAGCGCAACCGCGCGAAGCACCGCGCATCATCGGCGGAGAGGCCGCACAGGCTGGCGAGTATCCCTTCATGGTCAGCATCCAACGCCTGTCGTCGGGTGACAGTGATCATGGCCGCCACTGGTGCGGCGCGACGCTCATTTCCCCGTCGTGGATACTGACCGCCTCGCACTGCGTACAGGGTGATCGCCCCGCAGACCTTGCCGTGCTCGGCGGGGCCACCACGCTCTCCGGCGAACCTTCCGCGCGGGCATCCAACATCAAGGCCATCCACATGCACCCGGCCTACAACAGTGGCAATTCGCTGGAGCACGATGTAGCCCTGATCCAGCTCAGCGCTCCCCTGGAGGGCGCGCAGCCGGTCAACCTGCGGCTGCAGCCGGATGCCAGCTATCTCAAGCCGGGCCGCGCGTTCACCGTGATCGGTTGGGGTGATACCGACGGCGGCGACGGTCGGCTCTATCCCACCCAGCTGCAGACGGTGCAGGTGCCGTTCGTGGCTTTCAACGAATGCCAGCAGGCCTATGGCGGCGAACTGTCGCGCGGCAAGGTGATCTGTGCCGGCCGCGAGGGCATGGACAGCTGCCAGGGCGATTCCGGAGGCCCCCTGCTGCTGCGGCTGAGCGAAGGCTGGACCCAGTTCGGCGTGGTCAGCTGGGGCGAGGGCTGTGCACTGGCGGGCTACCCGGGGGTTTATGCCCGAATCGCCGAAAAACATGCCGTAGATTTCATCGAGTCGGTCTGGCAGCGCGATTGATTCAATAAAATCAACAAGATACATAGTGTTAGATGAAGTGTTGCCTTAACTTGGAGGGCAGCGTAGGATCGCCGCCATCCGGTCTTTGGACCGGACATGTGCCACAACACTGTCCTCCGGCCTCGTGCCGGCTTGAAGAGCCTGCGATCCCCGTGATCCGGGCTCTTTTTTTGCGCGCGGGTCCGGTCCGGGGTCAGATCCCTTCTGCCCGTGGCAGAAGGGATCTGACCCCCGGTTGCCCGCCCGGCTTGCCGCTGTCACGTCGCAGGCCGCAAGATGCGGACCGGTCCGGGGAGTCCGAGTGCATGAGCGTGGCGGTGCGAGGAAGGTCTGCGCGTGGATGGGGGCTGGCAGCCCTGTTGCTGCTGGCTGTGGTGGCGTGCCGCGAACCGGGCACCGACTCGGCCCGGCCGGCGGCCGAGCCGGTGGCGGCGGTGCAGGCCATGGCCCTGCGCCTGGCTGAAGACGATCTGGTCGGCTACGCGAAGCTGTCGGTACCGCCGGGCCAGTACCAGCGCCTGCAGCAGGCCTGGGCCGACGGCCACAGCCAGTGGCCGCTGACCGAGCTGCCGCTGGGCGATCAGCTGCTGCCGATGCTGGCCGCGCTGCGCAAGCCTGACGCCAGCGCCGAGCTGCAGCGCAGCTTCGACCGCCAGCTGGCCGGCCAGGCCAGCGCGGTGCGCCAGGCCGCGCAGTCGATGGGCAACTTCGGTGTGCAGTACCTGCGTCACCAGAAGGGCTACACGCCTGGCCAACAGGCCCACTACATCGCACTGGTCGAGACCCTGGCGGTCTGGGCACAGGGCGCACCGATCAGCGACCGTGCCCGCGCGCGCAGCACCATCGCCGCCCTGGTCGGCGCCGCCGGCAAGGTCGGTTTCGATGATGAGGCCGGCCTGCAGGCGGCCGGCATGGAAGGCAGCCTGCAGCAGCTGGCACCGTTCATCCACACCCTCAAGGCGGTACTGGGCAGCTACGGGCTGGGCGTGGACGATGCGCTGCGCAGCGTACGCGGCGAACTGCTGTCGGTGGAGGGCGACAACGCGCTGGTGCGCCTGCGCTACGACCTGGCCGGGCGCGAGATGACCCTGCAGCTGCCGCTGAGCCGACGCGAAGGCCACTGGTACCTGACCCGCACCCTGGCCGACACCGATGCCTTGCTGCGCAAGGCCGATGCGGCCCGTGCCGCCGCGGCGCCCGCGCCGGCCGACGCCCCCGCCGAGGGTGGGGAAGCGGCAACGCCACCGCCTAAGCCATAATGGCGCCGATGTCGAAACAGAACCCGCTGCCGTTCCCCGGCGAAGAATCCCAGACGACGCCCGCCGATACGGCGCCGGCGTCCCCCTCGACCGGTACCGGCCCCAATCCGGTACCGCCGCCGGTGCACGCGCGGTCGGCCGGGCGCCGCCCGCTGTGGGCAAGGCTGCTTGGCCGCCTGGTCGAACCGTGGCTGTCGCTGAAGATCGAGCCGGAAGACCCGGGCCAGTACAACGATGGCCGCCCGGTCATGTACGTGCTGGAAGACTACGGCCTGTCCAACGCGCTGATCCTGGACAAGGCCTGCCGCCAGGCCGGCCTGCCGTCGCCGCTGGTACCGCTGGCCGGTGACCCCACCGGCCGCAAGCGCGCCTACCTGGCGCTGTCGCGGCGCAGCTCCAGCAACTCGCTCATTCCCGAGCAGCGCGGTGCCAAGACCCACTCCGATTCGCTGGCCAAGGTCCTGCAGGCGCACCGCGTGCGCGATGACCTGGACGTGCATCTGGTGCCGGTATCGATCTTCGTCGGCCGCGCGCCAGACAAGCAGAGCGGCTGGTTCGCGGTGCTGTTCTCGGAAAACTGGGCACTGGTGGGCCGCTTCCGCCGTCTGCTGGGGCTGCTGCTGAACGGGCGCAGCACCATCGTCCGTTTCGCCCCGCCGATCTCGCTGCGCAGCACCGTGGACGAAGGCCTGGAGCCGGAGCGTACGGTGCGCAAGCTGCAGCGTGTGCTGCGCACCCACTTCCGCCGCATCCGTGAATCGGTGATCGGCCCGGATCTGTCGACCCGGCGCCTGCTGGTGGACCAGGTGCTGGCCGCCGAGCCGGTGCGCGAGGCGATCGCCGCACAGGCCAAGCGTGACAACTCCAAGCCGGCCGATGCCTGGAAGAAGGCGCACGCCTACGCTTGGGAAATCGCCGCGGACTACTCCAGCCCGGTGGTGCGTTCGGCCAGCTTCATGCTCAGCCATGTGTGGAACCGCATCTACGCCGGCGTGCTGGTGCACCACCTGGACAAGTTCAAGGCCGCCGCGCCGGGTCACGAAGTGGTCTACGTGCCCAGCCACCGCAGCCACATGGACTACCTGCTGCTGTCCTACCTGCTGTACGACCGTGGCATCGTGCCGCCGCACATCGTGGCCGGCATCAACTTGAACCTGCCGGTGGTCGGCACCCTGCTGCGCAAGGGCGGTGCATTCTTCATCCGCCGCTCGATCCGCGGCAACGCGCTGTACTCGGCCGTGCTCAGCGAATACGTCGCGCAGCTGGTGGCCGGTGGCTATTCGCTGGAGTATTTCGTCGAAGGTGGCCGCTCGCGTACCGGCCGACTGCTGCAGCCCAAGGGCGGCATGATCTCGATGACGCTGCGCGCGTTCCTGCGCCAGCCGCGCAAGCCGGTGCTGTTCCAGCCCATCTACATCGGCTACGAGAAGCTGATGGAAGGCGGCAGCTACCTGGACGAACTGTCTGGCCGGCCGAAGGAAAAGGAATCGATCTGGTCGCTGCTGTGGGGCATCCCCAAGGTGCTCAAGCAGAACTATGGCCAGGTGGTGGTGAACTTCGGCGAGCCGATCGCGCTGAACGATGTGCTGGCCGAGAAAGCGCCGGAGTGGAAGGGCGAGGCCGTATCGGAAGACGAGAAGCCGGCATGGCTGTCGACCACCGTCGATACGCTGGCCGAGCGCATCCAGGTGCGCGTCAACGCAGCCGCCGACGTCAACCCGATCAACCTGCTGGCCCTGGCGCTGCTGTCCACGCCGAAGCATGCGATGGGCGAGGCCGACCTGATCGCGCAGATCGAGCTGTGCAAGACGCTGCTGGTCGAGATGCCGTACTCGGACCGGGTGACGGTCACCCCGCATTCGCCGGAGCGGATCATCGCCCACGCCGAGGAGATCAACGTCCTCACCCGCATCAAGCACCCGCTGGGCGACGTGCTGAGTGTAAGCGGCGATACCGCGGTGCTGCTGAGCTACTTCCGCAACAACGTCATCCACCTGTTCACCGCCTCGTCGTGGGTGGCCTGCTGCTTCCAGAACAACCGCCGCATGAGCCGCACCGGCCTGGTCCAGCTGGGCCGCACGGTCTACCCGTTCCTGCAGGCCGAGCTGTTCCTGCCGTGGAGCGAGGATGAGTTCGCCCAGCGCATCGACCAGACCATCAACGTGTTCGTGCGCGAGGGCCTGCTGCAGAACGTCAACGATGACGACGGCGGCATCCTGGCGCGCAACACCGGCCAGACCGACGAGGTGTTCCGCCTGCGTGCGATCGGCCATTCACTGCAGCAGGCGTTCGAGCGCTACTACATCGCGATCTCGGTGCTGGTGAAGAACGGCCCGGGCGTGCTCGGTGCGGCCGAGCTGGAAAGCCTGTGCCAGCAGGCGGCGCAGCGCCTGAGCCTGCTCTATGCGCCGGCCGCGCCGGAGTTCTTCGACCGTACCCTGTTCCGCGGCTTCATCCAGAAGCTGCGCGAGCTGCGCCTGGTCTGGCCGGACGAGAACAGCAAGCTGCTGTTCGACGAGCGGCTGGATGCCTGGGCCAAGGACGCCAAGTTCATCCTCGGCCGCGAGCTGCGCCACACCATCGAACGGGTCAGCCCGGAAGCGGCCCGCCCGGACGAGGCGGCACCGCAGGATTGAAGGTAGCGCCGGGCCATGCCCGGCGAAGCCGTAGATCCACGCCATGCGTGGATCGGCCATCGCTCAGGCCGGTTCGTCGGGAATCTGCAGGCTTTCCAGCTTGGCGATGCAGTCCTTCAACTGCAGCTTGCGCCGCTTCAGGCGCTTGGATTCCAGTTCGTCCTCGCCGTTGGCCGCCATGCGGGTGATCTGTTCATCCAGCAAGCGATGCTCGGCGCGCAGGGCGGCGAGGCGTTGGACGATCTCGGCGGGGCTGTAGGTATCCACAGCCTCCGAGCATACACAGCGATGATGACTGCCGGGAGAGGGGAATCCCGACCCCCGGCCGGGGCGGCTCCGAGCCGTTAGAATGGAACCCATGAGTGCCGTGATTTCCCTTCCCGATCCCCTGCCGCGTTCCCTGCCGCGCGCCGCCCGCGATCCGCGGCTGGCCGAGCGCGAGCAGCACAAGCTGGCCAAGCGCCTGCGCCGCCAGGTCGGCGAGGCGATTGCCGATTTCGGCATGATCGAGGCCGGCGACAAGGTGATGGTCTGCCTGTCCGGCGGCAAGGACAGCTACACCCTGCTGGACGTGCTGCTGCAGCTGCAGAAGAAGGCGCCGGTGCCGTTCGAGCTGGTGGCGGTGAACCTGGACCAGAAGCAGCCGGACTTCCCCGAGCAGGTGCTGCCGCAGTACCTGGCCGGTCTGGGCGTGCCGTACCACATCATCGAGCAGGACACCTATTCGGTGGTCAGCCGGGTCATCCCTGAGGGCAGGACGATGTGTTCGCTGTGCTCGCGCCTGCGTCGCGGCGCGCTGTACAACTACGCCGAAACCCACGGTTTCACCAAGATCGCGCTGGGCCATCACCGCGACGACATGGTGGCCACGTTCTTCATGAACCTGTTCCACCACGCCAAGCTGTCGGGCATGCCGCCAAAGCTGCGCAGTGATGACGGCAAGCACGTGGTGATCCGACCGCTGGCCTACGTGCGCGAGAGCGACATCGTCGAATACGCGCAGGCACGCCAGTTCCCGATCATTCCCTGCAACCTGTGCGGCAGCCAGGAGAACCTGCAGCGCCGCCAGGTCGGCCTGATGCTCAAGCAGTGGGAAAAGGACCACCCCGGCCGCATCGAGCAGATCGCGCGCGCCATGGGCCAGGTCCGTCCCTCGCAGCTGGCCGACACCACCCTGTTCGATTTCATGGCGCTGGGCCGTCGCGACGACGCGCCGCTGCCCGACGCCCATGCCTGGCTGGCCGGTACCCCGGCCGATGCCGACGCAGATCCCGAGACGCCCACCGCTTAAGGTCGGTCGCCCTTCCTCTTTGCCATCCGGAATTCCATGTTCTTTCGCAACCTGACGTTCTTCCGTTTCCCGACCGCCACTGATTTTTCCGAAGTCGACACCCTGCTGCCGCACGCGCTGCTCAAGCCGGTCGGCGCGCTGGAAATGAACTCGCGCGGCTTCATCTCGCCGTTCGGCCGCGAGGAGAAGGAACTGCTGTCCCATCGCATTGCCGAGCACCTGTGGCTGACCGTGGGCGGCGAGGACAAGATCCTGCCGGCGGCGGTGGTCAACGATCTGCTCGAGCGCAAGCTGGAGGAGATCGAGGAGAAGGAAGGCCGCCGTCCCGGTGGCCGCGAACGCAAGCGCATGAAGGACGACCTGCTGCATGAACTGCTGCCGCGCGCTTTCGTGAAATCCTCGCGCAACGACGCCTTCATAGACCTGCAGCACGGCTACGTGGCGGTGGATACCTCCAGCCGCAAGACCGGTGAGTACTTCATGTCCGACATCCGCGGCCTGCTCGGCAGCTTCCCGGCCATGCCGCTGAATGCCGAAGTCGCGCCGCGCTCGATCCTGACCGGCTGGATCGCCGGCGAGCCGCTGCCGACCGGGCTGAGCCTGGGCGAAGAGTGCGAGATGAAGGACCCGGTGGAGGGCGGTGCGGTAGTCAAGTGCCAGCACCAGGAGCTGCGCTGCGACGAGATCGACAAGCACCTGGACGCCGGCAAGCAGGTGACCAAGCTGGCACTGATCTTCGAGGACAACCTGTCGTTCGTGATCGGCGACGACCTGATCGTGCGCAAGCTGAAGTTCCTCGACGGCGCCCTGGACCAGCTGGAGCACGCCGACGAAGATGGCCGCCGCGCCGAGTTCGACGCCCGCTTCGCCCTGCAGAGCGCCGAGATCCGCCGCCTGTTCCTGTTGCTGGAAGAGGCCTTCAAGCTCAGCAAGGCTGACTGAACAGGCAACCCGGCGGCCGCCGGTCATCCGGCGGCCCGAAGCGGCGCTATGCTGGGCGCATGAGCCGTCTGCTGCGCCGCCTGATCAGCCCGACCCCGCCCGCCACCGTGCAGCGCGACACCGTCCGCCTGCGGCTGGAGGATGCCGAGATCGAGGTGCTACGCGTGCGTGACCCGCGTGCGCGGCGGATCAAGCTGAGCGTGGACGAGCGCGGCGCGCGGTTGACCTTGCCACCGCGGGCCAGCCTGGTGATGGGCGAACGCTTCCTGGAACAGCACCGCGACTGGCTGGCCGTGCAACTGCGCCAGTACCAGGGCCAGGACCTGCCTGCGGCGCTGCAGCCGGGCGTGGAGGGCGTGCTGCCCCTGCGTGGCGAGCTGCTGCCGCTGCGCTGGCAGGAGGGCCGCTTCGCACGGCTGGAGATCGACGAACACGGCGCCTGCGTGCAATGGCCGGCGCGTGGCGGCGATGCCACCCTGCGCCGCCTGCTGCGCGAGTTCTACGAAGCACAGACCCGCGCCGATGTCGGCCGCTGGCTGCCGAAGTACCTGCCGGGCCTGCCGCGCGCGCCCAGCCGGCTGCGGCTGAAGGTGATGTCTTCGCAATGGGGGTCGCTGGCGCCCGATGGCAGCATGGCGTTGGATCTGGCCCTGGTGCTGGGCAGCCCGCAGGCCTTCGAGTATGTGCTGGTGCACGAGCTCTGCCACCTGATCCAGCCCAACCACTCGCCCGCGTTCTGGCACGAAGTGGAACAGCGCTTCCCCGCCTGGCGCGAACAGCGCGACTACTTCCAACGCGAAGGCCGGCGCCTCAAGGCCATGCTGCGCCAGCTGCTGTAGCGTCGAGCGTGCTCGACGGCGGTGGGTTCCGGGTCCGTGTCTCGTCGAGCAAGTTCGACGCTACAAGGCTATGTTGCGCCAGCTTTACGGGTTCGCGCGCTTCGCGGCTGCGGTCGCCCAACGGGCGGCCACCTGGGGTGCGGTGATGCACACCGCCTGGTCGGTCACCGTGGTCACCGCGCGCTCCAGCAGCTGGATATCGGCTTCGTGCTGGCGCGCCACATGCGGATCCTCGAAGAAGATCGCGCGCTGGCAGCGACCTTCCAGCACCCGGTCGGCGATCTGCGCATCGCCGCCCATCGGGCCACTCTGGTAGCGCGTCACCCAGGGCGTATCGCGGGGCCAGCCGCGGCTCCAGGCCAGCTCGTTCAAGCGCTGGCCGGTGGTGCCGGTGGCCACGCGCTCGCCGAACCGCGCCAGCACATCGAAGTGTTCGTCGGCAAAGGCCAGCATCGCCGGCTTCATCGCATCATGGGCGATCAGCGCCAGCATCTGTGCCTGGAACGCATGCAGGTCGTCGGCGCCGGCATCGGCCGGCAGACCGGCATGGATGCGTTCCACCTCCACCCAGTCGCGCGCGGTGGCCACGGTCGAAATGAACGGCTTGCCGTGGATCACGCACTGCCGCTTGAGGGCGGTCGCTTCCGGGAACACCGACGAGGGATCGACCGGGTCGATCAGGTAGATCGCGCCATCCAGGGTGCGTTCCGGGCCCATGCCCACCACTTCGGCCACCAGCTTCATCAGGCCGCCGTCGCGACCGTAGGGATAGCGCTTCAGACCGGCATAGCCGTCCAGGAAACCCTGCCGCTGGATCGCGTCATGGGTCCGCCCGACCGCATGCAGGCTGACCCCCAGTTCGCGCAGGCCGGCCTCGCTGGCATGCAGCCAGCGGAACAGCGCCGCGCGCGCATCGTGGTGATGGAGACGGTTGGCGGCCAGGCCGATACGCATCGAATGCTCCGCAGATACGGGTAGAAGCGGCAGTTTATGTCGCTATCCGCCGATGCGGATGCATTTGCAACGTTTCCCATTGCGGTTGGACGTCACCCCGCTAGCGTGAAGGACAGCGGTAGCGCTGCGCGGCCGTGGTTCCTGCCCGCGAAACGAGGTCATCCACCGTGAATGCCGTCGGCTCCCGCGCCGCCGCTGTCGCCGCCGTCATGGCATTGCTGATGCTGCCGGACCAGGCGCGGGCGTCCAGCTGTGAGCATCCCCTGCAGGTGGCCTGGCCGTCGGACCGGCCCCCGCTGTCCTCGCGCGAGCAGGGGCAGCCGACGGGGCTGCTTGCGCATCAGCTGCAGGCGCTGGGCACGCAGGTCGCGCTGCGTTCGGTGCCCTTGCCGGCGGCGGCGCTGGCCGACCGGCAGCTGCCGGCAGGGGTGCAGGCGGTGCTGGGCTGGCCGCGCGCGCAGCTGCCGCCCGGCTGGGTGGCCAGCCAGGCCTACCTGCAGGTGCCGCAGGTAATCGTGCGTCGCCAGGGCGCGCCGGTGGTGCTGGGCCTGGAAGACCTGCGCGACCGCACGGTGGCCAGCCCGGACCGGGTGCCGCTGGCAGCACGGCTGACCGAACAGGCCCCCGGCGCGCAGCTGCTGGCGCCGGCGCCGCTGGGCGACGCCCTGTCCCTGCTGCGCACCGGATTGATCGATGCGGTCATCGCCAATCTGGGTGAAGTCGAAGCCGCGTTGCGGGCGATGCCGGGCGATCCGCTGGTGATTGCGGCACCGGCGGGTTTCGATGACGCGCTGGTGCTGGCGGCAGTGCCGGCCTGCGCCGGGGTCGTGGCCGCGTTCGACCAGCAGCTGGAACAGCGGGGCAACGCCCAGCGCGCAGTCATCGGCCAGGCATGGTTGCCGCACCCACCGCGCGCGCGCGGCACCACCTCGACGCTGCGCTGGCTGGTGCCGACCTCGCTGGTGCTGCTTGCGCTGATGCTGCTGCACGCCTTCGGCTACTGGCGCGTGCACCGTGAAAGCGTCCGCCGCCGCGCAATGGAGCAGCGGCTGCGGGAGGTCACTGCGAATCTGCCTGCGGTGGTCTACCAGGCGCGCCGCACGGCCTGCGGCCACTACAGCGTTACGCAGATCGCAGGCGACGTGCAGGCCCTGTTCGGGGTCAGCGGCGAAGCTGCGCGGATCGACCACAGGCAGCTGCTTGCCGCCGTCCATGCCGACGATCGCAGCCGGGTAATGGATTGCATCGAGAACGCGGCGCTGATGCGCGGCCCGATCGATGTGACGTTCCGCACCCGCGGCGCACAGGACTGGCGTTGGGTGCGCTCGCAGGGAAGGCCGCTGCGCTGTGACGACGCCAGCGTGGAATGGAGTGGCTACTGGATGGACGTCAGCGAGGCGCAGTCGCGTGCCGTGGCACTGGCCGAAGCGCGCCGTGCCGCCGAGCAGGCGGCCCTGGCCAAGAGTCATTTCCTGGCGACCATGAGCCACCAGATCCGCACGCCGATGAGTACGCTGCTGGGCATGCTCGAACGCCTGGCCGACAGCCGGCTGGACCAAGGCCAGCGGCAGGCCTTGGCCACCGTGGGCGATGCGGCGCAGATGCTGCGCCAGATCCTCGACGATGTGCTGCATGGCCAGCGCTTGCAGGCCGCGCCGCTGCAACTGCGTCCCACCCACCTGGCCGCGCTGGTGCAGGGCGTGCAGCAGCTGCTGATGCCCGTCGCCGCCAGTCGTGGCCTGCACCTGCGCACCGAGCTGGACCCGGCGCTGCAGGCCTGGTCACTGGCCGACGGCCTGCGGCTGCGGCAGATCCTGTTCAACCTGGCCGGCAACGCGCTCAAGTTCACCCTGCACGGCGGTGTGACGTTGCGGATCGAGGTGGTCGAACCGCGCGACGGTGGCCAGCGGCTGCGCCTGCAGGTGGTGGACAGTGGCGTGGGCATCAGCGCCGAACGCCAGCACGCCGTCTTCGCTGCCTTCGAACAGGCCGAGACCTCGACCACCCGCCGCTTCGGCGGCAGCGGCCTGGGCTTGTCGATCTGCCGCGAACTGGCCACATCGATGGGTGGGCAGCTGCAGCTGCGCAGTGTGCCGGGCGAAGGCACCACCGTCTGGCTGGATCTGGACCTGGCGGCCAGTACGGCACCGCAGCAGACGGTGGCGGCGCCGGCGGTGGCGGCCCGCGCACTTCCGGCGGCACGGGTGCTGGCCGCCGAGGATCATCCCACCAACCTGGGGCTGCTGACCCAGCGGCTACGTGCGCTGGGCCTGCAGGTGCAGGCCTGCGCCGACGGACACCAGGCCTGGGCGGCCTGGCAGGCGCAGCCGTTCGATCTGGTGATCACCGATTGCCACATGCCGGGCATGGATGGCTTCGCGCTGGCACGCGCCATCCGTGCCGAGACCGGCGGCAATGGCGCCTGCGTACCGATCATCGCGCTGACCGCCAGTGTGCTCGAGAGCACGCGCGAGGCCTGCCGCGCCGCCGGCATTGATCACTTCCTGGCCAAGCCGGCTGAAACCCGGGAGCTGCACGCGCTATTGGCCACGCTGCTGCAGCCGGCCTCAGTGCGCCAGTAGCCGCACGATGCTGGCGGCGGCATCGCGGCCTTCGGCGACCGCCGTCACTACCAGATCGGCGCCGCGCACGGCGTCGCCGCCGGCGAACAGGCGCGGATGGGCGGTCTGGAACGGCAGCCGGTCCTTGCCGCCGGCCACGATGCGGCCATTGCCCTGGCTTTCCACGCCGTATTCGGCCAGCCATGACGGCAGGGTGGGCGAGAAGCCGAAGGCGATGATCACCACGTCCGCTTCCAGCAGCGATTCGCTGCCCTCGATCGGCACCGCGTTCTGGCGGCCGTTGGCATCGGGTTCGCCCAAGCGCGTTTCGACCACGGTCACGCCGATCACTTCGTCATCGGCACCGGCTTCAATCGACAGCGGCTGGCGGTTGAACAGGAAGCGCACGCCTTCTTCGCGCGCATTGGCCACCTCGCGCGCGCTGCCCGGCATGTTGGCCTCGTCGCGGCGGTAGGCGCAGGTCACCTTGGCCGCGCCCAGCCGTACCGCACTGCGCACGCAGTCCATGCCGGTGTCGCCGCCGCCCAGCACCACCACGCGCTTGCCGTTCAGATCGGGCAGGGCGATGGTGTCTTCCCAGCCGGCAATCGGCCGGCCCTTGGGATCATCGCCGCTGACAATGCGGCTGTTCTGCACCAGGAACGGCAGCGCCGGCAGCACGCCCTTCAGGTCCTGCCCGTCCAGGCCGCCGTCTGTGTAGCGGTACGCACCGGTGCCGACAAACACCGCATCGTGGCTGTCCAGCAGCTGTTGCATGCTGATGTCGCGACCGATTTCCACGCCGAGGCGGAACTGCACGCCCATGCCTTCGAGCACCTCGCGGCGGCGGTGGATCACGTCCTTGTCCAGCTTGAAGCTGGGAATGCCGAACTGCAGCAGGCCGCCGATCTGCTCGTAGCGGTCATAGACCACCGCGGCAATGCCGGCACGCGCCAGGCGGTCGGCGCAGGCCAGCCCGGCCGGGCCGGCGCCGATCACCGCCACGCGGTGGCCGGTCGGCTGCACCGCCTGCAGGTCCGGGCGCCAGCCGGTGGCCAGCGCGGTATCGACGATGTACTTCTCCACCGCGCCGATGGTGACCGCACCGAACTCCTCCAGCGTGCAGCTGCCTTCGCACAAGCGGTCCTGCGGGCACACGCGGCCACACACTTCCGGCAACGGGTTGGTGCTGTGGCACAGCGTGGCCGCCTCGTGGATGCGGTTTTCCTGCACCAGCTGCAGCCACTGCGGAATGGCATTGTGCACTGGGCACTTCCAGCTGCAGTACGGATTGCCGCAGTCCAGGCATCGGCCGGCCTGGTACTGCGCGTCTTCCTTGCCGAACTTTCCGTACAGCTCACCCCAGTCGCCGGAGGTGCGCAGTTCCACCGGAATGCGCTGCGGCATGGTGCGGGGCAGGTCGAGAAACTGGAAGGCGTGCTTGCGGCTCATGGCGGGCTCTGTGGTGTTTTTTCCGGATACCGGCCAGCGGCCGGCACTACAGCGGTGGGGAGGCCAGGGCGCCGGTTGCGGGCGCCCCGCCGTGTCACGCGGCGCGGCGCAGGGTTTCGGTCAGCGACTCGATGCTGGCGGCCTTGGGTTTGACCAGCCAGAACTTGCCGATGTAATCGCGGAACTCGTCTAGGATCTGCTGCGCCCAGATGCTGCCGGTCAGCTCGCGGTGGCGGCCGATCAGGCGGTGCAGGTGCTGGCGATAGTTCTCGAAGCCCTCGGCGGACACGCGATGGATGTCGATCAGCTCGTGGTTGTAGCGGTCGACGAAATCGCGGTCCACGTCCAGCACGTAGGCCAGGCCGCCGGTGAAACCGGCGCCGAAGTTCAGGCCGACCTTGCCCAGCACCAGCACCACGCCGTCGGTCATGTACTCGCAGCAGTGGTCACCGGCCCCTTCCACCACCGCCAGCGCGCCGGAATTGCGCACGGCGAAGCGTTCGCCGGCGCGGCCTGCGGCAAACAGCTCGCCGCCGGTGGCGCCATACAGGCAGGTGTTGCCGATGATGGCGGTGCTGCGTGCCTCGAAGCGGGCGCCACGCGGTGGGCGTACCACCAGGCGGCCGCCGGCCATGCCCTTGCCCACGTAGTCGTTGGCTTCGCCTTCCACTTCCAGGTGCAGGCCACCGACGTTGAAGGCACCGAAGCTCTGCCCGGCACTGCCGCGGAAGCGCAGTTCCAGCGGTGCTTCGGCCATGCCCTGGTTGCCGTGCGCGCGTGCCACCGCACCGGCCAGGCGGGTGCCGATGCTGCGGTCGGTATTGTGGATCAGGAAGCGATGCTCGCCGCCGCGCTTGTGCTCGATGGCCGGGGCCAGCAGGCCATCCATCTGCGTGGCCAGGCTGTCCGGTGATTCGTACAGGCGCTGCGCGGCGCAGTGGCTGCCCTCGTAGCGGCTGTCGGCCAGCAGGCGCGACAGGTCCACACGCACGCCGTCGCGCGGCGCGGCCTCGATCTGCCGCAGCAGGTCGGTGCGGCCGACGATCTCTTCCAGCGAACGCGCGCCCAGGTAGGACAGCCAGCCACGCACTTCCTCGGCCAGCAGGCGGAAGAAGTTCTCCACGCGCTCGGGCTGCCCGGTGAAGTGGTTCTCGCGCAGGCGCTCGTCCTGGGTGGCCACGCCGGTGGCGCAATTGTTCAGGTGGCAGATGCGCAGGTACTTGCAGCCCAGCACGATCATCGGCGCGGTGCCGAAGCCGAAGCTGTCCGCACCCAGCAGCGCGGCCTTGACCACGTCCAGGCCGGTCTTCAGGCCGCCATCGGTCTGCAGCAGGGTGCGCCCGCGCAGGTCGTTGGCAAGCAGTGCCTGGTGCGCTTCGGCTACGCCCAGCTCCCACGGCACGCCGGCATAGCGGATGGAGCTGACCGGCGATGCCCCGGTGCCGCCGTCATGGCCGGAGATGGTGATCAGGTCGGCGCCGGCCTTGACCACGCCAGCGGCGATCGTACCCACGCCGGCATGGCTGACCAGCTTCACCGACACCAGCGCGGTCGGGTTGACCTGCTTGAGGTCGTAGATCAGCTGCGCCAGGTCTTCGATGGAATAGATGTCGTGGTGCGGCGGCGGCGAGATCAGGCCGATGCCCGGCCGGGCGTAGCGCAGGCGTGCGATCAGTTCATTGACCTTGTGGCCCGGCAGCTGGCCGCCCTCGCCGGGCTTGGCACCCTGCGCGACCTTGATCTGCAGCACTTCGGCGTTGACCAGGTATTCGGCGGTGACGCCGAAGCGGCCGGAGGCGACCTGCTTGATCTTGCTGCGGCGCTGCGTGCCGTAGCGCGCCGGGTCTTCGCCACCTTCGCCGGAGTTGCTGCGGCCGCCGAGGCGGTTCATGGCAATGGCCAGTGCTTCGTGCGCCTCGGGCGAGAGGGCGCCCAAGCTGATGGCAGCGGTATCGAAGCGCGGGAACAGCGCGCTGGCCGGGGCCACTTCGTCCAGCGGCACCGGCGTGGCCGCCGGCACCAGTTCCAGCAGGTCGCGCAGTGCCGACGGCGGCCGCGCGTGCACGGCATCGCAGTACTGCTGCCAGGCACGCGGGTCGCCGCTGCGCGCTGCGCGCTGCAGGGTGGTCACCACGTCCGGGTTGTACATGTGGTACTCGCCGCCGTGCACGTACTTCAGCAGGCCACCGACATCCACGTCCTGCTGTGCGTCCCAGGCCTGCGCACACAGCTCGCGCGCGTCGGCATCCAGGCGCGCGAAGCCGGCACCGCCGATGCGCGAAGCGGTATCCGGGAAGCACAGCTCGACCACCTCCGGCTCCAGGCCGATGATCTCGAACAGCTGCGCACCGCGGTAGCTGGCCACGGTGCAGATGCCCATCTTCGAGATGATCTTCGACAGACCCTTGTAGACGCCCTTGCGGTAGCGGCGGCCGATCTGCGACTGCTCACCGCCCTTGCTGAGCTTGAGGATGCCGCGCCGGCCCAGGTCGAACAGGGTCTGGTAGGCCAGGTACGGATACACCGCCGTGGCGCCGAAGCCGAGCAGGCAGGCCATGTGGTGCGGGTCGCGCGCGGTGCCGGTCTCGACGATCAGGTTGACGTCGCAGCGCAGGCCCAGCCGCGAGAGGTGGTGATGGATGGCGCTGGTGGCCAGCAGCGCATGCACCATCGGCCGCCCGGCCACCGGGTAGCGGTCGGACAGCAGCAGCATCACCATGCCCTCGCGCGCGGCCTGTTCGGCTTCGGCGCAGATGCGCTCGATGCCGGCACGCAGGCCTTCGTCTTCGCTGTAGGACAGATCGAGCAGGCGGTTGGCCTGCACGTACTGGTCCATCTTCAGCAGCTGGCGCAGCTTGCGCTGGCTCAGTACCGGCGAATTGAGGATGACGTGGTTCACCGTCTCCGGGCCGGCATGGAATATGTTGGTCTCCTTGCCGAGCTGGGTGGACAGGGACATCGCACAGTCTTCGCGCAGCGGATCGATCGGCGGGTTGGTGACCTGCGCGAACGCCTGGCGGAAATAGTCGTAGAGCGGGCGGCTGCGCTGGCTGAGGACGGCCATCGGCGTGTCATCGCCCATCGAGCCGGTGGCCTCCTGCTCGGTCTCGGCCAGCGGCCGCAGCACCTGCTCCACCTCTTCGCTGCTGAGCTGGTACAGCTTGTGGTAGCTGCGCAGCGTGCCTTCGTCGAACGGCTCTTCCACCAGCGAGGGATCGATCAGTTCGGTCTGCAGGTAGGTCACGCCCTGCTGCAGCCACTGCTTGTACGGCGCGCGGCCACGATTGATGCGGTCCACGGCGTCGGAGTCGAGCAGATCGCCGCGCTTGAGATCGATGGCCACCATCTCGCCGGGGCCGAGCTTGCCCTTGCGCACCACGCGCTCGGTCGGCACTTCCCACACGCCCGCTTCGGAGGCGACCAGGAAGTGGCGGTCAGCGGTCAGCATCCAGCGCGCCGGGCGCAGGCCGTTGCGGTCCAGGGTGCACACGGCGTAGCGGCTGTCGCAGGCGACGATGCCGGCCGGGCCGTCCCACGGCTCGCTGTTGAGGCCATGGAATTCGTAGAACGCGGCCAGGTCCGGATCCTTGAACTCCAGCGACTGGGTGGCCGGCGGCACCAGGATGCGCAGCGCCTGGATCAGTTCCATGCCACCGGCGACCATCAGCTCCAGCATGTTGTCCAGGCTCTGCGAGTCCGAACCGTGCATGGAGATCACCGGGTCGAATTCGGCGATGTCAAAGCGCGGGGTCTTCCACACCTTGCTGCGCGCCTGCGCCCAGCGCCGGTTGCCCTCGATGGTGTTGATCTCGCCATTGTGGGCCAGCATGCGGAACGGGTGCGCCAGCGGCCAGCGCGGCAGCGTGTTGGTGGAAAAACGCTGGTGGAACACGATCGCGCTGGAGGCCAGTTCGCGGCGCTGCAGGTCCGGGAAGAAGCGGCTGAGCTTGTCCGGCAGCACCATGCCCTTGTAGCTGATCGCATCCGGGGTGAGGGTGGTGACGTAGAAATCGGCGTGCTCGCGCAGCTGCTGTTCGCTGCGGCGGCGGGCCAGGAACAGGGCCAGCGCGAAGCCGGCGTCGTCCTGGCCGATACCGGCATCGACGAACACCTGTTCGATGCGTGGCAGCGTGTCGCGTGCCAGCTGGCCGCAGACGCTGTCGTCGGTGGGCACCTCGCGCCAGCCGGCGACCTTGCAGCCCACCGCTTCCACCTGTGCCTGCAGCTGCACGCGGCAGGCCTGCGCGGCCTCGTCCGCGTGCGGCAGGAACACCAGGCCGGCGGCAAAACGCGCGCCGACGGTGATGCCGGCCTCGCTGGCCAGCAGTTTCAGGAACGCATCGGGGCGACGCAGCAGCAGGCCGCAGCCATCGCCGGTCAGGCCATCGGCGGCCACGCCACCACGGTGGGTCATGCGCGAAAGCGCGGCAATGGCGGTATCAACCAACAGGCGTGAGGGTTGATCGTCGAGCTGGGCGACCATGCCGAATCCACAGGCATCGCGCTCGGAGCGCGGGTCGTAAAGCCCTTGGCGGTTGCGGGGGGCCATCTCTACCTCGATGCGGGAAGAATTGAACGGGGACACTCAAGCCCGCCCAATCCCTGGAGCGCATCGTGAGGCCACCGGATGCCTCGACTAGATCACAGGTTGCTGCAACGCCGCAATACACGGTTGCAGGTGCAACGGAAAGCGCCGGCAACCCTGTGCCGGCGCGGGGTCGAACTCAGCCGCAGCGCACGCCGCTGACCTGGTCCTTGGCGTCCACTTCGATGTTCAGGCGGTCGCCCAGGAACTCCATCGTGGCCACATCGCTGGGCTTGAGCACGCGCACCTGGCTGGCGCCGGCATCTTCCTGGGCCTGCTTGCCCAGCGCATCGGTGTAGGCCTGGCCGACCAGGCTCTGCACCTGGCTGGCGTCGCAGCTGCCGACCGGCGGTGCCTCGGTGGCCTTGCCCGCTTCGTCGGCGGGGGCCTTGGCGGCCTCGGCGGCCTGCTGCGCATGGGCCGTGGCCGAATCCTGTTCATCCAGTGCCGGCGCCTGGCAGGCGGTCAGGGCCAGCACGGCCGGCAGCAACAGGGCGGAGAGCGAACGGGCGCGAATCGGAAACGACATCATGACTCCGGAAGGGCTTGTGAAAGCCCGAGCATAGCGGCGAACCGACCCTCACGTGTTTGTCTTGCGTTATCGACAGGATCACTGCGCCGCAGCCGCGACACTGGCCGGCATGGCAACGCCCCCCACCCCCGAACAACAGGCCGCGCGCGCCGCCGGCCTGCGCTATGTCGATGACACCCAGCCCGGCTTCAGCCGCCGCCGCGCCGGCAAGGGTTTCGCCTACCGCGACGCCGACGGGCATGCCGTGCGCGATGCCGCCACCCTGCAGCGGATCCGTGCGCTGGCCATTCCACCGGCCTACACCGCGGTGTGGATCTGCGCACAGGCCAATGGCCATCTGCAGGCTACCGGCCGCGACGCGCGCGGGCGCAAGCAGTATCGCTACCACGCTGACTGGGCCGCGGTACGCGACGCCGGCAAGTTCGACCGGGTGATCGCCTTTGGCGAAGCGTTGCCCGGGCTGCGGCGCCGGCTCGGCCGCGATCTCAAGCGCAGCGGCTTCCCGCGCGAAAAAGTGCTGGCGGTGGTAGTCGCGCTGCTGGCCGACACCCTGGTGCGGGTAGGCAATGAAACCTATGCCAGGGAAAACAAATCCTTTGGCCTGACCACGCTGCGCAACCGGCATCTGGACCTGCTGCGTGGCGGGCGCGTGCGCATGCGCTTCCGCGGCAAATCCGGGCAGCTGCATGAAGTGACGGTCGGTGACCGCCGGCTGGGCACGCTGGTGCGCGGCGTGCAGCAGCTGCCTGGCCAGGCCCTGTTCCAGTACCGCGACGACGACGGTGTCATCCAGCCGGTCGATTCCGGTGCGGTCAACGATTACCTGCGCGAGGTGATGGGCGAGGACTTCACCGCCAAGGATTTCCGCACCTGGGGCGGCACCGTGGCCGCGGTGCAGGCGTTGGCCGCCACCGAGCTGCCGGAGCCGGCCAGCCAGCGCGCGCTGGCCCAGGCGCAGCGCGCGGTGGTGTGCGAGGTGGCAGCGCTGCTGGGCAATACCCCGGCGGTGTGCCGCAAGGCCTACATCGACCCCTGTGTGTTCGTCGGCTGGGAACGCGGCGAACTGGCGAAGCTGGCGGGCCTGCGCGGGCCGCGCCAGTGGGAGCAGGCCACGTTGAAAGTGCTGCGCCGCGCGCGCCGCCTGGCCAAGCGCAGCGCCACGACGTAGCGTCGAGCCTGCTCGACGGCAGTTATCCGCAGTAGATCGCCGTGATGTTGTTGGTACGGCCCTTCTCGATGGTCAGGCGGTCGCCGCCTTCGCTGGCCGGCGGCACGCGCGGGCCGTCGTGGCGCAGTACCTGCACGTGCAGGCTGTCGCTGTCCACGCGCGCGCGTTCAACGGTGGCAGCCGACGCAGCCAGGCCCACCGCACCGCGCACTCTGTCGCTGTGGCACTGGCCGGAAATGACCCCGTCGATGGGTTGAACCTGTGCCATCGGCGTGCTGCTGCAGGCGGCGAGGGCGAAGCAGACGGCGGCGGTGGCGATGGCATGTTTCATTCGGGCGTTCCTCGTGTGATTGCGTGCAGGGTGCGACGACGCGCGTGGTGGCGGAATGAATGCCGTGCACATGCTGGACACGGTGCGCTCACTGCCGCCGATGACCCGGGTAGGGACACTGCAGGTGCGGCGGATGCCGCCCCCGGTAGTGCCGGCCGCTGGCCGGCCGTTCCTTTTCCCCTCCCGAGGAGACCTGCATGGCCACCACCAAGAAGACCCCCGCGCGCCGCAAAGCCACGCCCAAGGTGCGCAAAGGCAGCACCGTGACGAAGGCGGTTGCCGACAACGATCGCCCGCGCGTGGTGAAAACCGCTACCCGCAAGGCGGCCGCCAGCGACCCGCGCGCGGCACGCGTGGCTTCGCGGCAGCGGCGCCTGCAGGATCAGGAGAAGGCCAAGGACGCGCGCGCCGCGAAGAAGGCAACGAAGAAGACCGCCACCCAGGCCGGTGCGCGCAGGCAACCTGAGGTCATGCCCGCCCAGCAGCTGACCAAGCCCGGGCATGAACACGAACTTGAGCTGGCGCCACGCTTCCTCGCGCCGGACTACGCTGGAAGCGGCAAGCTGCAGGGCATGCGCGCGATCATCACCGGGGGCGATTCCGGTATCGGCCGCGCGGTGGCCGTGCTGTTCGCACGCGAGGGTGCGGACGTGGCCGTGCTGCATCTGGATGAAGCCGAAGATGCCGACATCACCCGCCAGCATGTAGAGCGCGAAGGTGGCCGCTGCGTGGTGATTGCCGGCGACGTGCGCGATCCGCGCTTCTGCAACAAGGCAGTGAAGCAGGTGGCCAAGGCGTTCGGCGGCATCGACATCCTGGTCAACAATGCGGCCTTCCAGCTGCATTGCCAGCGCCTGGAGGACCTGGAGGACGCCCACCTGCAGGAAACGCTGCAGACCAACATCGGCGGCTACATCCAGATGGCGCGCGCGGTGCTGCCGCATCTGGGCGAGGGCGCCAGCATCATCAACACCGGCTCGGAGACCGGGCTGTTCGGCAGCAAGGCGCTGATCGACTACTCGGCCACCAAGGGCGCGATCCATGCGTTCACCAAGGCACTGGCCAGCCAGCTGCTGCCGCGTGGCATCCGGGTCAACTGCGTGGCGCCGGGTCCTGTGTGGACCCCGTTGAACCCCGCCGACAAGCAGGCGCAGGACGTGGCCGAGTTCGGCAAGGACAGCGACATGGGCCGGCCCGCGCAGCCGGAAGAGCTGTCACCGGCGTACGTGTTCCTGGCCTCGCCCGCCTGCGCCAGCTACATCAGCGGGGTGATCCTGCCGGTGATGGGCGGCCCGCGGGGCTGAGCCGACGGTAGAGCCGGTCACTGGCCGGCAGCGATCCTCGGCGCGCGCGTTCTGCGCCATTGCCCAGCGCCCTGCGCTGGAGCTGCCGCACACACGGGTGCTGCATGTGGCTGGGGTGGCCGACCGGGCACGCGTGCCTGCAGATGTTCAGGGCGCTGTTGCAGCAGGCGCATAAAGATCGGCGATGCGCGGAATGAACCGCTGCGGGTTGGCACCGACCAGGTTGGTCAGTACCACCACTGCCACACCGCGGTCGGGGTAGACGATGAAAGCCGAGCGCGCGCCGCCGATGCTGGCCACCTGGCGGTCCGGCACCGTCTGCAGCACCGGCCAGCCGCTGCCCCAGGGGCCGGCGCGACCGTCGGCAAGGGGCTCGGCTGTCCACATGCGCGCGCGCGCAGGCTCACCCAGCAGGCGGCCGTCGGTGAGTGCGGCCAACCAGCGTGCCGTGTCATCGGCGGTGGTGAGGATGCCGCCACCGGCCCACAGCGAAGGCGGAACGTCGTAGAACCAGTGCGACAGCCGTGGTGGCGTGTCGACCGCTTCGGTCATGCGCGGGGCGAGGCTGTACATCGTCGCCATATCGGGTACCAGGTCGTAGCTGTCGCCGAAGGTGGTGCGGGACATGCCGGCGATGCCGAACTGGCTGCCGGCGAGGAAGCGCTCGTAGGGCATGCCCGATTGCCGCGCGATGATCCGCGCCAGCAGCAGGTAGTTGGTCTGGTTGTAGGCGAAGCGCTGGCCGGGAGCGGCGTCCATCGGCCGCGCGGTCACGGCCTGCCAGGCCTGCGCCTCGGTGCCACCGCCCACCAGCCCCTGCGCATCAAGGATGTCCGGCAGGCCCGAGGTGTGCGCCAGCAGCTGGCGCACACGTACGCTCTGCCAGGGCTGTGGCAGGGCGTCGAGATAGCGCGACAACGGTGCATCCAGGTCCAGCCTGCCCTGCTGCGCCAACTGTGCGGCCGCCACGCCGGTAAAGGCCTTGGTGGCCGAGTTCAGCGGGAAGCGGGTGTCGCGCGAGGCGGCAACGCCGTTCTCGACATTGGCCAGGCCAAAGGCCTCGGAAAGCACAACCTGCCCGTCCTTGACCACGGCCACCTGCAGGCCGGGAATGCGCTCGTCCTGCATGGTCTGGCGGATCAGCCGGCGGGTCTGCTCGTTGGCGGTGTCGAGCGGTGCCGCAGTGGCAGCCACCGGCAGGGCGGCCAGCAACAGCAGCAGCAAGGGCAACGTAGGTCGGTACATGCGGTGCTCCGGAGTGATGTGCAGGGTGGGATGCGCACAACGGGCAGATGGTTTAGTGCCGGGCTGCCCCCTACCGTTCGTCGGCCCATGACTTCCGGGGGGTTGACTACAGTTGTCGTCACGCCGACAGTGGCGACACGTGTAGTCAAGGGAGTGGTGTCATGCGTGGCAAGACGATCGGGGACCAGGAACTGGCCCTGCTGCAGTACATCGATGAACATGCGCCGGCCAGCGTCGGCGAGGTCGCCAGTGGCTACGGCGAGGCCCGGGGCCTGGCCCGTTCCACCGTGCTGACCATGATGGAGCGCCTGCGGGCGAAGGGGTATCTTCAGCGCAGGCAGCAGGACGGTGTCTACCGCTACCAGGCCACCCGCGGCCCGCAGAGCGTGCTGCAGGGCGCCGTGGCCCAGTTCGTCGACAACACCCTGCAAGGCTCGGTGTCGCCGTTCGTGGCCTATCTGTCGCAGCGCCAGCAGGTCAGCGACAACGAGCTGGCCGAACTGGAAGCGCTGGTCGCCCAACTCCAATCGCGCCGCCACGAGGGCTGAGCCATGGACACCACGATGCTGATCCCGATGTTGGAGCGGCTGGGCTGGACCAGCCTGCAGACCGTGCTGCTGGTGGCGCTGGTGTATGGCCTGTGCCGCGTGCTGCCGTCGCTGTCGGCGGCCACCCGCTGCCGCCTGTGGTGGCTGGTCTCGCTGCAGGCGGTTGTGGGCCTGTTCTGGAGCCAGCCGTTGCAGCTGGCCTGGCTGCCGGCCCCGCAGGCCGTGGCGATGACCGCCACCGAAGTGATGACCGAGACGTTGCATCCGCTGGCCCCGGAGGCCTCGGCGCAGCTGCTGGCCGCGATGCCGATGCCGGCCGCCGACGTGCCGGCGGTGGCGTGGTGGGCGGTTGCCCTGGCCGCGCTGTGGGCTTCTGGTGTGCTGCTGATGGCGCTGCGTACCTTCGGTGAGTGGCGCCGCTGCCGCGCGTTGCTCGCCGCAGCTTATCCCTGCCAGGACGAGGCGCTGGTGCAGGCGCTGCAGCTGGCCTCCGATGCGCACGGCGTGCGCCCGGCACCGCGTCTGTGGATGAGCACGCAGGTGGACTCGCCGCAGCTGGTCGGGCCGTTCCGCCCGGTGCTGCTGCTGCCGGCCGGCGACAACGCCCTGCAGGGTGACGCGCTGGACCTGGCGCTGACCCACGAACTGCAGCACCTGCAGCGTCGTGACCTGCAGTGGGGCCTGTTGCCCGCACTGGCCCAGCACCTGTTCTTCTTCCACCCGCTGCTGCGCCTGTCGGTGCGTGAATACGCCCAGGCCCGCGAGGAAGCGGTGGATGCGGCGGTGGTCGGCCAGCACGGCGCCAGCCGCCAGGCCTATGGCCGCCTGCTGCTGCAGCTGGGCGTGGCACCGCAGCCGCACCTGGGTGTGGCCAGCGCCGCACCGAGCACCACCAGCCTCAAACGCCGCCTGCTTTCGCTGCAGCCGCGCAGGGCCTGCCCGCGCCTGCTGGCGATGGCGTTGACCGCCGCCGTGGTGGTGGTGGGCGTGGCGCCGATGCGGCTGGTGGCCGCGCCGGTGCCGCCGGCACCACCCGCCCCGCCCGCGGCGCCGCCCGCAGCACCGCCGCTGCCGCCGAAGGCGCCCAAGGCACCGCCGGCGCCGCCGTCCTCCGCGCGCTTGCCGGCCGTTCCGGTTGCGCCAGCGCCGCCGGTCGCACCTGCCGGCGCCGAAGAGGTCTCCGGCCCCGATGACGCGGATGTGGCGGTCGATGTCGATGCCGATGTGGATGTCGATACCGGCATGGACGCTGGCCGCACGACCTCGCGCATGTCGTCCATCACCACCTACGGCCGCCTGGATCTGGGCCAGTCCCCGTCGCAGGCGTTCGTGCTGGTGGATGGAGATTCGACCTTCGCCAACGGCGGCATCGACGATGTGAAGCTGGCACGCAAGCAGCTCGGCAAGGGCCCGGCACTGTGGTTCCGCCAGGGTGACAAGCGCTATATCGTGCGCGACCCGATGCTGATCCAGTCGTTGCAGCGCGCCTATGCCGGTGCGGCGGACCTGGGGCGCCAGCAGAGCGAACTGGGCCGCCAGCAGAGTGCGCTGGGGCGCCAGCAGAGCGAGCTCGGCCAGCAGCTGGGCGAGATGGGCCGGATGCAGGGCGAGGAGGCGCGCCGGATGGCGATGGCCGCCGCTGAGGCTGCGCGCAGTGCGATGAGTGCGCACGACATCAATCGCGAAGCGGCGGCGGAAGCGGCAAAGGCGGCACGCGGCGCGACCAACGATGCGGCCGTTGCACGCGAGGCCGCGCGCGAGGCCGCCGCCGAAGCGCGTCGTGCGATGCAGGAAGCCCGCAGCGAGGCCGCGCAGTCCACCCGTACCCGCGACATGAGCCGGCTGGCCAGCCAGCAGGCCGATCTGGCCAGCCGCCAGGCGGCGCTGGGCAGCCAGCAGGCCGCGCTGGGCGAACGCCAGGCACGCCTGCATACGCAGGCATCACAGCAGGCGCAGCAGGTGATCGCGCGCGCCCTGGCCAGCGGCAAGGCCGAACGCCTCTGAAACGGCGGTAGCGCCGGGCATGGCCCGGCGCTACCCAGCGGGATATCAACCGCAGCTGGCGCGCTCGATCCTGTTCTGCGCGTCCACCTGCACGGTCACCCGGTCCTGGCGGAAGTCCATGGTGACCGCCATGCCCGGCTTGACCACCCGCGCATTGCGCGCGCCGCTGGCGCTTACCAGCTGCTTGACGGTGGCCTCGTCGGCGGTCTTGCCGGTGAAGGCCTCGAGCGTCTCCGGCTTGCATTCGTGCGCAGCGTCGGCCACCGGCGGCGGGGTGGAATCGTGGGCGCCGCTGCTGCCGGCGTGGCTGCACGCGGCCAGTGGCAGCAGGGCCAGCAGGACCAGGGAAGTGAGGCGCATCGTCGGGCTCCAGGCGTGGATGGTGGCGGCAGTGTCACCGCTGCCACCGTCAGGGCATGTCAACGCCCTGCGGCTGCACCAGCGCCAGCGTCTCGCGCTCGCGCTGCTCCTCGCGCACCAGCCGCTGCAGCAGCAGGGCCAGGGTCACCACGTCCTGGTGGTTGTGCTCGGCTACCCGGCGCAGGTTCACCGCGTCGCCGCCACGCAGGAAGCGCAGCCATGCGCTCGGGGCTTCCGACCCCGGCAGGTCGTCCTCGCGCACCACGCGCAGCAGCTGGCGCTCGATGGTGGACAGCTTGCAGTTCTGCCAACTGCCGCGATAACGGCGGCGGGTGGGGTAGAGCAGGTCGACGTGATCCAGCGCGGTGATCGGATCGCGCTGCCGGGCCAGCCGGTACCGGGCCTTCAGTAGCGGCGCATCGTAGCTGCGGCCGTTGTAGCTGCACAACACGGTGGACGGATGCAGCCAGCTGGCGAAGGTGGCCAGCATCCCGTCCTCGGCGGCCATCGTGGACATCAGCAGCTGGCGGATGCGCAGGCCTTCGCCGCGTTGCGGGCAGGCATGCCAGTCGGCGGCGCCGATCATGAAGGCGCGGGTGCCGGTGCCACCGGCCAGGCCGGTGGTTTCGGTATCGAAGAACAGCAGGTCGCGCGCGGCCACGTGCTGGCCTTCGCGACGGGCGAAATCCAGCGACAGCGGCTGCGCCGGAATCGGCTGCGGCTGGAGCGACTCGATCAGGAACAGGCCCGGTGCGATTTCTTCGCCAGGCAGTTGCCGATCCTGCGCGCTGGCGCGTGCCGGGGCGGTACCACCGCGTGTGCGCAGGCCGAGCAGGCGATGCAGGCTGCCCACCTCGGGCCGACGCAGCGGTGCGGGAGCCGACGGTGCAGCCGCAGCGCCGGTCGGCTTGTGGCGGATCTCCTGCTCGACCCAGGCGAATACCGAACGCTCAGCCGGTGGCTGTCGTGCATCGTTGGCGGCCACCGGGGCCGGTGCTGCGGGCGGCAGCTCGGGCGCGGGCGGCGTGCTCGCCTTCGGGTCGCCGGCCTGCCTGCGCAGCAGGCGCAGCTTGTCCAGGCTCAGGCTCACGGTGCCAGCAGCTCCATCGGGTCGCGCGTGGTCATCACCACATCGGGTACGTGCTGGCAGGCCTGCGCATCGAACAGGTCCAGCACGCGCAACGCCAGTGCGCGCGGTGAGGTTTCATCCTCTTCCTGCGCGGCCAGCACCGGGCCGACGCAGGCCGGGCAGCCGGCCTTGCAGTCGCAGCGCTGCACCAGTTCGCGCGCGCGCTGCACCAGTTCGGCCTGGCGCTGCCACAGCGGCTCGCTGAGGCCGACGCCGCCGGGGAAGTTGTCGTACAGGTACACGGTGGGCACGAATTCCTGCAGCAGCTCGACCACGCCGGGATCGCCATTGCTGCCACGCAGTTGGCCACGACCGCTCTGGTCGGCGATCGCAAACCATGCACCATCGCCGTTGCCCACTGACTTCTGCAGGTCGCGCGCATCGGCCATCACCGCCACGGTGGCGACGATGTGCAGCGCATACGCTGCGCCCAGAAAACCATCCAGCGCATCCTGCTTGCTGGCGAACGCGCGCAGCAGCAACGCCTGCGGCAGCTGCCACCACACCGCAGTGGTATGCAGTTCCTGGTCGGGCAGGTTGACCGGGCCGTAACCGATGTTCTCGTGGGTGTAGTAGCGGATCTTCTTGTAGCCGGCCACGCGGCGCACCACGTGCACTTCGCCATGGTGCGAATCGCCACGGCCGGCCACGCCGCCGTCGAAACGGTCCAGCACCTTGAGCTTGGTGAAGTCGATGCTGTCGGTGTAGTAGTCCACGTGGGTGCGGGTGACGTAGGCCTTGCGCCCGTCCCAGTCCAGCGTCTCCACCTGGTACGGGGTGGACTGCACCATGTGGATCGCCCCTTCGTACAGGGTGAGTGCGGCGGCGGAGTAATCCACTTCGGCGATGATCTGCTGGCGGCCATCGCTGCGGTCGACCACCACGAAGTTGCCATCGGCAACCGCGCGCAGGCTGACCGCATTGGCCGGATAGCTGTCGGCGATCCATTCCCAGCGCTCGCCCTCGCGGTGAATCACTTCGGTCTCGGCCAGCGCCTCCAGGAATACTTCCGGATCGATCGGGCCGAAGCCATCGCCGACCCGGAACGGCAGCTCGAACGCTGCGCAGCGGATGTGGTCGAACAGGATCAACGGCTGGTCCGGCGCGATGCGCGCGTGTTCGGGCGAGGCCTCGGCGAAGAAATCCGGATGGCGCACCACGTACTGGTCCAGCGGTTGCGAGCTGGCCACCATGACGCCCAGCGCGGGCTGCTGGCGGCGGCCGGCGCGGCCGAAGCGCTGCCAGGTGGCGGCCACGCTGCCGGGGTAGCCATTGAGGATCACCACGTCCAGGCTGCCGATATCCACGCCCAGTTCCAGCGCCGAGGTGCTGACGATGCCGTCGATGTTGCCGGCACGCATCGCCCGTTCGGTCTCGCGGCGTTCGGTGGGCAGGTAGCCGCCGCGGTAGGCGCGGATGCGCGGTGGCTTGCGCGGGTCGTGGTCGAAGATGTCCTTCAGGTACTTGGTCAGCACTTCCACCATCAGCCGGGTCTGTGCGAACACCAGCGTCTTCAGCCCGGATTTGATCGCGATGCGCGCGATGCGGTTGCTCTGTGAACGCGCCGACGCGCGCAGGCCCAGGTCCGGGTTGATCACCGGCGGGTTCCACAGCAGCACCTGCTTGGGCCCACTGGGCGCGCCGGATTCGGTGATGGCGGTGACCGGCGCCTCGATCAGCGCTTCGGCATGTGCCTGCGGGTTGCCGATGGTGGCCGAGCACAGGATGAACTGCGGTTGCACGCCGTAGAACGCGCAGATGCGCTTGAGCCGGCGCAGCACGTTGGTGACATGGCTGCCGAACACACCGCGGTAGGTATGCACTTCGTCGATGACGATGTAGCGCAGGTTCTCGAAGAACTGCGCCCACTTGGTGTGGTGGGGCAGGATGGCCTGGTGCAGCATGTCCGGGTTGGACACCACGATGTCGCCATGCAGCCGGATGGCCTGGCGCGCATCGCCGGGGGTGTCGCCGTCGAAGGTGAAAGCCTTTACGCCCAGATCGCCGGCGCGGTTGAGTTCCAGCAGTTCGGCCACCTGGTCCTGGGCCAGCGCCTTGGTCGGGAACAGGTACAGCGCCTTGGCCTTGTCCTGCATCGCCGCGCTGACCACCGGCAGGGTGTAGCACAGCGACTTGCCGCTGGCGGTGGGGGTGACGATGGCCACGTGCTCGCCGCGCTGGCTGGCCTCCCAGGCCTCGGCCTGGTGGCTGTAGAGCTGCTCGATGCCGCGCGCCTTCAGCGCGGCGGCCAGTGCCGGCGGCACCGACTCCGGAATGGGCGCGTAGCGGCCTTCGCGGCCCGGAATGGCGAAGCTGCCGGTGATGCGGTCCTGGTAGCGGCGCTGCAGGCGCGCACTGAGCAGCGCACCGTCGCGGGCGGGCAGGCCGTCGCGGGTGGCGAGCTTCTGCTCCGCATCGGCGGTGCGCTTGGCGAGTTCATAAGCCATGGAAGGTGGAGCCGGGACGGTTTGCGAGGGGTCACATGGCACCACATCCACGTCTCAGGATGTGAGACACCGGCGTGGGACGGAGTGAACCGTTCAGTGCGCTGGCGTCGCAGCTGCTCCGCAGGCTGAACCGTCGCCGCACCGGCAACGAAATCTGAAGCTCGCATCCGTATTCTTGCCGCAGGACGCAACCAACAGGGTGGATAGCGGTGGCACGACTCGGAACGCAGGGAGCACTCCTGACCAGCTTGTTGCTGGCCGGCATTGCGCAGGCGCAACAGGATGCGCCCCAGGCCCCACCCGCGCCGGCAGCTGCCGCCCTGCCGCAGGATAGTGTAACCACCCTCGGCGAAGTGCGTGCGCTCAAGCCCGACGACGAACCGCTGGACCTGTACCGCTTCAAGAACCCGGTGAAGTTCGGCGACAACCGCTTCAGCCGTGACTGGAGCGAGCCGCCGTCGCCAGAGCAGGTCAGCCTGGGCGGTGGCTACATCATGATGGGCGTGGTCAAGGGCGTGCTGGCGGCGGGCCGGGGGTTGAACAAGCTCACCGGCGGGCCGGACCAGATCCAGTCGGCCATTGCACGGCCGCCACCGGAACTGAGTGTCGAGCAACAGCGTCGCGCGCTGCAGTTCTGTCAGGCGCAGGAGGGTTGCGCCGCGCCGCCATCCCGATAGCCCGGTTATCCTGCCGGCGTCCCCATGGATGTGACTGCCATGTACCTGCGTACGTTCTGCCTGCTGGCCGCGCTACTGCCGGCCTCCGCCTTCGCTTCGGACATTGCCGATGACGGCAGCTGCCGCAACGGCGCCTTCCCCTCTGATCAAAGCCGGTTCGCGCTGGCGCGGGTGGTCGATGCACCGCGCCTGTACCTGCTTGGCGACATGGACGGTTGCCCCGCCAAGGGCGAACCGGCCTGCCGCCAGCGCAGCTACGTGGTCAACGGCGATACGGTGGTGACCGGGCGCGACCTGGGCCGTTACCGCTGCGCGTTCTTCCCGAACAAGGTCGGCGGCAGTGCGGGCTGGGTGGACCGCAGCAAGCTGCAGCCGTTGCCGTTGGCCACGCCGAAGCTGCAGGACTGGGCCGGTGACTGGAAGGACGGCGACAACGGCCTGCGCATCTCGGTGCAGGCGGGGCAACTGCATGTGGAAGGCGACGCCTACTGGCCCTCTGCCAATCCCACGCCGGAGCAGCGCCCGTATGGGCCGAACCTGGGCCAGGTGGAAGCGCGTGCGACGCCGCGCGGCGCCGATGTGGAATTCGCCGAGGACACCTGCAGGGTGCGCGTGCACTCGCTGGGCGAGGTGCTGATCGTGGCCGACAACGGAGAGTGCGGTGGCATGAACGTGCGCTTCAATGGTGTGTACCGGCGAAATCCAAAGTCAGCGTGACATGCCAGTAACACTCAAGTGCGTCAGTCCAAAATAAGCAAGTGAATGATTAGAGGGTGTCCCGATCGGGTATTGCGGGGCTATCATGTGGTGTTCGTAGCGGATGTGGCGCTGGCGTGTGCTGTCACTGTCAATATGGATTATCCGTGATTGGGGAAAATTATGCTTTCTAGTTTTAAAATAGATAATTTCAAAGCGCTTAATGATTTCCATCTTCCTGATCCTTCAGACGGAGAGCTGGGTGAGCTTGTTTGTCTCATCGGACTGAACGGATCTGGAAAAAGTACCGTTCTCCAAGCGCTAGATTTTGTCTCTCAGTTGGCAACGGGGGACGTGAAGAAGTGGCTTCTTGCACGTGGTTGGTCAAGGTCTGACTTGGTTAGTAAGTTTAGCAAGAGACGGAACATCACATTCCAGCTGAAATACGTTCTTTCGGAGCGCTGCGAACTCATATGGAAGGCTGTGTATAGCCCCCTGGCAGGGCGTTGCAGTCGAGAGGAGCTTCGCTATAAGTCCCTTGTTGATGCAGATGATGCACTCCCGAACGAGGATGTAGTGTTTTCGCATGATGGAGCGATTTTAAAAAGCGACTTCGGCCTAAGGAAAGAAATAATTTCGGACTTCGAAGGCTCGCTCTTTAACAAGCTAAAAGTGGTTCATCTTTCAATTGATGAGAGATACAGGTTTGTAATTTACTTAATGCGATACTTTCTAGGTGGGATGAAGTCGCTTGAGCTACTAAATCCTGCTGCGATGAGGAAGTCATCGAAGAAGGCTGTGGATGTTGGGCTTGGTGGTGAAGACCTTGCTGCCTTCATTCATGGTCTTTCTGAAGATGAACGCAATCTATTTTTGCAGAAAATTTCATCCATCTATCCTAGTGTTAATGACGTTAAGGCTAGGGCTGCCAGATACGGCTGGAAAAGGGTGTTCGTAAGCGAATCTTTCGGGGCTGGTGCAGAACTTGATGCTCGGCATGCAAACGACGGACTACTGAGGATTTCCGCTGTCGTTGCTCAGACTGTGGCGCTTAGTGCTGCAGTTCGTGCGTCAAGAAGCAAGGATGGGAATATAGGAAATCCTGATCAAAAGGGCTATCAGGTGCTCCTGATGGATGAAATTGAAAATGGAATAAATCCTGAAGTAATTCAAAGGCTTGTCGATTACCTTGTGGAGGTTAGGCAGCAGGTGATATTTACCACGCACAGTCCTATGATTTTGAATTATATGCAGGACGATCTAGCCAGGGAGTCAGTGTTCTTAATGCACCGCCGAGTTGATGGTGCAGCTTCTGTGGTTCCCTTCTATACCATCCCCTCCGTAGCTGAGAGATTGGAGGTCATGGGGCCAGGTGAGGCGTTCGCCGACGTTAGTTTGGTCGAGCTCAGTAAGCTTAACGGGGAGCGTGCCGGTGTTGCTGATTCTATCTGGTGAGGGAGCGTCTGACTTCGGCGGAAGTGGTTGCTATGGAGATCGGCCGGGACCAATGGCAATGTTGGTGGATCAGATCATTGAGGATCGATACGATTACTCGCCCTTTAGTTGCAGCATGGTTCAGTGGCATTCAAGGGTCAGCCTTTCAGATCGCGCAAAGAGAAATCCCTTAAGGAAAATATCGCTGCCCGGAGTTAAGCGACCCCAAGGATATCTCGTCTACTATACGCATGCGAATACTCTGGCGCGCATAGCAAAAGAGCAGGAGTTAGAGGTCGGTGCTCCGTCGTTATCCGTGATGTTTAGGGATTCCGATGGAACCAGTTCATCGCCGCAGAGGCACTGGGATTTAGTGACTGAAGCTATTGCGGGTGGTTTCGCTGACGCTGATTATAGCTTCGGTGTAGCGATGGTTCCAAAGCCAAAACAAGAGGGATGGCTTGTCTGCGCCTTGAAAGAGGAGCCATACATCTCTTGTCAATATCTGGAGGACGAATCGGGAAACGACTCATCGCCGGAGCCACTAAAAAAGACCCTCGCGAATGTCTTCGGAAGGGAGCCAACAACCGCCGATATGTGCGAGTGGATTGAGCAGCGAAGGTTTGATCACAATCAAATGTCAATGCCAAGCTTTTTGCACTTCAAGTCCGCTTTGCATGCCGCACTAGATAGGATCGAGGGAAGGGCTTAATCCACTATTTAGCTTTCGCTCCAGCCACCACAGCAGTGATGCGCACAGCACGAAGGCCAGCCACCACGGCCAGCGTGAACCCGGCACTGGCTGCTTGCCTTGCACGTTGGTGGGGGTGCTGGCGGCCAATACCTGCGCGGTCGCATCGATCAGCGCCTGGCGATGCAGCGCCGGCGCCTGTTTCGGGTCGAACACATAACGCCAGACCGTGCTGTCGCAGTAGCGCAGGCGCTGCCAGCCCGCTTCGCGTGGCCACCAGCCGGCACAGCGCAGGGCCGATGTCGCACCATCGACGATCAGCGGCACGCTGTCACCACGCGGGTTGAAGACCTGCAGCGGCGCCTGCACCCCACACAGCGCTTGCCGCTCACCTGCCCAGGCGATCGACTGCGGTGACCACAGCGCATCACCGCTGGCCTGCGCACGTGCCAGCGTGGCGACCACGCCGCTCCACAGTTCGCCATGTCGATCATCGCGACCGGCCAGCACCCAGCGCCAGCTGTCGGTCACTGGCAGCTGGCCGATGCGGCCCTTGCCAACCGCGCGCCAGCCGCCGACGGTGTTGCCGCCACGGTCCCGCAGCAGAGGGTTGCTGCCCGGTGCCTGCAGCACCAGTGATTCCAGCGCGGGCAGGGTGGCACTGTGCGAGCTGCGGTCGGCGTCCTCGCCATCGCGGGTTGGCAACGTGCCGGCGGCCAGCGGGCCACGCCGAGCGGCCAGCATCGTGCTTTCGCCGTCGCCCGCAAGTTCAAGGGCGCGGCTGCTGCCGTCGCCCCGCAGTGGCAGGCCCAGATCATGCAGGCGTTGGCGCGCCCCGGCCGACGGTGCGCCGGCACTGCGGACCAGCACGCCCAGTCCATCGCGCAGCGCCTGGCGCACGCCGGCCATCTGGGCTGCACTCAATGCCGCCAGGCTGCGTTCGTCCAGCAGCAGCAGGTCAGCGCGGGCCAGCGAGGCCGCATCAAGCGACACCGCGCCATCGCCGACGCTGAGACCGGCGCCGGTATCGGCCTGCACCTGCACACGGATGCCCGCATCGGTGGCCCAACGGCGCAGGTACTTCAGCTCCGGCCCCGGTGCACTGGCGCGTACCAGCAGGCGCAGCGGTGCGGCTGGCAGCGTCTGCTGCGGCACCGGTACGGTGTCCACCACGTGACCGCTGGCATCGAGCAGGCGCAGGCGGAACACACTGCGGCCTTCAGCGCGGGCGACGCCACTGAGCCGCACGCTACCGTCACCGGGCAGATCCGCGCGATCAATCACGCTGTCGGCCGGGTCCAGCAGTTCGGCCTTGGCGTTGGCCACGCCGCGCGCCTGCGCCTGTACCTCGAAGCGCGCGCCCGGGGCGACATCGGCCGGGGGCTGCAGTGCGATCCAGCCGCGCGGTGCGGGCGCCGGTTGCCAGCGCACGTCGCCGGGCAGCACCGCGTCGCGATCGCGCGCGGTCAGGCCGGCACCGACCAGGGTCAGCGTGGACGCCGGATGCTGGCGCAGCGCGGTGGCCAGATCGGGCACGCGCTGGCCGCCCGCCACAGGGGCCGCCTCCGGCAACAGCAGCAGCGGGCTGTCGCTGGCCGGCAGCGCGCCGGCGTTGTCGGCCTCGGCGCTGAGCACCACCAGGCCCGCCGCAGGCTGCTGATGGCTCGGTGGCAGCAGGCAGAAGTACAGCAACGTTGCAGCCACGACCTGCAATCCAACAATGATCCACGGCCGACCACGATGCGCCGTGCGTGCGCGCAACTGGCGCACGCTGGCGATGGCCACGACCAGGGCCAGTGCCAGCGCAATCCACAGGTTCAAACCGGAGGCGTTCATGGCTGCGCCTCCAGCGCGTCGAGATAGCGCTGCCCCATCGCATCGGCGGCGCTGCGCCGCATCACCTGTGGCAACGGTCGCTGCAGGGCACGCCACAGCTGCGCGCGCAGGCGTTGACGGCAGTTGCCGCAGCCGGGTTCGATGCGCAGCTGTTCGATGGCGGCGGCCAGATCCAGTGCGTCGGGCAGGTAGGCGGCGTTGCGCTGCTGCCAGCCGGCCAGTGCATCCAGATCAAGGGCGCCGGCGTCGTCGCCGAGTCGCTGCCAGGCTTCAACAATGGCCGGATCCGGCGGCGTGCGTGCGGCCAACGGCAGTTCGCGGCTGGCCAGTCCGGCGCGATCACCGCCCAGCCGGCGGCTTTCATCGATCGGCGGCAGCTCTGGCCCGACCCGCGCCAGGTAGATGCGTTCGGCCTGCTGCACCTGCTTGATGAAGCCCAGCGCCTTGTATGCGAACGGCAGTGCCTGCTGCGGGCGGCCCTGGCGCAGCTCGCCTTCGGCCGACCACATCTGGTCCAGCGCCGCCTTCAGTGTGGCGCGCGTCTGCGGGTCGAGCAGGGTGGCTGCCTCGGCGTGGTCGTGGGTATGGCCGTACTCGGACAGCACATCGGTGGCACTGCCAAACACCGGCGGCGTATCGGCGTTGCCGGCGCTGCCGCCATGATCGTGGCCATGCTCGTCGTGTGCGCCGGCGTCTGCGCCATGGTCGTGATCGTGATCGTCGTCATGGCGGTCTGCGGTAGGCGCATCGCTGGTAGGCAGGTCGCTGGTCGGCGGTGGCCTGGGCGCGCCCTCGCTTTCCTCGCCCAGGAACTGGCCATAGCGCAGGCGCAGGATGCGCTGGTCGACACCGATCGCGTCGCTGCGTTTGACGAAGTCCTCGGCGCCCAGGCCGCGCTGCTGGCGGATCAACGCCTCGGCGTCGATGATGATCTGGCGCTGGCTGCGGAAGTAGGCCGGCAGCGTCTTCTTGATGCGGCCTTCCAGCTCGGCGCCGAGTGCCACTTCGGTACTGGGCAGGCGCAGGATCACGCTGCTGCTGCGCCCCACCTGCGCTGCCGGTGCGTGGTTGTCGCGCACCTCCAGCTGGGCAATCACATCGTTGCCGGGCTGCGCACCCAGCGCGGCCAGATCGAGGGTATGCGCGAAGCGCCGTGCGCTCGGCTCGCCACTGCCGGTGAGGCGGACACTGCGCTTGAGGAAGGTGATGTTCTCGCCGCTGCCCTGGGTGGTGGTGATCGACAGGGTCGCCTGTGCGGCCACGCCGTAATCGTCGTTGGCCTCGAAGCGCAGCGCCCATTGCCGTTGCCCAGGTGTGCCCAGTACCAGGCTGGCAGCCGGTTCCAGCACGCGCACGCTGGGCGCGCGATCGGCCACCACGTCCAGCCGATGCAGGCGGGTTTCGGCCAGTGCCGGTTCGCTCACCACGCGATACAGCACCGGCGCGCGTGCCACGTCCTGGGCCTGCCATTGGCCGTCCTGCTCGCGCAGCGGCAGGCGGCGACCATCGTGGAACTGCAACCACGCCCTGATCGGCGCACGGTCAAAGCGCAGCGACCAGGACAGGCGGCTGTCGGCGGGCACCTTGGCATCCAGCGCGTTCTGGGTGAGCGTGGCCTGGCCGGTATAGGCCGGTGCGTCGATGCGCAGGCGGCTCGATTGCAGACGCAACGGGCCGGCGGGCAGGGAGGTGCCTGGCACCACGGGGACAGCCGCGCCGGGGCCGTTGCCCGGGTGTGGCCAACCCAGTGCCAGCAGCGCGATGGCCAGGCCTGCGATCCAGCTCACGGCCAGCACCGTGCGCGGCCAGCGCGGGCGAAGCTCCGGCATGGCACGTTGCAGCGTCGCCAGCACATGCGTGCGCTGGCGCTGCTGCAGCGGATTGAGCGCGGTGGTGTCGGCGAACAGCAGATCGGCACTGTCCTCACTGGCACCGCTGCCATCGAGCTGGCGTTGCAGCCACTGCCGGTCCAGCCGGCGCGCGCGCGCAGTGGCCAGCGCCGCGCAGGCAAGCAGGCTGACCGTGCCGACCACACAGGCGAGGTCGAAGCCGGCCAGGCGCAGGGCCAGCACCGTGGCGGCCAATGCCCAGGGCAGGCCCAGCAGCAGGGTGATGAGCGCGCGTCGTCGTCGTGCGCGCTGCCAGGCGTGCTGCAGGGTACTCATGCAGGCACCCTGCGGCGGGCGCTGCTGGCCATCCAGCGTTCCAGTGCGAACAGCAGCACGATCAGCAGTAGCAGCCAGGCGATGGGTTCGCGCAACGGAGGTGTTGCCGCAGGCAATGCCGCGTGCTGCGGCGCGTGGTCTGCCGCATCGGCCAGACGCGGTGGCGGCGGGGGGTGCAGCGCCAGCAGCAGCGAACGCGGCAGCCCGGGATCGCGCAGCGCGGGATTGCCGGCGATGTCCCACTCGCCGGGCAATGACAGCAGGCGGCCGTGGCCGATGCGCTGCTGCCACAGCAGCGGTGTGCCTTCAGGGCTGCGCAGCAGTAGCGCGGCCTCGGCGGTGGGCTTGGCGGCGGTCAGTACCGTGCCACCATCGCGCAGCCACGCCTGCCAGGCCGGTGGCAGCGCATCGTTGCGGGTCCAGGTGCCGATCTCGCCGGGTTCGGGCAGGGCACCGGCCGCCAACCGTGCCGGTGGCGCCTGCACGGCCCAGGCCCGCTGCAGCGCGTGCAGCCAATGCCGGGCGGCACCGGGTGCATCGGCAGGCACGCGCAATCGCGGCGGGGGTGCTGCAACCGCCGCGGTGGTGACCGTAAGCGGGTGCGGTTTCCATTGCACATCGCGTGACAGCTGCAGGCGTGCACCGTCCAGGCCGGGCAGCGGATCGGGCACATGCACGGTCAGTACCGTTCCTGCGGGCAGCTGCGCGTCCAGCTCGCGCAGCAGGCTGGGCAGGGAGGCGGTTGATGCGGGTGGCGCCTGGTCGATGGTGGGGAAGCCAGGTGCCAGCCAGTGCCAGTTGCCATCCTCGGCCCTTCCACGCAGTGCCATGGCATCCAGTCCCGGCGCTACCACCGTCCATGCAGCGGGGGGCGCCGCCGGGCCCGTCAGCGCGGGGCGCGCCAGCAACAGCGCCAGGGCTGCCAGCAGCAACAGCCGCACCAGCAGCAGTGGCCAGTCATCGAAGCGGATGCGCTGGCGCGGCCGGATCTGCGCGCGCAGCCAGCGCAGCGCGGCGAAATCCAGCGGTGTATACGGATGGCGGCGGGCGAGGTGGATCAACAACGGCAGCAGCCAGGCGGCGAGCGCGGCCAGGCCCAGCGGGAACAGCAGGTTCAAGCGCCACCCCCACGGCCGAACAGCGCCTGCAGTGGCTGGTCCAGTGGTTGGTCGAGCCAACCGGTGGCGCTGGCGATGCCGCTGGCCTGCAGGCGCGCATGCAGTGCGGTGCGCGCGCCGGCAAAGCGCTGCAGGTAGTCCGCGCGGATCGCTGCACCGTCGCCCAGCAGTTCTTCACCGGTCTCCGGGTCGCGGAAGCGGTGGCCGGCGTCGAAGGGGAAATCGCGTTCGTCAGCGGTCAGGATCTGCAGGAGTGCCACTTCGCGCCGGGCGCTGGCGAGCTGCTCCAGCAGCGTGATGCCGGCTTCGTCAAAACCATCGCCGATGGCCAGCAGCAGATCGCCCGGGCGCACGCGTTCCCACAGCGGGCGCAGGCGTTCGGGCACAGGCCACACGCCGCGCGCCTGCAGGGCCTGCAGTTGCAGGTGCACGCGGTCACGCTGGCGTGCGCCGCTCGCGGCCGGCACCAGCTGCAGGCCGTCGCCATTGACGGCCAACAGGCCGAAGCGATCACCCTGTTGCAGGGCCAGTTCAACCAGGCACGCCGCCACGCCACGCATATGGTCCAGTCGCGTGCGCTGTGGTGCCGCGCGATCAACCTGGCCGGCCGAGGCGGTGGCATCGAGTAGCAGCCAGAGGGTGATCGGGCTTTCGCGTTCGGATTCGCGCACGAAGAAGCGGTCCGAGCGTGCATACAGCTTCCAGTCGATCTGGCGCAGTTCGTCGCCGGGCTCGTAGGCGCGGTACTGGGCGAATTCGAGGCCGGCACCACGGCTGCGGCTGGCGTGCTGGCCGATGCCACTGGCACCGCTGGCCAAGCGTGGCCGCAACCGCAGCAGGCGCAGGCGCGCGCGCAGTTCCGGTGGCAACGTCAGCGGGGCACCTGCGTTCACGCGTGGATCAACCCGGGAACGGAACGGCCTGAAGCAGGGCGGCGACCACGTCGTCGGCACGCTTCTGCTCGGCCTCGGCGGCGAACGACAGCAGCAGGCGATGACGCATCACCGGCGCAGCCAGGGCCTGCACATCCTCGCGGGTGGCGGCGAAACGGCCCTGCAGCAGTGCACGTGCCTTCGCCGCCAGTACCAGCGACTGCCCGGCACGTGGGCCGGCGCCCCACTTCACCCATTGGTTGATCGCCGCAGGTGCACCGTCGCCGGGCCGGCTGGCGCGTACCAGGCGGGTGATCCAGGCCAGCACATCGGGGCTGACATGCACCTGGCGCACGGCCGCCTGCAAGGCGATCACCGCCTCGGCATCCATCACCTTCGGTACCGCGTCGGTGGCACCGCCGGTGGTCTGTTCCAGGATCTGCCGCTCTTCGTCCTCGCTGGGGTAATCCACCAGCACGTGCAGCAGGAAACGGTCCAGCTGCGCTTCCGGCAGCGGGTAGGTGCCGGCCTGCTCGATCGGGTTCTGCGTGGCCAGCACGAAGAACGGCGCCGGCAGCGCATAGGTGGTGCCGGCGTAGCTGACCGTGCGTTCCTGCATCGCCTCCAGCAGCGCCGCCTGGGTCTTGGGCGGGGTGCGGTTGAGTTCGTCGGCCAGCAGCAGATTGGTGAAGATCGGGCCCTGCTGGAAGCGGAAATGGCGATGACCGGTGCCGTGGTCTTCTTCCAGCAGTTCGGTGCCGAGGATGTCGCTGGGCATCAGGTCGGGGGTGAACTGCACGCGCCGGAACTGCAGTTCCAGTGCCTGGCCAAGCGAGCGCACCAGCAGGGTCTTGCCCAGGCCCGGCGCACCTTCCAGCAGGCAGTGGCCGCCGGCCAGCAGGCCGATCAGCAGCTGCTCGACCACGGTGTTCTGGCCCACCACGGCACGTGCGAGCGCAGCGCGCAGATCGTGCAGGCGCGGCAGTAGGGAATCGAGGTCGGGGGCGGTCATGGGCGTGCAGGTCCTATCAATTGTTCAACGCGTACATCACGATGTTGACGCCGAAGCGGGTGTTGTCTTCGGCCAGGAAACGCTTGTTGCGCCAGTCGTAGTCCCACTCGCAGCCGTAGTCCTTGTTGCTGTAGAGCAGGCCCAGGCGGCCATCGACGTCGATGCCCTTCAGGTAGTCGTGCACCAGGTCGTCGCCCCAGCCGTTGAGCTCGAAGCTGGTGGCGGGCGGGCCGTCGGGGAAGTGGAAGAAGCTGCGGTACAGCGCGTGGCTGTTGGGCAGCTTCTGCAATGCCTTCGGGCCGAACAGGCGGCCCATCTGCGCCTCGAACGAGGTGGCGAACAGGCCGTCGATGTCATGGTTGCAGTCATCGACGAAGACGAAGCCACCGTTGCGCACGTAGCGCACGAAGTTCTGCCGTTCGGCGGCGTTGAACTCGACCAGCGTGTGCCCGGCCAGGTAGCAGAACGGCGCCTCCAGCATGCGCGGATCGGCCAGCGCCACCACATGTTCCTTCGGGTCCACCCGCAGCGAGGTGTAGTCGATCAGCGAGGTGATCAGGTTGGACGGCATGCGCGCGTCCACGTCCCAGTCGCCGGAGTCGTACTGCAGGCGGGTGAACCAGAAGTCGTAGCGCGAACTGCGCGGGCCTGCCTGCGCCCAGGCCGGCAGCGCCGCCGCCGAAGCGGCAGCAGCCAACCAGCGCAGGCAGGCCCGGCGATCCATCAGACCGCGTCGGACAGCGAGGTGAAGGTGAAATCGCGCAGCTTCATCGGCGGGATCATCATCACGTAGCTGGATTCATCACCGGCCACACGCACCGGCTTGCCCAGCTCTTCGATGTTGTTGAGCATGATCACCGGCGATTCGTTGAAGCGGAAGTTCTTCACCGGGTGCTTGATCTGGCCGTTCTCGATGTAGAAGGTGCCGTCGCGGGTCAGGCCGGTCAGCAGCACGGTCTGCGGATCGACCATGCGGATGTACCAGGTGCGGGTGACCAGGATGCCCTTCTGGGTGCCGCGCACCAGCTCGGCGGTGCTCTTCTCGCCACCGCTCATCAGCAGGTTGCCCGGCGAGGCCTTGGCGGTCTTGCCCTGCTTCTGTGCCCAGAAGCGCGAGTAGTCCAGGTTGGCCACCTTGCCGTTCTCGATGATGGCCATGCGTTCGCGCGGCAAGCCGTCGTTGTCCCACGGCAGTACCGGCGCATCCGGGTGCCACGGGTCGGCGAACATGGTCACGCGGGGATCGTAGACCTGCTCGCCCAGCTTGTTGCCGCCGCCCTTCTTCGACAGGAAGCTGCGGCCTTCATCGGCCGAGCGGGCGCTGAAGAAATTCATCATGAAGCTGATCAGGCCGGCGGCCGCGGCCGGCTCCAGGATCACCGTGTACTTGCCCGGTTCCAGCGCCTTGGCTTCGGCCGATTCGGTGGCCTTGCGCATGGCGATGCGGATGTCCTGCTCGGCCTTGAAGTCGGCGGCGTCCTTCAGGTTGCGGCCGACCCAGCCCGAGCCGCGACCATCTTCGGTGCGCACGGTGCAGGTGTAATCGAAGTTGGTGGTGCGCTGGTAGGCGAAGTTGCCGTTGCTGTTGGCGGTGGCCTGGAAGCCCTGGCCGTCTTCGAGGAAGCCGGCGGCAATGAGCCCGTTGCCACGGCACGGTGCGATCGAATCGGCGGCGACCTTGGCGCGGAAGGCCGGATCGATCGCGGCGGTGGATTCGCTGAAGGTCGGGCTGGCGCGGTAGCTCTGCTTGCCGATGGCGGGCATGAACTCCGGGTTTTCCGGCGCCAGGCGGGCCAGGTCTTCGGCACGGCGCACCACGCGTTCCAGCGCGGCGTCGTCGAACTCGTTGATCGAGGCGGTGCCCACGCGCTTGCCGAAGGCCACGGTGACGGCCAGTTCGGTGTTGTCGACAATCCCGCTGGTGGAAACATTGTTCAGCGCGAAACGGATGTTGCCGCTGATCGCGCCGGCCAGCACGGCGGTGCACTCGTCGGCCTTGGACAGGGCGATGACCTTGTCGAGGATGGCCTTGGCCTGGGCTTCGGTGAAGATACTCATGGTGTAAGGGCTCCTGACCGGTCAGCCGAGGCTGCGTGCGGTGTTGATGACGTTGATGCCGTTGAAGCGCGCGGTCGACGAACCGTGCGAGACCGCCGAGACCTGGCCCGGCTGGCCCTTGCCGTCGAAGAACGAACCGCCCAGGCGGTAGTCGCGCTCGTCGGCCACGGCGGTGCAGGCATTCCAGAATTCCGGTGTGCGGATCTGGTAGGCCACGTCTTCCAGCATGCGGGTGATCTGGCCGTTCTTGATCTCGTAGAACAGCTGGCCGCCAAACTGCGCGTTGTAGCGCTGCTGGTCGATCGAGAACGAGCCGTCACCGATGATGTAGATGCCGTTCTCCACGTCCTTGATCAGGTCCGGCACGCTCAGCGGCTTCTTGCCCGGCGCCATCGACACGTTGGCCATGCGCTGGAACTGCACGCTGGACCACGAATCGGCGTAGCAGCAGCCATCGGACTCGGTCTTGCCCAGGATGTGGGCCTGGTCGCGGATGGTCTGGTAATCGACCAGCTTGCCGTCGCTGATCAGATCCCAGCGCTTGCACTTCACGCCTTCGTCGTCGTAGGCGACCGCGCCCAGGCTGCCCGGCTGGGTCTTGTCGGCGAAGATGTTGACCAGCTCGCTGCCGTACTGGAAATGCTGCTCGCGCTTGTCCAGGGTGGCGAAGCTGGTGCCGGCGTAGTTGGCCTCGTAGCCGAGCACGCGGTCCAGCTCCAGCGGGTGGCCGATCGACTCGTGGATGGTCAGCCAGGTATGCGACGGGTCGAGCACCAGGTCGTATTTGCCGGGCTTGACCGACGGCGCCTTCAGCTTCTCCTGCGCCTGCTTGGCCGCTGCGATGGCGTCTTCCTTCATGTCGTAGGACGAACCGTAGTTCACCACGCCGTTGGGCGTGAGCACCTTGCCGCTGGCCGCGCCGTCCAGGTATTCGTAGCCCAGGCCCATCGGCGCGGACAGACCTTCGCGGGTGCGGAACTTGCCGCTGGCCTTGTCGATGGCGGTGACCGTCATCGGCGCCCAGATGCGGTGCACGTCCTGGTCGATGTAGGAGCCGTCGGTGGAGGCGAAGTACTTCTGTTCGTTGACCAGGAACAGCATCGAGTTGACGAAGCTGGCACCGGCGCCCATCGCCGCGGCGTTGACGTCCAGCAGCAGGCCGACCTTGTCCTTGATCGGCACCTCCATCGCGTTCTTGCGGATCGGCGTGCGCCAGCTCACCTCGCCCACGCCCGGCGCCTTGGCCAGCTGCACCGGCGCGGTCTGCACGCCGGCATTGGCCTTGGCGATCGCCGCGGCCTGCTGCGCGGCGCGGGCCACGTCGGCGGTGCTCAGCGCGTTGGTGGCAGCAAAGCCCCATGCGCCGTTGACGATCACGCGGATGCCCACACCGGTCGACTCGGTGTTCACCACGTTCTGCACCTTGTCTTCGCGGGTGATCACGAACTGGCGCAGGTAGCGGCCGATGCGCACATCGCAGTAGGTGGCGCCGGCGCTGCGTGCGGCCTGCAGCGCGGCGTCGGCCAGGCGCTTCTTCAGGCCGAGGTCCAGGCTGGACTGCAGCTGCTCGGCGGCGATCACCTTGCCGAAGAAGGAGGGCACGATCAGCCCGCCCGCGGTAAGCCCGGTCAGGGCCAGGAAGTCACGTCTTTGCAAGGCTGCTCTCCATGTCGAAGGATGGGTGGCTCATGCGCCGAGACTGCGCGCGGTGTTGATGATGTTGATGCCGTTGAAGCGGGTGGTGGACGAACCGTGCGATACCGCCGAGACCTGGCCCGGCTGGCCCTTGCCATCGAAGAACGAACCGCCGAGGCGGAAATCGCGCTCGTCGCAGATGGCGGTACAGGCGTTCCAGAACTCCGGCGTGCGGATCTGATAGGCCGCGTCCTCGACCATGCCGGCGATCTTTCCATCCTTGATCTGGTAATACAGCTGGCCGCCGAACTGCGCGTTGTAGCGCTGCTGGTCGATCGAGTACGAACCGCGGCCGTGGATGTAGATGCCGTTTTCCACGTCCTTGATCATGTCCTCCACGCTGAGCGGCGTCCGGCCCGGTGCCAGCGAAACGTTGGCCATGCGCTGGAACTGCACGCTGGACCACGAATCGGCATAGCTGCAGCCGTGCGACGCATCGCGGCCGAGGATATGGGCCTCATCGCGGGTGGCCTGGTAGTCGACCAGGATGCCGTCGCGCACCAGGTCCCAGCGCTGCGTCTTCACCCCTTCATCGTCGTAGCCGACCGCGCCGAGGCTGCCCGGCTGGGTCTTGTCGGCGAAGAAGGTGACGATGTCGCTGCCCCAGCGGAAGCCGGCATCGCGCTTGTCCAGCGTGGCGAAGCTGGTGCCGGCGTAGTTGGCTTCGTAGCCGAGCACGCGGTCCAGCTCCAGCGGGTGGCCGACGTTCTCGTGGATGGTCAGGAACAGGTTGGACGGGTCCAGCACCAGGTCGTACTTGCCGGGCTTCACCGAGGGCGCCTTCAGCTTCTCGCGCGCGTGGCGGGCGGCGGCAATGGCGTCCTCGACCGGGTCGTAGGAATCGCGGTAGGCGGTAATGCCGCCGGGCAGCTGCACTTTGCCGCGCGCATCGCCGTCGAGGAATTCGTAGCCCATGCCCATCGGCGAGGACAGCCCAGCGCGGGTGCGGAACCTGCCGCTGGCCTTGTCGATGGCGGTGGCGGTGAACGGCAGCCAGATGCGGTGGATGTCCTGGTCGATGAACGAGCCGTCGCTGGAGGCGAAGTACTTCTGCTCGTTGACCAGGAACAGGGTGGAATTGATGTAGTCGGCGCCCGCATTCAGCGCGGCGGCATTGAGTGCCAGCAGCAGCTCGACCTTGTCCTGGATCGGCACCGCCATGGCGTTCCTGCGCACCGGCGTCTGCCAGCGCACCTCGCCTACCGCCGGCGTGGGTGCCAGCTGCACCGGCCGGGTCTGGATAGCGGCGTTGGCGCGCGCGATGGCGGCCGCCTGCTCGACCGCGGCGCGCACGGCGGCTTCGCTCTGCTGATGGGTGGCGGCAAAGCCCCAGGCCCCGTTGACGATCACCCGCACGCCCACGCCGGACGATTCGCGGTTGGTCACATTGCCGACCTGGTGTTCGCGGGTGATGACCGACTGGTTGAGGTAGCGGCCGATGCGCACATCGCAGTAGCTGGCCTTGGCGCTGCGCGCGGCAGCCAGGGCGACCTCGGCCAGGCGCCGGCGCTGGGCGCTGTCGACCGGGGCCAGCAGCTGTTCGGCGGCGATGGCACGGGAATGCGGCAGCAGCAGGCCCGCCAGGCCCAGACCGGATACAGCCAGGAACTCACGTCGTTGCACAGCGTTTCTCTCTCTCTCGCTTGCGTGCGGTTGGCAACGCGCCGGACCGATCACGTCAACTGCTCGACTTTCGCCAGCGCGGGGCGTCCGGGCAAGTGACTGCAGTCATGGGTGGGGAGGGTTTCGGCAGGGCTTGCAGCCCTGCACCTGCTTCAAGCCAGGGCAACGTCAACGTCAAAAGCAGGCTATCCGTGGGATGGCGGGGCGGTGTGGGTGGGCAGGACACGCCGTAAACCCGTCCATGGGGGCTCGATGGCGCGATCCATGGCGCCAACGGTCCTGCCCACCCACACCGTCCCGCCTCTGTCAGATTCCGTGTGCTGTTGGTGGGTGTCGACCTTGGTCGACACATCTGTCAGATATCGATACATAAAAATGGGGTCAGATCCGTTCTCCTTCGGAAAACGGATCTGACCCCAATAGCTGTCCTGACAGAACGCAGCCAACTGTCGAAGGCGGGGTGGGTCCGGTTGCGGGGGCGTGAGCCGCATGGATGCGGCGACCGAGCTTACATG
>NZ_JCAKRX010000013.1:0-158831 GCF_059515225.1 Stenotrophomonas sp. CS3K5
GCTGACACCCCGCACTCCGACACCGCCCCACCTCTGACAGATTCCTCGTGCTGTTGGTGGGTGTCGACCTTGGTCGACACATCTGTCAGATATCGACAAACGAAATGGGGTCGGATCCGTTTTCCTGCGGAAAACGGATCCGACCCCAATGGCTTTGCTGGCAGATCGCGGAAAACTGTCGAAGGCGGGGTGGGTCCGGTTGCGGGGGCGTGAGCCGCATGGATGCGGCGACCGAGCCTACATGGACGTATTCACGGCGTCCCCCGCAACTGGACCCGCCCCGCCAACCCACGGATAGCCCGCTTTTGACGTTGACGTTGACGTTGCAGTTGCCTTTGCGGGTGCAGGGCGCGGCCCTGCCGAGACCCCCAAAACCCTTACTGCAGCAGGGAGCGCAGCATCCAGGCGTACTTCTCGTGGGTCTGCAGGCGCTGGGTCATCAGATCCTCGGTCGGGGCGTCGTCGCCCTTGGCCGCCACGTCCAGCACTTCACGTGCCGTACGGCAGACCGCTTCGTTGGCGACCACCAACTGGCGTACCATTTCACGCCAGTCCGCACTGTCGGTCAGGCCCGGTTCCTCGGCGATCGAGGTCAGCGCAGCGAATTCCCGGTAGGAGCCCGGGGCATTGAAGCCCAGCGCGCGGATGCGCTCGGCCACGTCGTCCAGTGCCGCCCACTGCTCGGTGTACTGCGTTTCGAACATGGTGTGCAGCGAGTTGAACATTGACCCGGTCACGTTCCAGTGGAAGTTGTGCGTCTTCAGGTAGAGCGTGAACGCATCGGCCTGGAAGCGCGACAGACCGTCGGCGATCTTCTTGCGGTCGCCCTGGGTGATCCCGATATCGATGTTCGGCGCCGACGGTGCCGCCGCTGCAAGCTTCTGCTTGCCGGTCTTGGCCTTGGTCGTGCTCTTGGTCTTCGCCATGGGGTTCCTCCTTGTGGAATCGTTGGCCTTCACAATAAACCGGTCGTGATGACTGGTCGCTTTCAAAGTTTTGAACGAACCGATTGATGAACTCTATCGATAAAAATCCATCGCCCCGCCTGCGCCAACAGCGCGCCGCCATCGACGGCGCCATGAGCCGCGACCGGGGCCGTTTGCTGGGAATGCTCTCGCGGTGCCAGGCCAAGCCACAGGATGCGGCGCTGGCCGCCACCTTCGAGCAGGCCTTGCAGGCGTCGGTGCAGCGCCGGCAGGCGCGGGCGCAGCAGCAGCCGTCCATTACTCTGGACCCGCAGCTGCCGATTGCGCGTGAAGCCGACGCGATCATCGCGCTGATCCGCGACCACCAGGTGGTGGTGATCGCCGGTGAAACCGGCTCTGGCAAGACCACCCAGCTGCCGAAACTGTGCCTGGCCGCCGGCCGTGGCCAGGCCGGCATGATCGGCTGCACCCAGCCGCGACGGATTGCCGCACGCGCGGTGGCCAGCCGCGTGGCACAGGAACTGCACAGCGAGCTGGGTCAGCTGGTGGGCTACCAGGTGCGCTTCAACGACAAGGTCAGCGAAGACAGCCGCATCAAGTTCATGACCGACGGCATCCTGCTGGCGGAGATCGCCAGCGACCGCTGGCTGTCGAGCTACGACACGATCATCGTCGACGAGGCGCACGAACGCAGCCTCAACATCGACTTCCTGCTGGGTTACCTGAAGCAGCTGCTGCGCAAGCGCCCGGACCTGAAGCTGATCGTCACCTCTGCCACCATCGACACCGAACGATTTGCCCAGCATTTCGACAATGCACCGGTGATCAGCGTCGAAGGCCGCACCTTCCCGGTGGAGGTGCGTTACCGCGCGCTGGAAGGCGAGGGTGAGCAGGAGGGCGAGCGTACGGTGAACGATGCCATCGTGTCGGCCATCGATGAAATCACCCGCCTGGATGCGCGTGGTGATGTACTGATCTTCCTGCCCGGCGAGCGTGAGATCCGCGATGCGCACCAGTCGCTGGAGCGCCGCAAGTACCGCAACACCGAGGTGCTGCCGCTGTACGCGCGGTTGTCCAACCAGGACCAGGACCGGGTGTTCAATCCGGGCCCGAACCGGCGCATCGTGCTGGCCACCAACGTGGCCGAAACCTCGCTGACGGTGCCGCGCATCCGCTATGTGGTTGATCCGGGTTTTGCCCGCGTCAAGCGCTACAGCCCGCGCAACAAGCTGGACCGCCTGCACATCGAACCGATCTCGCAGGCCAGCGCCAACCAGCGCAAGGGCCGCTGCGGCCGTATTGCCGAAGGCATCTGCTACCGCCTGTACGCCGAAGCTGATTTCCAGGCGCGGCCGGAATTCACCGATCCGGAAATCCGCCGCTCCAGCCTGGCCGGGGTGATCCTGCGCATGCTGCAGCTGGGCCTGGGCCGCATCGAGGACTTCCCGTTCCTGGAGGCGCCGGATGAGCGTGCGGTGGCCGATGGCTGGCAGCAGTTGACCGAACTGGGCGCGATCGATGCCGAGCGGCGCATGACCGCCATCGGCAAGCAGATGGCACGCCTCCCGGTGGACGTGAAACTGGCGCGCATGCTGGTGGCTGCACAGGCCGCCGGCTGCCTGCGGCCGATGCTGGTGATCGCCTCGTTCCTTGGCATCCAGGATCCGCGCGAACGCCCGCCCGAGGCGCGCGGTGCGGCCGACAGCGCGCATGCGCAGTTCGCCGATGGCCGCTCTGAATTCGTGGGTGTGCTGCGCCTGTGGGAGGGGTATCGCACCGCCCACGAAGACCTGACCCAATCGAAGCTGCGTGACTGGTGCGGTCGTCATTTCCTGGGCTTCCTGCGCATGCGCGAATGGCGCGAGCTGCACCGCCAGCTGCGCCTGCTGTGCGAGGAGCTGGGCTGGAAGGAAGAGGCCAACGAGGCGTCGATGGCGCCGTTGCTGGCCGGCAGCAGTGCGCCGCCCGTGGCGCGTGATGACGCGGCCGCAGTGAAGGCCACCCGTGGCCAGCTGCACCGCGCTGCGCGCCTGGCCCGCGAAGGCAAGGCCGAGGCCGCGCCGGCGCCGCTGGCCGTGCGTGCACAGAAGGAACAGGCGCCCGCCGGCGGCGGTTTCAGCGAGCGCGTGCGCGCTGCCGCCTACCAGACCCTGCACCGGGCGCTGGTGGCGGGTCTGCCCACGCAGATCGGCCACCGCACCGAAAAGGGTGATTTCCAGGCACCACGCCAGCGCCGCTTCCTGCCGTTCCCGGGTTCGGCGCTGTCCAAGCGGCCGCCGCCGTGGCTGCTGGCGGCCAATCTGCTGGATACGCAGAAAGTGTGGGGCATGACCCTGGCCGCGATCGAGCCGGACTGGGTGATTGCCGAACTGCCGCACCTGCTGCTGCGCAAACACTTCGATCCGCACTGGTCGCGCGCGCAGGGCCAGGTGCTGGCGTCGGAGCAGATCAGCCTGTTCGGGCTGGTGCTGGCACCGAAGAAGCCGGTGCACTACGGCCGCATCGAACCGGTGGAGGCCCACGACATCTTCGTGCGCCAGGCCCTGGTAACCGGCGAGATCAACACCCGCGCCAGCTTCGTGGCCGATAACCAGAAGGTGCTGGAGGTCGCACGCGAGGAAGAAGCCAAGCTGCGCCGGGCCGGCATCGTCGCCGATGACAACTGGCAGGCCCGCTGGTACCTGGACCGGGTGCCGCCGCAGATCCATTCGGCCGCAGGCCTGGATACGTGGTGGAAGGCACTGGCACCGGAACAGCGCAAGGCCCTGCACTGGAGCCTGGCCGATCTGCTGCCCGGCGAGGGCAGCGAGCAGGAGCGCTACCCGAAGTACCTGCCGCTGGGCCGGGCGCGGTTGCCACTGCACTACCGTTTCGAGCCGGGCGCGGACGACGATGGCGTGACCCTGGATGTGCCGCTGCACCTGCTCAACGCGTTGGACCCGGTGCAGCTGGGCTGGCTCGCGCCGGGCTTCGTGGCCGACAAGGCCTCGGCCCTGATCCGCAGCCTGCCCAAGGCGATGCGCCGCAACTACGTGCCGGCGCCGGACTTCGCGCGAGCCTTCTTCGAAGCGTTCCCGCAGCCCAGCGCCGATGCCATCACCGGCGAACTGGCGCGCTTCCTGTCACGGGCCACCGGCGCCACTGTGGCGGCCACCGACTTCGAGCCGGAGTCGATCGAACCGCACCTGCACATGAACCTGCGCCTGCGCGACGAACAGGGCAAGGTGCTGGCGACCTCGCGCGACCTCGATGCCCTGCGCGCGAAGTTCGGTGGCCGTGCCGGCGATGCCTTCGCCGCACGTGCCGGGCGCGAGATGGCGGCCGATGGGCTGCGCAGCTTCCCGGCCACGCCGATTCCGTTGCAGGTGCCTGGCGAGGCGGGCGTGCCGGCCTATCCGGCCTTGCTGGACGAGGGCGACAGCGTGGCGCTGCGCATCTTCGCCGACCGCCAGCAGGCGCAGGAGGCTCATCCGCTGGGCGTGCGCCGCCTGCTGGAAATCGCCCTGGCCGAGAAGGTCAAGCAGGCGCGCAAGCAGTTGCCGGTCGGCGCCAAGACCGGCCTGTTGTACGCGGCGATCGAATCGCAGGAACGCCTGCGCGGTGACCTGGTCGATGCGGCCATGAACGCCGTGCTGGCCGAGGGGCTGGAAGACATCCGCGAGGCGGCGGCCTTCGAGCAGCGTCGCGAGCATGCCGCCAAGGCCCTGTTCGGCGAAGCGATGTCGCGGCTGAAGCTGGCCGAGAGCATCCTGGCGCTGGTGGCCGAACTCAAGCCGATGCTGGAAGCGCCGTTGATGGGCTGGGCGCGCGGCAACCTGGACGACATGGAAGCGCAGCTGGCCGGGTTGATCCACCCCGGCTTCCTGCGTGACACCCCGGCCGACGCGTTGGCGCAGTACCCGCGCTATCTGAAGGCGATGATCCTGCGCACCGAACGCGCCAAGCGCGATCCGCCCCGCGACCAGGCGCGCATGCTGGAACTGCATCCGTTCCTGGAGGCGCTGCAGCTAGGCGAACAGCAGGGCTTGCGCGCGCGGCCGCAGTGGCAGGCGCTGCGCTGGGACCTGGAAGAACTGCGCGTTTCGCTGTTCGCCCAGGAGCTGGGTGCGCGTACCGGCATCTCGGCGAAGAAACTGGCGCAGCGGGTGGCGGCACTGCGCCAGGCGTGATTCCGGGGTGGTAGCGCCGGGCCCATGCCCGGCGCTACCGGAAAGCGGTGGCGTTACTTGGCGCGGCGCACCTTCGGCTGCACGTTCACGCCGTCCACTTTCATGTACCACACGCCGATCAGGCCCGGGCGCATGCTCACCTTCGGCGCCTGCCTGGCGCTGCCGGAGAACTGGGTGGCGTCCATCTGCTCCCATTCCTGCCCGTTCTGCAGCACGTAGCGACGGCCCTTGGCGAAGCCGCGGAACTCGCCCTGCAGTGTGCTTTCGATCGGCTCGTCGCTGCCGAAGTCGAAGAAGCCGCGGTTCTTCTTGATCACTTCCTGGCGGCCTTCCTCGCGTGCGGTGGCGACGGCCTGGGTCGTGGCGGCCTGCACCTTGCCCTGCAGCCAGCGGTTGAGCGAGGCCAGTTCGGCGGCACTGAGCTTGTCCAGGCCGGCGGCCTGGAACTCGGCCGGCGACATCTGCTGCTGCAGGTCGCCTTCCACTATGCGCTGGGCCAGTGCCGGTGTGGACAGGGACAGCAGCACGGCGGCACAGGCCAGCAGCCGTGGACGGACGCGCGGGGCAATCGAAGGCATGGCGGGTCTCTCCTGGGTGTGTGGGCGAGTGTAGCGGCATGTCTTCATGCCGGGTGATGGTGGCCGCGGTGATTGTCCCTGAACGGCGCCGGCGCTAGTGTAGGGGTCTCCGTCTTGCCTGCTCGATGCTGTGAACCGCGCTTCCGTCCCCGGCCTGGATGCCTTGTTGAACCGTCCCTCGGCAGCGGTGCTGCCTGCTCCGCTGCGCCAGGCCCTGCGCGAGCATTGGGAAGCGCCGGAATGCGACCCGCAGATGCGTGCCAGCTGGTCGGTGCTGGGTGACACCCTCGATGCGCTGGCGATGCTGTCGGCCGACGAAGGCGCGGTGGTGGCCGCACTGCTGTTCGATCTGCCCGGCCTGCGCGCCAGCCTGGAACAGTTGCCGCTGGGCGCACACAAGGCCGCCGTGGTGGGCCTGCTCGATGGCCAGGATGCGGCCGATCCGGTGTGGGCGCTGCACGCCGGGCGCGAAGCGGGACGCAACAGCGAAGGCCTGCGCCGGCTGTTGCTGGCGATCATCCGCGACCTGCGCGTGGTGCCGATCCTGCTGGCCCGGCAGCTGGCGCGCATGCGTGCGGCCGACAAGCTGGACGAGGAACAGCGCCGGGCGCTGGCCCAGCTCACCCGCGACATCCACGCGCCACTGGCCAACCGGCTGGGCATCTGGCAGCTGAAGTGGGAACTGGAAGACCTGGCCTTCCGCCATCTGGAACCGGAGACCTACCGGCGCATCGCGCGCGAGGTGGACGAAACCCGTATCGCCCGCGAACGCTACGTCGAGAACGTCAAGAAGGTGCTGTCGCGCGAGCTGGTCGCACAGGGCATCAAGGCCGAAGTCAGTGGCCGCCCGAAGCACATCTACAGCATCTGGCGGAAGATGCAGAAGAAGCGGCTGGCCTTCGACCAGCTGTATGACATCCGCGCGGTGCGGGTGATGGTGGACGACGTTGCGTCCTGCTATGCCGCGCTGGGCGTGGTGCATGCGCTGTGGGCGCCGGTACCGAGCGAGTTCGACGACTACATCGCGCGGCCCAAGGCCAATGACTACCGTTCGCTGCATACCGCCGTGGTCGGCCCGGAAGGGCGCACCATCGAAGTGCAGATCCGCACCCATGAGATGCACTCGCAGGCCGAGCTGGGCGTGGCCGCGCACTGGAAATACAAGGAAGGCGGCAAGGGCGCGGAGAAGGCCTTCGATCGCAAGATCACCTGGATGCGCCAGCTGCTGGAGCAGGCCCAGGACGGGCAGGGCAACGAACTGGCCGGCGCGCTCGATGCCGAGCTGACCGAAGACCGCGTCTATGCGCTGAGCCCGAAGGATGAGGTGCTGGATCTGCCGCAGGGCGCCACCCCGCTCGATTTCGCCTACCAGGTGCACACCATGGTCGGCCATCGTTGCCGCGGGGCCAAGGTCAATGGCCGCATCGTGCCGCTGACCTATCGCCTGCGCAGCGGTGACCGCGTGGAGATCCTGACCGGCAAGGAGGCTGACCCGCGCCGCGACTGGCTGATGCCGGCGCTGGGCTTTCTGGCCAGCAACCGCTCGCGTGAGAAGGTGCGCAGCTGGTTCCACAAGCTGGACCGCGCGCGAAACGTGCAGGCCGGGCGCGAGCTGCTGGAACGCGAACTCAAGCGGTTGGGGCTGCAGCACTCGGACCTGGCGTTGGCGGCGAAGAAATTCCATGCCGACAGCATCGATGATCTGTACATCCAGGTGGCGCTGGGCGATACCGGCCCCAACCAGGTCAGCCGGGCGCTGCTGGAAGCAGAGCGTGCGGCCAGCCAACCGGCGCCCGCACCGACCCTGCCGCGCCCGACCGCGCGCCGCGAGAGCCTGGGCAAGTCCAAGTTCACCGTGCAGGGCGTGGGCAATCTGCTGGTGCAGCTGGCGCGCTGCTGCCAGCCGGTGGCCGGCGAACCGATCGTCGGCTACCTGACCCGTAGCCGGGGTGTCACCGTGCACCGTGCAGACTGTGCCGCGCTGGCCCGCCTGGCGGCTACCAGCCCGCAGCGCATCCTGCCGGTGGAGTGGGGTCAGGCCGGCGGTGGCTATGAGGTGGATGTGGTGGTCGATGCAGTCGACCGCCGCTGGCTGCTGAAGGACATCACCAACCTGATCGCTCAGGAAGACGCCTACGTGCTCGATATCCACAGCGACAACGTGCGCAACAGCGGCCGGGCCCATCTGCGGCTGCGCCTGAAGGTGAGCGACTACGGCCAGTTGTCGACCCTGCTGGGCAAGCTGGATGCGCTGCCGGGCGTAAGCGAGGCGCGTCGCCTCGGCTGAGCTTCACGCTGCCCCGGCTACCCTGCACGCATGGAACGCGAGCCTACGCATCGCCCGCATGGCGCTGAACATCCGGCGCTGGACCGCGTCCGCCGCGAAGGCCGTTGGTGGTGGCTGCAGGCACGCCATGCGCGCCGGGTCTGGCGCTGGGCGCTGGTCGCGGCGCTGGCGGTGTTCGTGTTGCTGGTGCTGCTGCGTGGACCGCTGGCCGACTGGTTCTGGGATGAGCCACAGATTGAACAACTGCTGGCCGAGGGTGACCGTGCGCTGGCCGCAGGGCGCCTGAGCGAGGCGGATGGCAGTGGCGCGCGCGAGCGCTACCAGGCCGCACTGGCGCTTGATGGTGACCGCCTGCAGGCACGCCAGGGCCTGGCGCGTACCGGTGCGGCGGCGCTGCAGCAGGCGCGTGACCGGCTGCTGCGCGACGACCTGGAAGGCAGCGCGCAGGCGCTGGCGTTGGCCCGCGAACTGCAGGTTCCGCAGGCAGAGGGCGACGACGTGGCGCGCCAGCTGCAGGCGCGGCGCAGTGCAGGCGTGGGTATCGGCGCATTGCTGGCGCAGGCACGCAACGCCTTCGCGGCGGGCCGGCTGGATGATGGCGACAGCAGTGCGCTGCCCTTGTTCCAGCGCATCCTGGCCCTGCAACCGGACAACCTGCCGGCCCTGGAAGGGCGCGAGGACGCACTGAGCGATCTGCTGCAACAGGCGCGCGCGCGTGCTGCGCGTGGGGCGCTGGCCGAGTCGGCGGCGATGCTGCTGCGCGCGCGCCAGTTCGATGCCGGGCATGCCGATCTGCCGGCCAGTCAGGAAGCGCTGGCACGGGCCGTGGACCAGCGGCTGCAGCGGGCACATCGCGCACTGCGGCGGCAGCAGCTGGACGCGGCGGCCGAGGGGTTCCTGGCCGTGCTGGCGGCGGCACCGGACGATGCCAACGCCCAGCGCGGCCGCGAGCAGACCCTGCAGGCGGTGTTGGCGCGCAGCCAGACGCTGGCCAATGACTTCCAGTTCGAGGCCGCACAACGCGACGCGGCGCTGGCGGCGGCACTGGGTGCGTCCACGGCGGCACAGCAGCAGCTGGCGCAGCGGCTGTCGCGCGCGCAGCAGGCCCAGCACGCATTGCAGCAGCCCCGCCTGGGCACTGCGCAGCGCGAGCGCCAGCTGCGCGACCACCTGCGCAGGATCGAGCGCGCCGAGGCCGCCGGTCAGTGGATCAGTCCTCCCGGCCACAGTGCGTTCGACGCGCTGCGCGAGGCGCAGTCGCTGGCGCCGCGGGACGCACGGGTGAAGGCCGCCGCCGCGCGGTTGCTGCCCGCCAGCCGCCGCTGCTACGACGACAACCTGCGGCAGAACCGCGTGCAGGCGGCGGGGGCCTGCCTGCAGGCCTGGCAGACCTTGTCGCCGACCGCCTCCGGTCTGCCCTCCGCGCGCCTGCGGCTGGCCCAGCGCTGGCTGGCAATCGGCAGCGAGCGGCTGGGCAGTGGCGATGTGGCGTTTGCGACCCACGCCGCCGAACAGGCCCGCCAGCTGCAACCGGACCTGGCCGAACTGCCCGCGTTCGAAGACCGCCTGCGCCGCGCCGGCGCACGCGCCGATTAGGCGAAGAACACCCGCTGTACGGTCGCCCGGGCCGCATCGAGCGAGAAATGCTCGGCCACGTTGGCCAAGCCGGCATCGGACAGCTGCTGCCACAGCTGCGGGTCCTGGTACAGGCGCACCACCGCCTCGGCGAAGCCGGCGGCATCGTCGGCCACCAGAACATCCTGGCCGGGATGCAGGTGCATGCCTTCGACCGCGCAGGTGGTGCCCACCACCGGTTGGCCGTGGGCCATGCTCAGATTGATCTTGCCCTTTACGCCGGCACCGAAACGCAGCGGCGCGATGGCGATGCGCGCGCCGTCCATGTAAGGCGTGATGTCTTCGACGAACCCGTGCATCTGCACGCCCGGCTGGCGCTCGGCCAGCGCCCGCAATGCATCCGGTGCGGCTGCGCCGATGCAGTGCAGGCGTACCTCCGGCAGGCGCTCGCGGATGCGCCCGAACACTTCGCCGATGAACCAGGTCATGCCATCCAGGTTCGGCGGGTGGCGGAAACCGCCGACAAAGACCAGGTCGTGGCGCTGGTTGTAAGGCGCGCCGGCGCCGGCCACTTCGTGCAGGTTGGAGATCAGTTCCACGCGCACGCCGGGCGCATCGGCCTGCAGCTGCTCACGCTCGGCGGCGCTGACCAGTACGGTGATGTCGCACTGCTCCATGACCGCAAGCTCGCTGCTGCGCGTGCGCTCGGCCGCACGCAGCAGGGTGGCATCGCCGGCGACTTCGGCGCCACGGCGTTCGCGCAGGTAATGCAGGTCGACGGTATCGAACACGGTGCGCGCCTGCGGGGCGTAACGCTTGAGCAGCGGCAGGCACTCGTGGGCCACGTGATGGCGCACCAGCAGGGCCACATCAAAGCGCGCGCCGTGATTGCGCAGCCAGCCGGCCACACCGTCCAGGAAGGGGGCGTACCACACCTCCACGCCCATCCGCTGCAGCGCTTCGGTGGCGGCACCGGCATGCTCGCGCCGGGTCGGCACGAACACCACATGGGCACCGCCCTGCAGCAGCAGGCGGATCAGATTGACCTGGCGCAGCGAGCCGGAATCGCGGTCCGGCTGCGGGACTTCTTCGTCCAGGATCAGTACCTGGCGGCGGCCACGCAGCAGCAGTGCCGGCGAAGGCACTTCACCGACCGCCGGATGGCGGGCCAGTTCGGCCGCCCACTTGGCCGCGAAGATGGCCTGGTTGCGCACCTGGTAGGCCTTTACCCCGCTGCCGGTGTCGGTGCCATTGCTGGTGCCTTCGTCGTGGATCACCCGGCTGGCCGGCTGCACCAGCACCCGCAGGCCCTGTGCGCGCACGCTGAAGGCCAGATCGGTGTCTTCGTAGTAGGCCGGCCGGTAGCGGGTGTCGAGGCCGCCCAGCTGTTGCCAGAGTGCACGCGGCAGCATCACGGCGGCACCGGAGCAGTAATCGACGTCGCGCAGGCTGGCAAAGCGCGGGTCGTCGGCGGCCTCGAAGCGCCCGTAGCTCCAGCCGCTGCCGTCGGCGAAGATCACCCCGCCCGACTCCTGCAGGCGGCCGTCCGGGTACAGCAGCTGGCTGCCGACCAGACCGGCGTCGGGCACGCTGCCGAAGGTGTCCAGCAGGGCATCCAGCCAGCCCGGCTGCGGCACCGTATCGTTGTTGAGCAGCACCACATAGCGGCCGCGTGCGCGCGACACACCGTCGTTGCAGGCATCGATGAAGCCGCCGTTGTGCGTGCGCACCTCGTAGCGCAGCCCGGTCACCTGCGGCATCCAGTGCGTGGTGGCATCGCTGCTGCCGTCATCCACGACCAGGATCTCGCACGCGGCGGCCGGCGGATGCGCCGCCAGCGCGCGCAGGCAGGCCAGGGTGTGCTCGACGTGGTTGTAGACCGGGATGATGATGCTCACCATCGGTGTTTGGCTGAACGGCACCGCGAACGGCGCGAACGCCTGGGCCGGTGGCAGGTACAGCGGCGTGCGCGGGGCGGGGACGGCGCGCTGGGTATGGACGCGGATGCGTTGCCAGGTCGCCCGCCAGCCACGGGTGCGCAGGCTGGCCAGACTGCGCCGGGCCAGGCCGCTCAGGCGGTTGATCAGGTATCGGATCTCGGCCAGGGACATCGCCATCCGGTTGCAACTCCAGCTTAAGCAGGGGAATCGGCGGGAATCCGCCAGCCGCAGTGGCTGGGGTAGACTCGCCAGACCTTACATTCTCGCATTCCCGTGCCCCGACGCTACGATTCCGACGACATCGACGATTTCGACGACGACCCGCAGGACGGTGGCCCGCTGTGGCGGCGCCGGCTTATCACCTGGAGCATGGCGGCGGTCGCGCTGGGATTGGGCTTCCTGATTCCGTACACGCTGTACCTGAACCAACAGGTGACCCAGCGCTTCGGCGAGCTGCGCTGGCAGATCCCGACACGGGTCTACGCGCGCCCGCTGGTCCTCACGCCCGGCAAGGCGATGGATGCGGCCACGCTGAAGACCGAACTGGCGGCCTCGGCCTACCGCGATGACGGGCAGGGCAAGGAGCCGGCCACCTATGCGGTGAACGGCGGGCGCTTTGTCATCTCCAGCCGCGGCTACAACGATGTCGACGGCCGGGTGGCCCCGCGGCGGGTGGAACTGTCGCTGGCCGACGGTGGCGTGGCCTCGCTGCGCGATGCCGACAGCCGCAAGGCCCTGAAGGCCGCGCGGCTGGACCCGGCGCGCATTGCCACGTTGTATGGCCAGAAGCAGGAAGAACGCCGCCTGATCCGCATGGACGAGGCGCCTGACCTGCTGGTGACCGGCCTGCAGGCTGTGGAAGACAAGGACTTCAACCGCCATCACGGCATCGACCTGTCCGGCATCGCGCGCGCGGTGTGGGTGACCGTGCGCTCCGGCGGCCAGAGCCGCCAGGGCGCGTCCACGCTGACCCAGCAGCTGGCCCGCAGCGGCCTGCTCGGCATCGGCAAGGAACAGACCGTCACCCGCAAGTTCAACGAAGTGCTGTACGCGCTGATCATGGAAGCGCGCTACGACAAGCGCACCATCTTCGAGGCCTACCTCAACCAGGTGTACCTGGGCCAGCGCGGCAGCCAGGCCATCCACGGCATGTCCTCCGGCGCCGAGTTCTGGTTTGGTCGTGACCTGCAGTCACTGGAAACCGAACAGATCGCACTGCTGATCGGCCTGGTGAAGGGGCCGTCGTTCTACGATCCGCGACGCAACCCCGAACGCGCGCTGGACCGCCGCAACTTCGTGCTGGGCAAGCTGCACGAGGCGACACTGATCGACGATGCCGAGTACCAGCGCGCCCTGAAGGCGCCGCTGGGCGTGCCCAAGACACCGGGCCTGGTTGCGGCCAACCGCTTCCCGGCCTATGTGGATCTGGTCCGCCGCCAGCTGGGCCATGACTATCCGGAATCGGCGCTGCAGGGCGCCGGCCTGAGCGTGATGAGCGGCATGTCACCGTCTGCCCAGGCCTATGCCGAAGGTGCGGTGACCCGTACCGTCAAATCGCTGGAGAGCAAGCGTCGGCCCGAACTGCAGGCCGGCATGGTGCTGACCGACGTGCACAACGGTGATGTGCTGGCGGTGATCGGCAGCCGTGAGGTCTCCGAGGTCGGCTTCAACCGCGCGATCGAAGCGCAGCGTCCGGTGGGTTCGCTGCTCAAGCCGTTCGTGTACCTGCTGGCGCTGGCGCAGCCGGACCGCTATTCGCTGGCCAGCTGGGTCGACGATTCGCCGGTGACGGTGCAGCTCGGCCGTGGCCGCAACTGGAGCCCGGGCAACGCGGACAACCGCAGCCATGGCACCGTGCGCCTGATCGATGCGCTGGCCCATTCCTACAACCAGGCCACGGTGCGGGTGGGCATGCAGGTCGGCCCCGAACGCGTGACCCAGCTGATCCACGTGCTGGCCGGCATCAAGGCCGAGGCGAACCCCGCGGTGATCCTCGGCTCGACCGACCAGAGCCCGTACGCGATGGCGCAGCTGTACCAGTTCCTGGCGTCCGGCGGCGAGATCCAGCCGCTGCATGCGGTGCGTGGCGTGCTCGATCCGCAGGGCAAGCTGCTCAAGCGTTATGACAAGACCCCGGCGCCGGCACAGGAAGGCGACTCGATCGCCGCCAACCTGATCAGCGTCGGCCTGCAGCAGGTGGTATCCAGCGGTACCGCGCAGCGCCTGAATGCCGACGGGCTGGGCCGGCTGCAACCGGCCGGCAAGACCGGTACCACCAACGATGGCCGCGACAGTTGGTATGCCGGCTACACCGGCGATCACCTGGCGGTGATCTGGATCGGCAACGACCAGAACGAGCAGGCCGGGCTGTATGGCGCCACCGGCGCGATGCGGGTGTGGTCGGGCATCTTCCAGCGCCTGCCGAGCGCGCCGTTGCGGGTCAGCAACAAGGGGCTGGACTGGCAGCCGGTGGCGGCCACGGGCATCAACAGCACCGACGACGGCTGCCCCGGCGCACGCCGCTTCCCGTTCGTGGTGGGCTATGCGCCCGCCTATGCGCCGTGTGCGCCCGCCGTTTCGCCCGAGGCCCAGGAGGGTGCCGAAGGTGAGGGCGGGGGCTGGCGCAGCTGGTTCGGCCTGGATCGCAAGCCGGACCCGCCCGCAGAACCTGCCGCAGCCCCGGCTGCGGCCACTCCCCCTCCGAGCCGATGAAACCGATGAACATCCGAAACCTGTTGCACCCGCTGTCCGTGGCTGGACTCAGCCTGGCCCTGGCTGCCTGCGTGAGCAGCGCACCTCCGGTGGTCAAGCCGGTCGCCACCACCACCCCGGCGCAGCGACTGGCGGCGGTCGAGGCAGCGGCGGGTCCGGACGACAAGGAGTTGTCGGTGCAACCACTGCGTGATTCGCAGGTGGAGGATCTGCGCTTGACCGCACAGGCACAGCGCCAGGCCAGCGATCTGGCCGGTGCGGCCAGCAGCCTGGACCACGCGTTGCAGATCGTGGCCGACGACCCGGCAGTGCTGCAGGAGCGTGCCGAGCTGGCGCTGCTGCAGGGCCAGTGGGCGCAGGCGGAGACATTTGCGCGCAAGGCGGTCGATCTGGGTTCGAAGACCGGTCCGTTGTGCCGCCGGCACTGGGCGACGATCGAGCAGTCGCGCCTGGCGCGCGGCGAGAAGGAGAACGCGGTGTCGGCGCATGCGCAGATTGAAGGTTGCACGGTGCCGGGGATCAAGCGGTACTGAATTTCCAGCCAACGGCGCAGCCCCTCGTGGCTGGCTGCTTGGCCGCCGAAAGCAAAAGCTGCGCTTGGCCGGGCGGGATGGGTTCGCGGGGGACGCCGTGAACCCGACCTTGGGGGCTTGGCCGCGGCATCCATGCCGCGGACACCCCCGCGAACCCACCCCGCCCGGCCTCTGACAGTTTCCGTGTGCTGCCAGCCACGGAAAAGAAAAAGAAAATCAAGAGCGGGTCGCGCGCTGCGCGCGCTCGCAGTAATCCATCTTCTTTTCCCGTTCCTTCCACCGCTTCCGAGCTGCCAGTAGAGCAGGCTCGACGCTACGAAGCGCGTCGCTCCGTCACTGGGAAACTGTCGAAGGCGGGTCGGGAGGGGGGCAGGCAGGACCGTTGGCGCCATGGATGGCGCCATCGAGCCCCCATGGATGGGTTTACGGCGTGTCCTGCCTGCCCCTCCCGACCCGCCCAGCACGTAGAAACCCAGAGCCATGAACCACGCTGTTGCCGTTGCCGTTGCTGGTGCTCTGTCTTGAAACGGGTGCCGGGCAGCGCCCGGCCGGGTATCCTTTCCCTCTGATGTCCGACCTTGTCCATGCCAGCCGCCAAGCCCTCAGCGACGGCGGCGCGCTCGCCTCGCACCTGGACGCGTTCGTTCCGCGCCCGGCCCAGCTGCGCCTCACCGAAGCCATCGCCGATGCGCTGCAGCAGCGCGACCTGCTTTTGGCCGAGGCCGGTACCGGCACCGGCAAGACCTTTGCCTATCTGGTGCCGGTGCTGTTGTCCGGCCTGCGCACCATCATCTCCACCGGCACCCGCGCGCTGCAGGACCAGCTCTACCACCGCGATCTGCCGCGTGTGCGGCAGGCACTGGGGGTCGGCCTGCGCAGTGCGCTGCTGAAGGGGCGCGCGAACTACCTGTGCCGCTATCGCCTGCAGCAGGCGCGCGGCGAACCGCGCTTTTCCAGCCCCGAACAGGCCGCGCAGTTCCAGCGCATCCTTGCCTGGTCCGGTCGCTCGGAGTTTGGCGACATCGCCGAGCTGGACGGGCTGGCCGATGATTCGCCGCTGCTGCCGATGGTCACCTCCACCGTCGACAACTGCCTGGGCACCGACTGCCCGTTCTGGGACGACTGCTTCGTGGTGCGCGCCCGCCAACGTGCGCAGGCCGCCGACGTGGTGGTGGTCAACCACCACCTGCTGCTGGCTGACCTGGCGTTGAAGCAGGACGGTTTTGGCGAGCTGCTGCCGGGCGCGCAGGCCTTCGTCATCGACGAGGCGCACCAGTTGCCGGAGCTGGCCGCGCAGTTCTTCGGCGAGGGCTTCGGCATGCGGCCCTGGCAGGAACTGGGTCGCGACTGCCTGGCCGAGGCACGCGGCGTGGGCGGCGCGCAGTCGGCCCTGCAGGAGCCGGTCGATCAGCTGCAGCAGGCGCTGCTCGCATTGCGTTCGGCGATGGAAGGCCTGCCGCCGCGCGGCACGCAATGGCGTGCGCTGGCGATGCCCCAGGTGCGCGAGGGCTTCGATACGGTGATGGCCGGCCTGGTGACGCTGGAACAGGCGCTGCAGCCGCTGCGCGAAGCGGCTGCAGGCCTCGATGCCTGCCATGCGCGTGCGCGCGAAGCGGTTTCGCGATTGAGCCGATGGCTGGGCGATGACGAGCCCACACTGGACTTCGACACCGATCCCACCGAAGTGTCAGGTGCGGCCGATGTGCTCTGGTACGAGCTGACGCCGCGTGGTTTCCGCTGCCAGCGCACGCCGATGGATGTGTCCGGCCCGTTGCGCGAGCATCGCCAGCGCAGCCGCGCGGCGTGGATCTTCACCTCGGCGACACTGACCGTCGGCGGTGGTTTCGATCACATCGCCACGCGCCTGGGCCTGGATGATCCGCACACGCTGGTGCAGCCCAGCCCGTTCAACTGGCCCGAGCAGGCGTTGTGCTACCTGCCCGAGGGCCTGCCTGATCCCGCCGCACGCGGCTTCGGTACCGCGCTGATCCAGGCGTTGCGGCCGGTCCTGCAGGCATCGCAGGGCAGGGCGTTCCTGCTGTTCGCCTCGCACCGTGCGCTGCGCGAAGCGGCCGAAGCGCTGCGTGACGGACCCTGGCCGCTGTTCGTGCAGGGCGAGGCGCCGCGCGCCACCCTGCTGCAGCGCTTCCGCGAATCGGGCAATGGCGTGCTGCTGGGCTCGGCCAGCTTCCGCGAGGGCGTGGATGTGGTCGGTGAGGCGCTGAGTGTGGTGATGATCGACAAGCTGCCCTTCGCCGCACCGGACGACCCGGTGTACGAGGCGCGGCTGGAGGCGATCCGCAGCCAGGGTGGCAATCCGTTCCGCGACGAACAGCTGCCGCAGGCGGTGATCGCGCTGAAGCAGGGCGTCGGTCGCCTGATCCGCAGTGAGAGCGACCGTGGCGTGCTGGTGCTGTGCGACCCGCGCCTGCTCAACCGCGGCTACGGCCGGGTCTTCCTCGATTCGCTGCCGCCGTTCCGCCGCACCCGTGCCCTGGCCGATGTGCAGGCCTTCTTTGCGCCACAATGGGCCCCCTTGGCCGATGATGCCGTACCGGCCGCCCCTGCGGCGGACCCGGCGCCCGGTGCCACGTTCCCCCTGTTCTGACCTGATCCGATGAAACTGCTCGCCTTTGAAACCGCCACCGAAGCCTGTTCCGTTGCCCTGCATGTCGATGGGCAGGTCCTGGAACGCTTCGAGATCGCGCCGCGCCGGCACGCCGAGCTGAGCCTGCCGTGGGCCGAGGCGCTGCTGGCCGAGGCCGGCATCAGCCGTCGTCAGCTTGATGGCATCGCGCTCAGCCGTGGTCCGGGCGCCTTCACCGGCGTGCGCCTGGCCATCGCCATTGCGCAGGGCATCGCACTGGCGCTGGACCGCCCGCTGCTGCCGGTCTCGACGCTGCAGGTGCTGGCGTTGCGTGCGCCGGCCGAACAAACACAGATCCTGTCGGCGATCGATGCGCGGATGGGCGAACTGTATGTGGCGCGCTTCGAGCGCGTGGATGGCTTGCCGGTGGCGCGCGATGCCGAGCGCGTATGTGCACCGGATGCGGTGGCGCTGCCCGATGGCCTTTCGGCCTATGGCGTCGGCACCGGCTTTGGTGCGGCCGACGGCGCGCTGGTGGCGCAGTTGGGTGATGGCCTGCGCGGTTTCGACGCTACGGCATTGCCGCGGGCATCGGACGTGCTGGCGCTGGCGGTGCCGGCGTTCGCGCGTGGCGAGGCGATCGCACCGGAGAAAGTCGAGCCGGCCTACCTGCGTGACAACGTGGCGCTGACCCTGGTCGAGCAGCAGGCGGCGCGCGAGGCCAAGGCGAAGGCCAACGGCTGAGCCCCTCGTGGCGGGCGGTTCGTCGCGTAAATCAAATGCCGTGGTTTGGCCGGGCGGGTGGGCTGCGCAGGGGACGCCGCAAGTACGTCCCTGTAGGCTCGGTCGCGCCATCCATGGCGCTCACGCCCCTGCGCAGCCCACCCGCCCGGCCACGGACAGTTTCCGTGTGCGTCCACCACGGAAAATCAAGAAAGAAAAACAAAGTCAAAGGCGGGTCGCTTCGCTCGCATCCACGCATGGCGTGGATGTGTCGACCAAGGTCGACACCCACCAACAGCAATGAGGCGCGGCGATCTGCCGGAGGTGGGGCGGTGTGGGCTTGCAGGACCGTTGGCGCCATGGATGGCGCCATCGAGCCCCCCTGGATGGGTTTACGGCGTGTCCTGCAAGCCCACACCGCCCCGCCAAGCCCAACATCCCGACCGCTGCTTTGGCTGTTGCCGTTGCTCTGGCTTCGCAGCGGGTCCCGGGCCGCAGGCCCGGGCAACAAACCCCTACCGGTCGTCGCGCAGTTCGCCGCCGGGCAGGAATACCCAGGTACGTGTGACCTGCAGGATGTCGATCGCATCTTCGGTCTTTGGCAACGGCGGGAACGGCTGGGCCAGCTTCACCACCCGCAGCGCCGCTTCATCCAGCAACGGCGTACCGCTTGAACGCAGGATGCGGCTGCTCTCCACGCTGCCATCGCGGCGCACGCCCACGCTGATCACCACCTGGCCACCCAGCCGGCGTTGCCGCGCCTCGTCCGGATAGTTCAGGTTGCCCACCCGCTCGGCACGGTCCACCCACGCCCGCAGGTAGTTGGCATAGGCATATTCGCGCGTGCTGGCCGACACGAACTTGCGGTTCGGGCGTTTGGCGTACTGTGCCGAGCGCAGATGCACCTCGGCCGCCAGCCGTGCCATCTCCGCATCGCGTTGCTCGCGCGCGGTCAGGGGCGCATCCGGTTCGGGCTGGTCAGGTGTCGGCCGGGCCTGGGCCTGGGCCACCGTTTCCTCGCCATTGCGGCTGCTGACCACGCGGGCCTGCGGCGGCGGGACGGGCGCGGCCGCCTGTTGCTGCTGCGGTACCGGGCTCAGACCCGCCTGCGCCTGCGGCACGATGCCGGCCTGGTTGTCACGCGGTCGCTGCGCGCGGTCATGCTCGCCACCGCCCTCCTGGTTGGCCGCGGCCAGGAAATCGGCCTGCTTCGGGGTCAGTGCGGTGCGCGTCTGGCTGAAGATCACCTCCAGCGTCGGCACCAGCGGCGCGTCGCCCTTCACTGCAAATCCCACGCCCAGGATCAGCAGCGCGTGGACCAGCACCGACAGCGCGATGGTCGCCCCCAGCCGCTGCGCTTCGCGTGGCGGCGGGGGCAGGACGGCAGACGCGGCGTGCATCAGCGCAGGCCGGCCTCGAGTGCGTCGAACAGGGTGCCGGCGATGTTCAGGCCGTACTGTGCATCCAGCTCGCGCACGCAGGTCGGGCTGGTCACGTTGACCTCGGTCAGGTAATCGCCGATCACGTCTAGACCGACGAAGCGCATGCCGCGGCGCTTCATCTCCGGGCCGACCTGGGCGGCGATCCAGCGGTCGCGCTCGCTCAGCGGGCGGCCTTCGCCGCGACCGCCGGCGGCCAGGTTGCCGCGGAACTCGTCACCTTGCGGGATGCGCGCCAGGCAGTAGTCCACCGGTTCGCCATCGACCAGGAGGATGCGCTTGTCGCCGGCGCTGATATCGGGAATGAACTTCTGCGCCAGCGCCAGCTTGCGGCCGCCGTCGGTCAGCGTTTCCAGGATCACGTTCAGGTTCGGATCGCCCTGGCCGCTGCGGAAGATCGAGCGCCCGCCCATGCCATCCAGCGGCTTCAGCACGGCCTGGCCGTGTTCCAGGGCGAAGGCCTTCAGCGCCTTGGCGTCGCGGCTTACCAGGGTCGGCGGGCAGCACTGCGGGAACAGCAGGGCGGCCAGCTTCTCGTTGTAGTCGCGCAGCCCCTGCGGGTTGTTGACCACGCAGGCGCCGGCGGCGGCGGCCACGTCCAGCACCTGGGTGTCGTAGACGTATTCGGCGTCGACCGGCGGATCCTTGCGCATCAGCACGATCTGGCCGGGGCCGAATTCGGTACGGCTGAATGCGCCCAGCTCATACCAGCCGGCCGGGTCGTCGCGCACCTGCAACGGCGCGGTCTGGGCCACCGCCACGCCGCCTTCCAGGGCCAGTCCGCCCGGCCGCACGTAGTGCAGGGCATGGCCGCGGCGCTGGGCTTCCAGCAGCATGGCGAAGGTGGTGTCCTTGGCGATCTTGATGTGGGCGATGGGGTCCATCACCACGATGACGTTCAACGGCATGGGCGCACCTGTCAGGCAAGGCGTTGATGGTAGCGGCAACGCCGCCTGCGTGCCTGCCTGCCGCACCGCAACGCAGCGTCCGCCTGGCGGCAGCGCAGTCATTGCGAACCCGGTCACGTTCAGCAGGGCGCCACGCCCCGCGTGGTGGGGCGGCCTTGAAGCGGGCGCGGAAAGTGCGATATAGATACGCTTTCGTAGCGGCCCCCGCCAAAGATCGGGCCGTTCGCTTGGGGATAGGCAATGACTGAAAACACGACTGCGGGCGGGGAACTCGCAGGACTCCGGGTGATGGTCATCGATGATTCGAAGACCATCCGCAGGACTGCGGAAACGCTGCTCAAGCGCGAAGGCTGCGAGGTGGTCACCGCCACCGACGGCTTCGAGGCGCTTGCGAAGATCGCAGACCAGCAACCGCAGATCATCTTCGTCGACATCATGATGCCGCGCCTGGACGGGTATCAGACCTGCGCGCTGATCAAGGGCAACCAGCTGTTCAAGGCGACCCCGGTGATCATGCTGTCGTCCAAGGATGGCCTGTTCGACAAGGCGCGGGGACGCATCGTCGGCTCGGAGCAGTACCTGACCAAGCCTTTCACGCGCGAAGAACTGCTGGGTGCCATCCGCACATACGTCAACGCCTGACCAGGGGGAAAGGCACAATGGCTCGTATCGTCCTGATCGAGGATTCACCGACCGACCGCGCGGTGTTCAGCCAATGGCTGCGCCGTGCCGGCCACGAAGTGCTGGAAGCGGACAACGCCGAGGACGGCCTGCAGCTGGTGCGTGACCAGGTGCCGCAGCTGGTGCTGATGGACGTGGTGCTGCCCGGCATGAGTGGTTTCCAGGCGACGCGGGCGATGGCCCGTGACGCGGCGATCAAGCACATCCCGGTGATCATCGTCAGCACCAAGGCGATGGAAACCGACAAGGCCTGGGGGCTGCGCCAGGGCGCGGCCGATTACATCGTCAAGCCGCCGCGCGAGGATGAATTGATCGCGCGGATCAGCGAACTGGTGACCTGATGCGCTCGCCCTTCGATATCCTGGAAGCCTACGAACGGCGCAGCCTGGCCCATGCGGTGCAGCTGCCCGAACGCCAGTTCGCCCAGGACCTGTGGCGTGGCGTGGGCTACCGCGTCGGCCAGCGCCGGCTGGTGTCCGATTTCCGCGAAGTGGTGGAGATCGTGCCGATGCCGCCGGTCACCGCGGTGCCCTGTGCCCAGCCCTGGCTGCTGGGCGTGGGCAACCTGCGCGGCAACCTGTTCCCGGTGGTGGACCTGAAGTACTTCCTGGAAGGCACGCGCACCGTGCAGCAGGAAGGCCAGCGCGTGCTGATCATGCGCCAGGCCGGTGGCGACGTTGCACTGACCATCGACGAACTGTTCGGCCAGCGCAGCTTCGAACAGGACCAGCAGATCGCGGCCGGTACGCTGGCCGAAGGGCGTTATGGCCACTTCGTCGATCGTGCCTTCCATGCCGACGGCCATGACTGGGGCGTGTTCTCGCTCTCGCTGCTGTCGCGCACCCCTGAATTCCGGCAAGCCGCGGCCTGAGGCCGGGCATCGCCCCCTGCATTGAAGATCGAGGTTGAACGATGAGTACTGCTTCGGACGCCACCAAGACCGGCAAGCTGCGGCTGGGCGGCAGCAACCTCTGGTTGTTCCTGCTGCTGGCATCGATGATCCTGTTCGGCGTCAACACCGGCGTCGCCACCTGGCAGGGCAGCCGCCTGGCCGACGCCGGCTCCAAGGCCGCCGATCTGCAGGTGCTGTCGCAACAGCTGGCCAACCAGGGCCGTGATGCCGTCGGCGGCAACGCCCAGGCCTTTACCGCCTTCAAGGCCACCCGCAACGCGATCGAACAGAATGTGTCGACGCTGCAGGGCCGTTACGGCAAGGAACCGGGCGTGTCCGGGGCCATCGCCAAACTGGGCGAAACCTGGGCGCCGCTGGGCAAGCAGGCCGGCCAGCTGGTGGCCAGCGAGCCGGCGGTGCTGGCCCTGGCCGGCAATGCCAACAACTTCACCGGCGCAGTGCCGGGCCTGCAGGCCCAGCTGAACGAGCTGGTGCGCGCGATGTCCGCCTCCGGTGCGCCGTCGGCCCAGGTGTACAGCGCACTGCAGCAGGTGGTGGTGGCCGGTTCGATGGCCCGCCGCGTGACCGAAATGCGCGCCGGCGGCAGCGCTGCGGCGACCTCCGGCGACGCGCTGGCACGTGATATCACCGTGTTCTCGCAGGTGCTCGATGGCCTGCGCAACGGCAACGAGGAACTGGGCATCACCGCCGTGCGCGGTGCCGCCGCCGTGGCCGCCCTGGAGCAGTCGCAGCAGAAGTGGGAAGCCATGAAGCAGGACGCCGATGCGATCCTGGCCAGCTCGCGCCAGCTGTTTGCGGCGCAGTCGGCGGCCACCGCGCTGGGCCAGGGCTCGGCGCACATGCTCGATGACAGCCGCAAGCTGTTCGATGCCTTCTCCTCGTTCGGCTCGGTGTCCGACACCCGCCTGTTCCCGAACTTCTGGATCGGCGTGGTGTCCGGTGCGCTGTCGCTGATCGCGATCATCGGCTTCGTCTCCACCAACGTGCGCAGCCGCTCACGCGAGCAGGAACTGCGCTACCAGACCCAGGTGGAGTTCAACAGCCGCAACCAGCAGGCGATCATGCGGCTGCTGGACGAAATCTCCTCGCTGGGTGAGGGTGACCTGACCGTCAAGGCCTCGGTGACCGAGGACATGACCGGCGCCATCGCCGACGCGATCAACTACGCCGTCGATGAGCTGCGTCACCTGGTGACCACCATCAACGACACCTCGGCCAAGGTTGCCGTGTCCACCCAGGAAACCCAGGCCACGGCCATGCAGCTGGCAGAGGCTGCCGGCCACCAGGCCAACCAGATCACCTCGGCCTCGGACCGCATCGGCGAAATCGCGGCGAGCATTGAACAGGTGTCGCGCAACTCGGCCGAGTCGGCCGACGTGGCACAGCGCTCGGTGGTGATCGCCGCCGAGGGTGCCGGCGTGGTGCGCGAGACCATCCAGGGCATGGACCAGATCCGCGACCAGATCCAGGAAACCTCCAAGCGCATCAAGCGCCTGGGCGAGTCGTCGCAGGAAATCGGCTCGATCGTGGAACTGATCAACGACATTTCCGAGCAGACCAACATCCTGGCGTTGAACGCCGCCGTGCAGGCGGCCTCGGCCGGTGAAGCCGGCCGCGGTTTCGCGGTCGTGGCCGACGAAGTGCAGCGCCTGGCAGAACGTACCTCGGGTGCGACCCGACGCATCGAGAACCTGGTGCAGGCCATTCAGGCCGATACCAATGAAGCGGTGACATCGATGGAGCAGACCACTGCCGAAGTGGTGTCCGGTGCGCGCCTGGCTGAGGACGCCGGCACCGCGCTGACCGAGATCGAGCGCGTGTCCAACGCCCTGAACACCCTCATCAAGAACATCTCCATCGCCGCCCAGCAGCAGTCGGCCGCGGCGTCGGACATCACCCGCACCATGGGCGTGATCCGGCAGATCACCGGCCAGACCTCGCAGGGTGCCGGGCAGACCGCCGAGTCGATCGGCCACCTCGCGCAGCTGGCGGCGGACCTGCGTCGTTCGGTCGCCGACTTCAAGCTGCCGGCGTGACGCGGGCAGGGCGGCGAGCAAGGAATCCCTCGATGAAGCATTTCCATTCCCCACGCCAGAACTCGCGCGGCCTCCGCGCGGCGGCGAACGGAGCGCGTCCATGAGCAGTCTGCGCGATGCGATGAGCCACGCAGCGCTGGGCTGGGTCAAGCCCGAGCTGGACGAGACCCTGCGCCAGGTGCGCAATGAGGTCGAGTACTACGCGGAAGATCCGACCGATGCCAGCCGCATGCGCATCTGCGCCGGCTATCTGCACCAGGTGCAGGGCACCCTGCGCATGGTCGAGCTGTACGCCCCGGCGATGGTGGCCGAGGAGCTGGAACAGCTGGCCAACGCCATCGGCGGCGGCCATGTGTCTGATCGCGATGAAGCGTGCGCGACCCTGATGCGCGGCAGCGTGCTGCTGCCCGACTACCTGGAGCGTCTGCAGAACGGTCACCGCGACATCCCGATCGTGCTGATGCCGCTGCTCAACGAGATCCGCGCCGCGCGCGGCGAAGAGGGCGTGCATGACAGCGTGCTGCTGGCCTTCGCGCCGGACAGCATCACCGCCACCGAAGCCGAGCTGGACCATGCCCGTGGCAGCCTGAGTGGCCGCAACCGCGAGCTGCTCGATACCGTGGGCAGCGCGGTGAAGGAAGAACTGCTGCGCATCAAGGATGCGCTGGACCTGCACCTGCGTACCGGCGGCGCGCCGGAACAGCTGCAGACCCAGGCCAACGAGCTGGGCGCGGTGGCCGATACGCTGGGCATGATGGGCCTGGGCGTGGCCCGCGGCGTGGTCGTGCAGCAGCGCGACGCGCTGCGTGGCGTGGTCGAGGGCCGCCAGCAGATCGACGAGAGCCTGCTGCTGGATATCGCCGGCGCGCTGCTCTACGTCGATGCGTCGCTGGATGACCAGGTCGCCCACCTGGGCGCCGGTGGCAGTGGTGAGGACGACCCGAGCGCAGTGGAAAACCGGCGTACGGTGGAGGTGCTGGCGCACGAAGCCATCGCCAATTTCGCCGCGGCGCGCGAACACTTCGTCGCCTTCATCGAAACCAGCTGGAACCATGCTGAACTGCAGGACGTGCCGCGCCTGCTCGGCGATGTCGCCGGTGCGCTGCGCATGCTCGATCTGGGCACCGCCGCCGACTACCTGCGCGGCGTGCAGCACTACATCGAGGCCGAACTGATCGGCCGCCAGCGCGTGCCCAGTGGCCGCCAGCTGGACACCCTGGCCGACGCCATGGCCAGCCTGGAGTACTACCTCGAAGCCCTGCGTGACCGCCGGCCGGGCCGTGAGGACATTCTTGAAATCACCCGCAGCAGCCTGGAAGCACTGCGCTACTGGCCACTGCCCGAGCGCACCGCCAGCGCACCGGCGGCCGCCACGCTGCAGGCGGTCAAGCGCGAGCCGATCGACCTGCACGGCAGCCCGTTGCAGCCGGAGCACGTTGATATCCCCGTGCAGCAGGCCGCCCCCTCTCCGGGCGCGGTGCCGCTGCCGCTGCCGGACTTCACCTTCGATCCGCCGCCGGTGGTGGCGGACAACGCGCTGATGTTCGATGCTGCCGGCCATTCGGTTGCCGCGGCCACCGCAACGGCGTCCACGACCGATGCCGAGTCGCCGCTGGTATTTGCTGCCTCCAGCGCGCCCGCACCGGAGGTGCCGCAATGGGACCTGGCGCCGTTCTATCCGGATGCCGAACCGCTCGCGCCGTCTTCCGACGAACGCAGCCTGACCTTCGCCAGCTTTGATCCGGTCAGCTTCGAGCTGGCCGACGCCGGGCAGGACGCCACGCCGCAGTGGACGCTGTCCGAAGCGCCGCTGCCGGTGCAGGACGAGGTCTCCACGCTGGTGGCCGACGACGCGGTTGCCGCACCGGCAGCCCGTGTCGCCGCGATCGATGCCGCACCCGTGTTCGATCCGGTGATGGCCGAGCACGACGCGGCTGCCGCGACCGATGAGGTGGTGTTCCGCTTCGACGCCGACGCGCTGGACAATGCCGACGACGTGCTGTCGCTGCATGCGATGGAGACGCTGGCGCTGGAGGACGACACCGGTCTGCATGTGCCGCTGCAGCAGGTCGATGCCGAAGCCGCCTTGCCGGTCGACGACGTGCCACTTTCGGCGGTAGCCGATGCCGCTGCCGACGGGGGGCCGGCACCGGCGGTGTCGGTGATCGACATCGACACCATCGCCCCGATTGATTTCAGCGAAGCCGACGCCCAGTTCTTCGCCGAGCTGAGCGCGGCTGCGGCCGACTTCGACCCGCAGGCGGCGGCTGTACCGGCCGATGCCGGAGCCGGCGCCGCCACCGAAGCCGGCTTCGAGGCCGGTTTCGATGACGATGCCGAAAACATCGACGAGGACATCCGTGAGGTGTTCCTTGAAGAGTTCGATGATGAGCTGGCCAACCTCGGCGCGCTGTTGCCGGCGTGGCGCATGCAGCCGGACAACACCGACCGGCTGCGTCCGATCCGGCGCATCTTCCACACCCTGAAGGGCAGTGGCCGCCTGGTGGGCGCACGCACTCTGGGCGAGTTCGCCTGGAAGATCGAGAGCATGCTCAACCGCGTGCTCGAGGGTACGCGTCCGGCCTCGCCGGCGGTGCTGGCGATGGTCGATCATGCCCATGCCGCGCTGCCGCAGCTGAACGCCGCGTTGCGCCATGGCCAGCGCGTCAGCGTCGACCTGCAGGCGATGCAGGCCATTGCCGACCGCGTGGGTGCCGGTGAGGAAACCTTCTACGTGCCGCTGCCGGTTGCGGCCGCGCCTGTCGCACCGAAGGTCGAGGCCGAGGTAGAGGGCGAGGATGAGATCAGCCGCCTGCTTGACGCCGAAGCCATCGCTTCGACGCAGCCCGGATCGGAGGCGGACCCGGCGCTGGAAGCGGCGGGGACGCCGGCCAATATCGACAGCGTGCTGCGCGAGATCCTCGAAGCCGAAGTCGAGGTGCACCAGACGACGCTGCTGAACTGGCTGCGCTCGGCCCAGCACGCGCCGCAGCCGGTCAGCGATGCACTGCTGCGTGCGGTGCACACCATGAACGGCGCCTTCGCAATGACCGAGGTGCCGGAAATCACCGCGGTTACCGGCGGTGCCGAGTCGTACATCAAGCGTGCCTTGGCCGCAGACGTGGTGCCCGGAGACGAGGGCGTGTCCGCCTTGGACGCCACCGCGCAGGCGATCACCGCCACCATGGAGGCGCTGCAGGCCGAGCAGCCGCGCATCGCGCCGCAGCCGGCGTTGGTGCAGCGCCTGCTGGCGCTGGCCGGCGAGCTGCCCGAAGCGCGTTGGCCGATGGCCGGGTTGGAAGAGGACGAGGGCGATCTGGCGCTGGACGCGGACGCCGACGTCGATGCGCAGGCCGCGCCGGAACCGGAGCCGGTTGCAGCCGACGCTTCGCCGGAGCAGACCACCGCGCCGGTCGAGGAGAGCGATCTGCAGGTTGTCGAACTGACCGGCAGCGACGATCTCTCGCGCTACTTCGACGCTGGATGGCCGTCGGTGCCTGCCGAGGGCGAGCCTTCAGCGGCCGTCGATGAACCGATTGAGATCGATCCACTGCAGGTGCAGGGCAGCGATGCCGGCGTCGCCGAAGACGCGCTGGAAGCAGCGCCCACGGCGCCGCTGGTCGATGCGGCCGACCTGACCGTGATCGATGACCTCTCGCCGTATCTCGATGCCAGCGCGCTGCCGGTGGATGACCGCGATGCGGACGAGTCTGTCGCGGTCGACGAAGTTGACGCAATTGGCCTGAATAGGCATTTGCCCGGCGACCTTGAGGTTGCCGACGATGAAGGCCACGACGACGCTGCTGCACTGCCACTCGACAGCGAGCTGTCGAGCCTGCAGGATGAAATGGCTGCGCCGGGTTTTGCCGAACCGGTCTCGCTGGAAGCCGCGCTCGAGGTCGGCCTGCACGTGATCGACGAAGAACAGCCCCTGGCCGACGACGGGCAATGGCCCGTGCTCGGCCTGCAGGCCAGCGAACTCGCGCCGGGCGAGGCAGATGCCTTTGCCGAGGATGCGGACGTCGGCGGGGAGGCGGCGGTCGGTGAAGGAGAGAGCGCCGACCAGCCGTCCCCGGCGACGGTGGATGAAGGCAGCGGCGCAGACGCACCGCAGGACACCCTCGCGCCGGTGCGCTTCTTTGAACTGGAAGAGGCGCCAGGCCAGCCGCATCCGGCGGCTGATGCACCCGCCGCTGAGGCCGTGGTGCCGGTCCTGCCGTCTGCTGACGCCGCCGCGATCGACCCAGCGGCCATCGCCGCCACGGCCGCCCCGGCGCTGGACGACAGCGCCGATGCACTCGATTTCAGCGTGTACGACCGCGAACTGGTCGACATCTTCGTCGAGGAAGGCAAGGATCTGCTTGACCACTGCGATGGCCTGATCAGCGAGCTGCGCGACGCACCGCAGGACCGGGAGGCGCTGGCAGGGCTGCAGCGCGACCTGCACACCCTGAAGGGTGGCGCGCGCATGGCCGGCATCAACGCCATCGGCGATCTGGGCCACAGCATCGAATCGCTGCTGGAAGCAGTGGCCGCCGGCCGTACCGAGATCGAGCGCCGCGACGTGCAGCTGCTCGAGCGCGGTTTCGACCGTCTGCACCAGATGTTGACCCGGACCGGCGCCCATCGCGTGGTGGAGCCGGCGGAGGACCTGGTGGAGGCATTTGAGGTCCGCACCACTACCGATATCGCCGCAGCCGCGGCGGCTGCCAGCGCAGCCATCGCGACCGGCGTCGAGGAAACCGCATCGGCACCGGTCGCAGGTTCGGTGCCGGCACTGCTGGATGCGCCGTTGTCGGCACCGCTGCCGGTCGAGGGCGTGGTCGATGAAGATCCGCTCGCGCGTCCGCAGCAGGAACAGGTCCGCGTGCGCGCCGACCTGCTTGATCGCCTGGTCAACCATGCCGGTGAAGTGGCGATCTACCGCTCGCGCCTGGAACAGCAGCTGGGTGCCTTCCGTGGCGCGATGGGCGAGCTGGAACGCACCAATGCGCGACTGCGCGACCAGCTGCGCCGCCTCGACCTGGAAACCGAGGCGCAGATCGTCGCCCGCTACCAGCGCGAGCAGGACCAGGCCGACCAGAAGTTCGATCCGCTGGAGCTGGACCGCTTCTCCACCCTGCAGCAGCTCAGCCGCGCGCTGAACGAATCGGCGGCCGACCTTGGCGGCCTGCAGGGTGTGCTGGACGATCTGTCGCGGCAGTACGATTCGCTGCTGCAACAGCAGTCGCGGGTCAGCTCGGAACTGCAGGACGGCCTGATGCGTGCGCGCATGGTGCCGTTCGATGGCCTGGTGCCGCGCCTGCGCCGCGTGGTCCGCCAGTCCGGCATGGACACCGGCAAGCAGGTGCACCTGACCCTGGAAGGCACCCACGGCGAACTGGACCGCAATGTGCTCGACCGCATGGTCGCGCCGCTGGAACACATGCTGCGCAACTCGGTGGCGCACGGTCTGGAAGCGCCGGAACAGCGTCGTGCCGCCGGCAAGCCGGAGGAAGGCGAGATCGCCATCCGCCTGCATCGTGAAGGCTCGGAAATCGTGCTGGAAGTGGCCGATGACGGCGCCGGCCTGGACCGCGAAGCGATCCGCCGCCGTGCCATCGACCGTGGCCTGCTGGGCGCCGACGCGCAGCCCAGCGAACAGGAACTGGACAACCTGATTTTCGCCTCCGGCTTCAGCACCGCCGACCAGGTCAGCCAGCTGGCCGGCCGCGGCGTGGGCATGGACGTGGTGCGCAACGAAGTACGCCAGCTCGGCGGCTCGGTCGACATCCAGTCGGTGCGTGGCCAGGGCGTGCGCTTCACCCTGCGCCTGCCGCAGACGCTGGCGGTCACCCAGGCGGTGTTCGTGCAGATCGGTGAAACCACCTTCGCCGTGCCGGTGGCCTCGGTCAGTGGTATCGGCCGCCTGTCGCGCGAGCGTTTCGAAGCGGCCGACAGCAGCTACCGCTACAGCGGCGAAGACTACCCGCTGTACGACCTCGGCAGCCTGGTCGGGCAGGCCCCGGCGCGTGCCGATGGCCAAGACCAGGTGCCGCTGCTGCTGGTCCGCGCCGGCGACCTGCGCGCTGCGGTGGCGATCGACCAGGTGCTTGGCAACCGCGAAATCGTGGTCAAGCCGGTCGGCCTGCAGATCGCCTCGGTACCGGGCATCTACGGCGCCACCATCACCGGCGATGGCCGCGTGGTGGTGATCCTGGACGTCGCGCCGCTGGTGCGCCGTTTCCTGGCCAACCCGACGCTGCCGGTGCTGGCCAACGCGCCGCGCCAGGAGCGCCAGGTGCCGCTGGTGATGGTGGTGGACGACTCGCTGACCATGCGCAAGGTCACCGGGCGCATCCTCGAACGCCACAACTTCGAGGTCAGCGTCGCCCGCGATGGCGTGGAAGCGCTGGAACGGCTGGAAGAGCGCGTGCCCGACCTGATGCTGCTGGACATCGAGATGCCGCGCATGGATGGCTATGAGCTGGCCACCGCCATGCGCGCCGATCCGCGCTACAAGGATGTGCCGATTGTGATGATCACCTCGCGCAGCGGCGACAAGCACCGCCAGCGCGCCTTCGAGATTGGTGTCCAGCGCTACCTGGGCAAGCCGTACCAGGAGTTGGACCTGATGCGTAACGTGTACGACCTGCTGGGGATCGCCCGTGTCCGTGAGTGAAGCCCATCCGGCTCCGGCCGTTGCCCTGCTGGCCCGCCCTGGCGCGGCGCGCGAGCGCCTGCGTGAGGCGCTGGCGCACGCCGATGTGCAGCTGGTGCTGGAAGACGATCCGAACGGCCTGGAACCGCAGGCGCTGCAGGCCGCGCATCCGCAGTTCGTGGTGATTGCCCTGGAGGCCGCCATCGAGGATGCGCTGGAGCGCCTGGAGCCGCTGCTGTCCGCGCCGGACCTCACGCTGGTGTTCGATGAAGCCGAACTGGCCGCGCGCCGGGACGGCTGGGAAGCGCAGCGCTGGGGCCGCCATCTGGCCGCCAAGCTGCACGGCCACCAGCAGGTGCTGCCGCCCGGCGCAGAGGAAGAACCGAGCCTGCAGCTGGAACCGGGTCACCCGGCGCCAGCACCGGCACCGCGCGAGGAAGCCCTGCAGCCGCACCTGGACCAGGCCGCAAGCTGGGCCGACGAGGTGCCCGCGGACGGCCTGTACTCGCCACCGGCGCAGCTGCGCGAGCCGATCGCGCTGGAGCAGGCGTTGTCCGCACTGCAGCCGGTGCTGCCCGAACTGCCTGAAGCACCGCCGCTGCCGGTGCCGCCGGAGGTCACGCCCGCGCTCCCGGTGGCGCCGCCGATTTCCTTCGACCACACCGCGTGGTCGCTGGTCGAGGACACCTCGGGCGACCACGCATCTGCCGACGGCTCGCGCGACACGGCGGCTGAACAAGCATCGCCCGCATTCGATACCGATCACCTGAGCCTGGTCGATCTGGACGCGGCGGCGCCGGTGGGCGCCCGCGCTGCATCGTTGCTGGTGCTGGCCGGCATCGGTGGCCCCGATGCGCTGCGTCGCCTGCTCGGCGCGCTGCCGGCCACGCTCAGCGTGCCGGTGCTGGTGCATATGCGCCTTGATGGGGGCCGTTACGGCAACCTGGTCAAGCAGATGGCGCGGGTGTCGCCGCTGCCGGTGCAGCTGGCAGAAGCCGGCCAGCGCGCCGTGCCCGGCGAAGTGCACGTTCTGGCCGATGACATCGGCGTACACGTGGCCAGTGATGGCCTGCATTTCCGGACCGATGCCGACGGCATCGCGATCGCGGCGCTGCCGGCCGAGCACACCGCGCTGGTGCTGCTCAGCGGTGCCGACCTGGGCCATGTCGGCCCGGCGCTGGATCTGGCCGCTGCCGGGGCGTGGGTGGCCGGGCAGGTGGGCGAAGGCTGCTATGACCCGGCTGCAGCCACGGCCGTGGTTGCCGCCGGCGGTGTGCCCGGCGAGCCACAGGCGCTGGCGCAGGCAATTGCTGCGCGCTGGGGCGGGGAAGACGACAACGGAGAAGCACCGTGAGCTATGCCAGCAATGATGAAATCCGCGGCGTCCTGATCCAGGCCGGCAATGAACGCGTGTTGCTGCCCAATGCCACGGTGGCGGAAATGATGTCGCGCGTGCCGGTGCAGCCAGTGGCCGATGCGCCGCGCTGGCTGGTTGGCGAGATCGGCTGGCATGGCTGGCAGGTGCCACTGGTGTCGTTCGCGCGCCTGTCCGGGCTGGGTGAGGAGGCGGTGGCCGGTCATAACAAGGTGGTGGTGCTCAAGGCCCTGAGCGGCAACGTCCAGCGCCCGTACTACGCACTGCTGACGCAGAATTTTCCGCAGCTGATCTCGGTGCCGCGCGACGGCCTGCTGGCCGACGCCTCCGAGGAGACCCTGCCGCAGATCGTGCATATGCGCGTGCTGCTGGGCGAGCAGAGTGCGCTGCTGCCGAACCTGGATGCGCTGGAAGCGGCGCTGGATTCGCTGGCCGCCTGATCGGGAACCCGCCTGGCATGGCCCGGCGCTACCGGAGGCGTTCCGGATTCCCGGTAGTGCCGGCCGCTGGCCGGCAACCTCATGATCCCGTGGATGCCGGCCAGCGGCCGGCACCACCACGAATCGGTGTTACCCCAGATCCCCCAGCGTTGCCTGCAGCGCCGCGATCGCGGCCAAGCCTGCGGTTTCCGTGCGCAGGATGCGCGGGCCCAGCTGCAGCCCCTGGAACCCCGCCGCCGCCAGCTGGTCACGGTCGCGCGGTGACCAGCCGCCCTCCGGGCCAATCGCAATCACGATGCCACCGGCCGGCGCCGCATCCAGCGTCGACAGGCGATGCGCGCCCTGCGGGTCCAGGGTCAGCCGCAGGGTCTGGGCCGGCAGCGCTGTCGCCGCCTGCGCCAGCGACAGCGGCGAACCGACCTGCGGGATGCGTGCGCGCCCGGACTGGCCACAGGCCGAGGTCACCACGTTGTTCCAGTGCGCAACCCGCTTCTCTGCGCGGGCGGCGTCGAGCTTCACCTCGGTGCGTTCGGCATTGACCGGAATGATCGCTGCCACACCCAGTTCGGTCGCCTTCTGCAGGATCAGGTCCATCTTCTCGCCACGGGCGATGCCCTGCAGCAGGGTGATCGCCAGCGGCGATTCGTTGTCCACCGCCTGCACCGCGTCGATGCGCACCTGCACCTCGCGCTTGCCGGCCACGGTCAGCGTCGCGCTGTAGTCGTGGCCGTCGCCGTTGAACAGCACGCAGCTGTCACCTTCGCGCAGGCGCATCACGCGGACCAGGTGGTTGGCGGCTTCTTCGGGCAGGGTCACGGTCTGTCCGCTGTGCAGCGGCAGGTCGATGGGGCAGCGGGTCACGCGCATGCAATGGCCTCGTCAATGGCGGCCAGCGTGGTATGTGCCAGCAGCTCCAGTTGTTGATCATCCACACAGTAAGGTGGCATCCAGTACAGCACGTCGCCCAGCGGGCGCAGCACCACGCCGCGCTTCAACGCGGCCTTGTAGGCGTGCAGGCCCAGCCGCAGTGCCGGGTCGAACGGCGTGCGCCTGTTGCCGTCGCGCGACAGCTCGAAGGCCACCACCATCCCGGCCTGGCGCACGTCGGCCACGTGCGGGTGGTCGTTGAACGGTGCGGCCAGCGTGCCCATCACCGAAGCGATGCCACGGTTGCGGGCGATCACATCGTCGTCGCGGAAGATGTCCAGCGTGGCCAGCGCAGCGGCGCAGGCCAGCGGGTTGCCGGTGTAGCTGTGCGAATGCAGGAAGGCGCGCTCGCGTGAATCGTCAAGGAAGGCGTCGTACAGCGCCTGCGTGGCCAGCACCGCGGCCAGCGGCAGGAAGCCGCCGGTCAGGCCCTTGGACAGGCACATCAGGTCCGGCATCACCCCGGCCTGCTCGCAGGCGAACAGGGTGCCGGTGCGGCCGAACCCGGTGGCGATCTCGTCGGCGATCATGAACGCGCCATGTGCATCGCACAGCTCGCGCACCCGCTGCAGGTACACCGGGTCGTGCATGCGCATGCCACCGGCGCATTGCAGGCGCGGCTCCAGGATCACCGCGCAGATCTCACCCGGATGCTGGTCGAACAGCGTGGCCAGACCATCGGCGGCCTGCCGCGCACGGTCGGCGGCACTCTGGCCCGGCTCGGCCAGGTAAGCGTCGGGTGAGGGGGCGAACAGGCCCTCGGCCAGCAGCGGGGCATACACGCGCCGATACAGCGGGATGTCGGCCATCGCCAGCGCGCCGAGGGTCTCGCCGTGGTAGCCGTTCTCCAGCGCGACGAAGCGGGTGCGCCGTGACTCGCCACGGTTCTGGAAATACTGGAAGGCCATCTTCAATGCCACTTCCACGCCGGCCGAACCGTTGTCGGCGTAGAACACCTTGGCCAGCGGCGCGCGGCCGGGCTGGCGCGGCGCCAGCGCCAGCAGGCGCTCGGCCAGGGTGATCGCCGGCTCGTGGCCGAAGCCGGCCAGCATCACCTGTTCCAGCTGCCCGGCCTGGGCGGCGATGGCGCCGCCGATGCGCGGTTCAGCGTGGCCGAACAGATTGGTCCACCAGCTGCTGACCGCGTCCAGGTAGCGGTTGCCATCGTGATCGATCAGCCATGCGCCTTCGCCACGGGCGATCGGCACCAGCGGCAGGGTGTGCGGGTGCTCGCGCATCTGCGTACACGGGTGCCACAGCACCTGCAGGTCGCGTTGCCGCCAGTGCTGGGCCAGCGGGGAGGGGGTTGGGTCTGCTAGCATTTCGGGCTCATGAACATGTTGCTGCCTGCACATTCTATCGGCCCCGGCGCGTGCGCCGGCCGCCGCGGAGTTTCCGCATGAACGATGACCGTGGCGGCCGTCGCTTGCCGATCATCCATCGGATCACCGACGAGGAGAACGGCCCCTTCCAGCGCCAGCACCTGGACCTGGAGTTCTCCAATGGCGAACGCCGGCGCTTCGAGCGCCTGGTCAGCCGCGGCCATGGTGCGGTGGTGGTGGTGCCGATGCTCGACGACCAGACCGTGCTGCTGGTGCGTGAATACGCAGCGGGCATGCACCGCTACGAGCTGGGCCTGGTCAAGGGCCGGATCGACGCCGGCGAGAGCCCCGAGCAGGCCGCCGATCGCGAACTGAAGGAAGAGGCCGGTTATGGTGCGCGTCGGGTCGACGTGCTGCGCGCGATGACCCTGGCCCCGACCTACATGAGCCACCAGTCGTGGCTGGTGGTGGCCCGCGACCTGTATCCGGAGAAGCTGGCCGGCGACGAGCCGGAGGAACTGGAAGTGGTGCCGTGGAAGCTGGCTGAGCTGGACCAGCTGATGCTGCGCGAGGACTTCTCCGAGGGACGCTCGCTGGCGGCGCTGTTCATCGCCCGGCAGTGGCTGCAGGGAAGCCGATGATCAAGCTGACCACGGACCTGCGCGAGACCGCCATCGCCATCGCCCAGCAGGCCGGGCAGGCCATCATGCAGGTGTATGCCGATGGTTTCGAGGTGCAGGTCAAGGCCGACGACAGCCCGGTCACCGCCGCCGACCTGGCCGCCAACCAGGTCATCGAGCAGGGTCTGCGCCAGTTGACCCCTGACCTGCCGATCCTGTCCGAGGAGTCGCTGCAGGTGGGCTGGGAGCAGCGCCGCCACTGGGGCGCGTACTGGCTGGTCGACCCGCTCGACGGCACCCGCGAGTTCGTCAAGCGCAACGGCGAATTCAGCGTCAACATCGCCCTGATCTACCAGGGCGCACCGGCGTTCGGCGTGGTGCTGGCGCCGGTCACCGGCATCGTCTGGCACGCCATGCGCGGCGAGCTGGCCTATCGCCGCCAGGGCCTGCACGACACCGTGCTGCGCACCCGCACACCGGCCACCGTTCCGCTGCGGGTTGCCGCCAGCCGCTCGCACCGCTCGCCGCAGACCGAGGCGCTGCTGGCGCGCATGGGGCGCATCGAAACCATCGCCCAGGGCTCGTCGCTGAAGTTCTGCCGGATCGCCGAAGGCGGCCTGGACGTCTATCCGCGGCTGGGCCCGACCTCCGAATGGGATACCGCCGCCGGCCAGTGCGTGCTGCACGCCGCCGGTGGTGCGGTACTGTCGGCGGCAACCGGCAAGCCGTTCCGCTACAACCGCCGCGAAACCCTGTTGAACGGCGATTTCATTGCCCTTGGTGACACCAGCCTGCCATGGCGCGACTGGTTGTCCGATTGACCCTGGAGGCCGCATGAGCGCGCACGACACCCCCACCCCCGGCAGCGCTGCCCAGGAACTGGAACGCCTGCTGGCGATCATGGCGCGCCTGCGTGATCCACAGGGTGGCTGCCCGTGGGACCTGGAACAGAACTTCGCGACCATCGCCCCGTACACCATCGAGGAAGCCTACGAGGTGGCCGATGCGATCGACCGTGGCGACCTTGACGATCTCTGCGACGAACTGGGCGACCTGCTGCTGCAGGTGGTGTTCCATGCGCGCATGGCCGAAGAGCAGGGCGCCTTCGCCTTCGCCGACGTCGCGCGCGCGATCAGCGACAAGATGCAGCGCCGCCACCCGCACGTGTTCGCCGATGTCAGCGTCGACGACGCCGACGGGGTGATGCGCAACTGGGAGGCGATCAAGCGTGCCGAGCGTGCGGCCAAGGGCGAGCAGGACCCCTCCGCGCTGGCCGGCATCTCGCGCGGCCTGCCGGAATGGCAGCGGGCGGTGAAGCTGCAGTCGCGCGCGGCCAAGGTCGGCTTCGACTGGCCCGGTCCACTGCCGGTGCTGGACAAGGCCGCCGAGGAGCTGCAGGAACTGCGCGAGGAATTCGAACGCGGCGACATTGCCGGCAACAAGACACGGTTGCAGGAAGAGCTGGGTGATCTGCTGTTCGTCTGTGCCAACCTGGCCCGGCAAGCCGACCTCGATCTGGGCGCCGCGCTGCGCGGGGCCAACCACAAGTTCGAGCGCCGCTTCCGGGCGATGGAAGCGCAGGCGGCAGTGCAGGGCGGAACGTTGGCCGCACTGGATCTGGATGCACAGGAAGCGCTGTGGCAGCACGCCAAGGCAGCGGAAAAGGCGTGAAGACGCTCGGCCTGTTCCTGCTGACCGCGCTGGCCGAGATCGTCGGCTGCTATCTGCCGTGGCTGTGGCTGCGCAAGGGCGGGAGCGCCTGGCTGCTGCTGCCGGCGGCGGCCAGCCTGGCCCTGTTCGCCTGGCTGCTGACGCTGCACCCGACCGCCAGTGGCCGCGTGTATGCCGCCTACGGTGGCGTGTACATCGGCACCGCGCTGTTCTGGTTGTGGCTGGTCGATGGCATCCGCCCCAGCCGCTGGGACCTGGTCGGCGCCGCGCTGTGCCTGGCCGGCATGGCGGTGATCATGTTCGGCCCGCGCGCCGCCTCACCGTAGCGTAGAGCGTGCTCGACGGTTCCATGTACACCGGCAGCGCAGGGGCCGCGAAAGGCGCATCATGGGCCTGACCAAGGCCCAGGAGCATGCCGATGTCGCGCTTCGCCAGCTTCCGCGAGTTCTATCCGTTCTATCTCAGTGAACACCGCCATCCGGTCTCGCGCCGGTTGCATTTCATCGGCAGCTGCATGGTGCTGCTGCTGGTGGCCGCCGCCGTCCTGCGCGGTCAGCCGATGCTGCTGCTGCTCGCCCTGCTGTGCGGCTACGGCTTTGCCTGGGTCGGCCATTTCTTTTTCGAGAAGAACCGCCCGGCCACCTTCCGGCACCCGCTGTACTCATTCATCGGTGACTGGGTGATGTTCGCCGACATCCTGCGTGGCCGGGTGCGCTGGTAGCGCTGTGTGCACGCCGCATTCACGCGCTATGCTGGGGCCTGGACGTCATAGATAAGGAAAGCGCGATGTTCCCGACCATGTTCTTTACCGTGGTACTGGCCCTGGTGGCCGTGGTGATCCTGTTCAAGGCGGTGCGGATGGTGCCGCAGGGCTACGAATGGACCGTCGAACGGTTCGGCCGTTACACCCACACCATGACCCCCGGCCTGCACTTCCTGATCCCGATCGTCTACGGGGTAGGCCGCAAGGTGAACATGATGGAACAGGTGCTGGACGTGCCCAGCCAGGAAGTGATCACCAAGGACAACGCCGCCGTGCGCGTGGACGGGGTGGTGTTCTTCCAGGTGCTGGACGCGGCCAAGGCGGCCTACGAGGTGGCCAACCTGGAAGTGGCGATGATCGCCCTGGTGCAGACCAACATCCGTACCGTGATCGGTTCGATGGACCTGGATGAATCGCTCAGCCAGCGCGAGGTGATCAATGCCCAGCTGCTGAGCGTGGTCGACCATGCCACCAATCCGTGGGGCGTGAAGGTCAACCGCATCGAGATCCGCGACATCCAGCCACCGCGCGATCTGCTCGACGCGATGGCGCGGCAGATGAAGGCCGAGCGCGAGAAGCGCGCGCAGATCCTGGAAGCCGAGGGTTCGCGACAGTCGGAAATCCTGCGCGCCGATGGCGAGAAGCAGGCCACCGTGCTGGAAGCCGAAGGCCGCCGCGAGGCTGCATTCCGCGACGCCGAGGCGCGCGAGCGGCTGGCCGAAGCAGAAGCCAAGGCCACCCAGGTGGTCTCGGCGGCGATTGCCGAGGGCGACGTGCAGGCGATCAATTACTTCATCGCGCAGAAGTACGTGGAAGCGTTCAAGGAGCTGGCCAGCTCGCCGAACCAGAAGCTGGTGCTGATGCCGATGGAGGCCAGCGGTGTGATCGGCTCGATCGCCGGCGTGGCCGAACTGGCCAAGCAGGCACTGGGCGACCAGAACAACAAGGCCGCGGGCAAGCGACCGCCGCCGATCGGAGGCTGACATGCGCTGGGACGTCGTGGGCTGGGGCGCATTGGCCTTGCTGCTGTTCGCCGCCGAGGCGCTGGCGCCGGGCGCGTTCATGCTGTGGATCGGCATCGGCGCGGCCGCCGTGTTCGTGCTGGTGGCCGTGTTCAGCGGCATTCCGTTGTTGTGGCAGGTGGTCGCCTTCGTGGTGCTGAGCGTGGTGTCGATCCAGTGTTACCGGCGCTGGGGCAGATCACGGGCGCGGCCCAGCGACCAGCCCCTGCTCAACCGCCGCGCCGAGCAGCTGGTCGGGCGCGTGGTGCCGTTGCAGCAGGGCATTGTCGGCGGGCAGGGCAAGGTCAGCATCGATGACGCGTACTGGCAGGTCAGCGGCCCGGAACTGCAGGCCGGCAGCCTGGTACGGGTGGTGGCGGTGCAGGGCAGCACGCTGGTGGTCGAGGCGGCAGACCGCCCCGTGTAGCGCCGAGCCCGCGCTCGGCTGCTCTTCGTGTGGGAGCCGGGCGTGGGCTCGGCGCTGCAGCTCCGCCGCTGCGCTGCGGCACACCTGCCGCCGACCGATCTGGGATAATGGCGATTCTTGTTTCCTCTGCTGCCGGACCCGGTCATGACCCAGAAGACGCTGCTCAACGATACCCACCGCGCCCTCGGCGCCAAGATGGTCGATTTCGGGGGGTGGGACATGCCCATCCACTACGGTTCGCAGCTTGATGAGCATCATCTGGTGCGTCGCGAAGCCGGCGTGTTCGACGTCAGCCACATGACCGTGGTCGACCTGCGCGGCGAGCAGGTCAAGCCGTTCCTGCGCCGCCTGCTGGCCAACTCGATCGACAAGCTGAAGGTGCCGGGCAAGGCGCTGTACTCGTGCATGCTGAATCCGCGCGGTGGCGTCATCGACGACCTGATCGTCTACTACCTGGGCGATGACTTCTTCCGCATGGTGGTCAACGCCTCCACCCGCGAGAAGGACCTGGCCTGGCTGCGCGAGCAGGCGGCACCGTTCGGCGTCAGCGTCGAGCAGCGCCCGGACCTGGCCATCCTCGCCGTGCAGGGCCCGCAGGCACGGCAGAGCGTGATCGGCCTGGCGCGCGACGCCGACCGCGACGCGCTGGCCAAGCTGGGCCGTTTCGCCGCCCTGCAGGCACAGTCCGACGATGGCGTTGAACTGTTCGTGGCCCGCACCGGCTACACCGGTGAGGATGGCTTCGAGATCCTGCTGCCGCAGGACGCGGTGGTCGCGTTCTGGAACCGCCTGCTGGCGGCGGGCGTGAAGCCGGCCGGCCTCGGCGCGCGCGACACCCTGCGCCTGGAAGCCGGCATGAACCTGTACGGCCAGGACATGGACGAGGAGATCAGCCCGTACGAAGCGGCGCTGGCCTGGACTGTGTCGCTGGACGAAGGCCGCGACTTCATCGGCCGCGATGTGCTGGAAGCGCAGAAGGCCGCCGGCAACGCACGCCAGATGATCGGCCTGGTGATGGACGAGAAGGGCGTGCTGCGCCACGGCCAGGCGGTGACCACCGCCGGCGGCCAGGGCGAGATCCTGTCCGGCACCTTCTCGCCGACGCTGGCCAAGGGCATCGCCTTCGCCCGCGTGCCGGCCGGCGAGCTGGGTGATGTCACCGTCGACATCCGTGGCCGGCAGGTGCCGGTGCGCGTGGTCAAGTTCCCGTTCGTGCGCGAAGGCCAGGCCCAGCCCGGCGTGCTTGCCGACGCCTGATCCAAACATGCCGGACGTCACTGACAGCAGTGGCGGCCGGTTGGTTACACTAGCCCCGTTTTTTCCACCCCTGCATATCTCTGGAGCAGTCCCATGAGCGAGATCCCCGGCGACCTCAAGTTCCTCAAGTCCCACGAGTGGGCCCGTGTCGAAGGCAATGGCCGCGTCACCGTCGGTATTTCCGACCACGCCCAGGGCCTGCTGGGTGACCTGGTCTATGTCGAGCTGCCCGAAGTCGGGGCCGACGCCAAGGCCGGCGAACAGATTGCCGTCGTCGAGTCGGTGAAGGCCGCCTCGGACGTCTACAGCCCGATCAGCGGCAAGGTTGTCGAGGTCAACTCGGCCCTGTCCGACAAGCCGGAAACCATCAACGAAGATGCCTACGGCGAAGGCTGGATGTTCGTGGTCGAACTGACCAACGCCGATGAGGTCAACGACCTTCTGGACCCGGACGCGTACGCCGAAGCCCTGGAGAACGACGACCACTGAGTCGTCGCTTTCCGGTTCGGACACGGCCACCTTCGGGTGGCCGTTTTTGTTTTGGCGCCGCGTCGGACTCATGACGGCCGGTTCGCTGCACACCCTCGACGCGGTATCAGCGAGCGGACGAACGGTGCCGATGGGCATGCGCAGTTTTGCGCAAAACCGCGTTTCCACCCCGCGTCGGCACATCCGGATGTGAAAACTTTTCGCCCCCCGTTGCGGCGCCGTTGTGCTGGCGTTGGCGGCGGTGCGGGCGACTATCGGGCACGCACGCGCGATGTCGAGCCGCATCTGCGCCTATCTGCGCAGAGTGCTTATTTCAAGTGTTTTTTGTTCAATGTCTGGATCGACGTCATGGTGCACGATGCGCGCGTGCGTCGCTTCAAGGGGCGTTGCAGGCGCAGCAGCGCGGTGGCGCGGACGGTGCCAGGGATGGTGCGGATGTGAAAATTTTTCGCGGGGGTTGTTGACAGTAAAAAAAACCGTGATTAGGTTTCGCTTCAGCAGACCTTGCCTGCCCAACCGAGTGCGCAGAATCAATCGTCCGATGCGAAGCAGCCCCTTCAAGACCACCGCGACCCTGATGACGGTGGACATGGCCCCGCTTCCCCCGGAGAAACGCAAGGCAACTCCCGTTCCAATGCCTGCTCCGCCGATCGAGGCAGGCATTGCCGCATCCGTAACGGCGCGCCTGACGCGCCGGCGGTCCCCGCACGCAGCATCCGCGGGTTTGATCCACCTGGGCGTTTCAACTCCCTATCACTGACGAGGAGCCATCCCATGGCAACCAAGAAAGCTGCGAAGAAGAAGCCCACCGCCAAGAAAGCGGTGAAGAAGGTCGCGAAGAAGGCCGCTGCCAAGAAGGCAGTGAAGAAGGTCGCGAAGAAGGCAACCGCCAAGAAGGCAGTGAAGAAGGCTGCGAAGAAGGTCGCCCGGAAGACCACTGCGAAGAAGGCAGTGAAGAAGGCGGCAAAGAAGGTAGCCAAGAAGTCCGCTGCCAAGAAGACCGCGAAGAAGGCCGTCAAGAAGGTAGCCAAGAAGGCCACCAAGAAGACTGCCAAGAAGGCAACGGCCCGCAAGCCGGCCAAGAAGGTCGCCAAGAAGGCGGTAAAGAAGACTGCCAAGAAGGCAGTAAAGAAGACCGCCAAGAAGGCAGTGAAGAAGACGGCGAAGAAGGCCACCAAGAAGGCTGCCCCGAAGAAGGCAGCGAAGAAGGTTGCCAAGCGCAAGCCGGCCGCCCGCAAGAAGAAGGCCGCTCCGGTCGCTCTGCCGGCAACCCCGGCGCCGCTGATCTAAGTACTTCCCGATAGCCGCATCCTGAAACCCCCTTCCCCGGCTGCCCAGCGGGGAGGGGGTTTTTTTATGGGTGGTGCCTGTACCAGCAAGGCCTCATGGCGTGGAAGCACGTAGGGCCGCTCCTTAACGGGGATGCCCGTGCAGGCAACAATGCCTTGGCTCCCCCCCCTGATGGGGCTTCATCAGCTTCTCCGGCTGAAGGGGGAGTGCCAGCGAGGGGCTCGCGAGCTCAACAGTTCCCGTTGGATATGAAGCTGCATCAGGCTCATTCATCGCCAGGGCGCAGCCCGTCCTTGAAGGTGTAGTTCTGGACATGCGGGCGTCGGGCATCGGAGGGGAGGCATCTGTTCGCTGCCGGAGGAGCGGCGTGATGTGGAGCCACTGGATCGATATCCCTGCAAGTGCGCGCCAGAGAGATAACCTGAGACGTGTGTCGTAGCTAGAAACGCCCGATAACACCAGGGCTGTCGTTAATAGCCCGCTTGCTGTCACTTTTCAAAACCCATTTCATGAGCGAGTAGATTTGCCAAGAGGCTCAATCAATGGCGCAGAGCACCACATGACTGTGCTCGCGCCAAGAAGTCCCTGGAGCAGGAATTGAGGCCGGTCGCGGGAAGGGCAAGTGCGGATTTGACTTGGTCAGATCCATGGGCAAGTATCGGAAACGGGACTGAATGGTACGGTCCCAGTCGTCGCAACTCTATATCACTACCAGAAGGAGACGGTATGAGTAATAAGGTTGAATATGTCAAGCCAATCGCTCGTGAGTTGGCGCGAGAGTTGACTCAGGAAGAGATTGAATTGGTGGCAGGTGGCGGCGGGACACTGCCCGGAACCATCGCCTTTGATCAAATATACGACAACGGCGATCATTGGCTCAAGCCATAAGCTAGATATGGGAAGCCCCGGCCTAGAACGGTTGGGGCTTCTTTTTCCAGGGAGGGTGGTGTGCATATAATAATTGCGCCTGGCTCAGATATTCATGCTCGGGCAGTCCAGTATTCTGCCGAGAAGATGGGTTGCTCTGTGAGGTTGGTAAATAGTATGTCGGTCGCCGAAATGGCCGGTGTTTCGCTGATTTTTGATGGCGAAGCGGTGGAGGTTTCTGCAGCGGGAAGTCGAAGGATTGATAGTGTCTGGTTTCGGCGTCCCGGGGAAATAACGCTGCCCCACGCAGTATCCGAAAGCGACATCAAATTTGTTGAGGCTCAGTGGCGGCAGCACATACATGGAGTGTGTAGTATCTCACCCCGCGTCAATACTTTCTGGGTGAATTCTCCAAAGGAAGCCATGGCTGCAGAGAGTAAGGCATATCAGCTTCTCATTGCCTCCAAGGTTGGCTTTTCAATCCCTCGCACGATCATCTCAAGCGACCCTGCCGAAATACGGAAATTCGTTAGTGCGAACGGTGCGTGTGTGTTCAAGTCATTTTCCCCGTTTGCTTGGGTAGATTCTGCCTGTGGTTCGAGGCGAATCACGGCGGCTCAAGAGGTCGTTGCGAGTATGCTTTCTGATGATCGTGCTATTGAGATTGCACCTGGGATATATCAGAAGAAGATCTCGAAAAGGTATGAGTTGCGTGTCACGGTTATCGGTCGACGTCAGTTTGCTGTCCGGATGTCAAGTAAGAGCGGGCACGTTGATTGGCGTGGTGCAATTTATGAAACGGATTCGGATATTCGATCGATATCACTATCAGTGGCGCTCTCCCAAAAAATAAGTGACCTAATGACGGAGCTTGGGTTGGTTTATGGGGCCATTGATCTTGGTGTTGATGAGAATGGTGACGTGTATTTCTTTGAGATCAATCAAGGGGGGCAGTTTTTACATATTGAGGAGTGTGTGCCCGAGTTGCCACTTCTCGCGTGCTTCACAAGTCTCTTTGTGCAGGGACGACCCGACTATGAAATCATTGCTCCGCCAAGCATGATGTCGCTCGCGGCATATAGAGGTGATGATTGCTATCTGGACTGGCGCTCGGAATTTGAAGTCTCTGAAGGGATGGATTCTCCGTACGTTTCTTACCTGTCCAGTCACAATGAATAATCTCTTCAGAGATGAGGTCAGGGCCGCGAGAGCCGAAAGGTGGATGGGGAGGGTTAGAGTTCAACCGCCTCGTTTCGGTCGTATCAGCTTTGCTTTGTCTTTGGTCATGTTTCTTCTGATCGTGTTAATTGTATTCTTTGCCCACTACACGCCACGGGAGAAGGCCGAAGGGCGGGTGGTTCCCAGCCTTGGACTGTTGAATGTTCCTGCAACTTCTTCTGGCGCGATCACACTCGTTCTGGTGAAAGAGGGGGACAGTGTTGCTGTCGGTCAACGCTTGATGGAGGTGTCTTCTGCAACGTATGTTCCAGGAGATGATCGTGGCAGTATTGAGGATGTACTGAATAATGAGCTCGTGCGCCAGCACGCGAAACTGACATCTGAGATTTCTTCACTAGATGCTGAGCAGTCCATTGAGCTACAGGCAGCAGAGCGTCAACTGACGGTAGTGGAGGATCGAATAGCGCTGACTGAGTCTCAGCTGCGCATAAAGGAGAGGCAGGCGGAACGAGCTCGATCTACTTTTGACAGAATTCGTCCGCTCGAACATAGTCAAGTGGTTACCGCTCTGCAGTTCCAGCAGTATGAGAGCGATTCACTTGAGAAGGGGGCTGCGGTAGAGGCCGTGAGGCAAGAGCTGTTCGCGCTGCGCGCGCAACTCAAAGATGCTCAGTCGAAGGCTGCGTCAATTTCACTGGATGCTGGACGAAAGCGAGACTCGCTGCATCGTGCAATCTCGGATTTGGCTCAAGCCAGGCTGCGTAACCGGGTTCAGAAGAACATAGCTCTCGTTGCACCTTCGGCTGGCAGAGTCGTTGGAATGGCCGTAGGTCCAGGCCAATCCGTCAAGGAAGGCCAGAGATTGCTTTCCATTATTCCCGAGGGTTCCCATTTGGAAGTGGAACTTTGGTTGGGAAGTCGTGCTGCTGCAAATGTAGAGCCGGGTGACACCGTGAGCCTAAGGTTCTCGGGGCATCCTTATCAAGTCTACGGCATCCAAAATGGTCATGTAGTTGGACTTGCGGAAAGCGCGCTGGAGCCAATGGAAATACAGCTTAGAAGCGGGGTAATGGTTTCCGAGCCATCCTATAGGACTTTGGTTGCGCTCGATGAGCCGGGTGTAGTGCGTAGTGCGGAAGGCCGTTCCCCCATTCGCTTGAAGCCTGGAATGAAGGTGGATGCGGATGTGAAACTGGCTAGAAGGAGAGTAATTGATCTGGTCCTTCGGGACTCGGGCACGCGTGAGACTGCGGAGACGAAGCGGCTGTGAATATGCTGAGATTCGGTAGAAGGCTTCCCCTGTTCCATCAGAATGAGGTTGCCGAATGTGGAATTGCCTGCATCGCTATGATAGCCAGCTTTCATGGTGTCGGTGCAAGTTTGGTTGGTCTGCGTGAACGATACGGCACTTCGCAGCTTGGGGCAGGATTATCGAAACTGATAGGCATAAGTTCGGAGTTGGGGTTGAATCCTCGTGCATTGCGAGTTGAGCTGGATGGGTTGAAGGACTTGATGCTGCCGGCTGTTTTGCACTGGGACATGAATCATTTTGTAGTGCTGAAAGAGGTGACCCGAAAGGGGGTTGTGATCCACGACCCCGCTTGCGGCCGAGTTAGCCTTGGGTACAAAGAGGTTAGTGACAGATTCACCGGAATTGCGCTCGAGATGTCGGCGCCGATTGAATCTGGAAGACGTGTTCCGGTAGAGAATGTACCATTGTCTAGACTTGTAGGAAGGGTCACTGGGCTGGGGAAAGCCGCGCTGCAGATTGGGGCTATTTCCCTGTTGCTGGAACTTCTTGTATTGGTGATGCCGCTTTTCGTTCAATTGGTTCTAGATGGAGTCTTGATATCCGGTGCGGTTGACATGCTTTTTCTTGTTGGGATTGGATTCTCCGTAATAGTGCTCCTGCAAGCGGCGTTTGGTGCTGCTCGAGCATGGTTGGTCGCATATGTTGGATCGTCATTCAGCGCACAATGGATAACCAACCTCTTCAGTCACCTTCTTCGGCTACCGGTTGGCTATATAGAGAGGCGTACGGTTGGCGGAGTGCTTTCAAGATTCGTTTCGGTGCAGGTTGTTCAGCAGACACTTACTGGAAATCTGGTTGAAGCGATATTGGATGGCTTGACGGCTCTGCTGATTGTTATAGTTCTCTACATGTACAGTCCGACGTTGACAGCAATTGTCGCAGCTTCGGTGGGATTCTATGGCGCAATTCGATGGGCGTCGCATCGAAGCATGTTGCGGGTCAAGGAGGAGCAGCTTGTCCACTTCGCGTTACAGCAGTCCACCTTGATTGAGTCCATTCGCGGCATGCAAACCCTTAAGCTGGCCAACAAGGAAGGGATGAGGCGCGCGCAGTTTGAGAGTGCCACATTTGAAGTGTCGGCTCGCGATGCCAGGATCGGTGCGGTATCGTCAGTTTTTCTGGTTGCCTCAAAATCAATATTTTCTGCTCAGCGGATAGTGCTTGTTGTGGTAGCCGCTCTTGTGGCGATGAAGGGGCAGTTTTCGGCGGGTATGCTGGTTGCGTTTGTTGCCTACGCTGATATGTTCTGCGCAAGAGTGGGGGCGTTGATTGATAGGGTCGCAGATTTCGGCCTTCTTCGAGTCCATCTGAACAGGATCTCCGATATTGCTGTGGAGCCTCCAGAGCATTCAGGTGCCCTGGCTAGGTTACCTTCTGGTGAGTACGGGATCGAGATAAAAAACTTATCTTTTAGATATTCCGATGACCTCGACTGGGTGCTTGATGGGTGCTCTTTCAGTGTTTCTGACGGAGAGTCTGTGGCGATAATTGGTGCGTCGGGATGCGGAAAGACAACGCTTGCAAAGATAATTCTTGGATTGATTCGGCCGACTTCGGGTGAAGTCCGGATTGGAGGGGTTGATCTTGCTAAGGTCGAGCCAGCCAGGCGTCGTGAGTGCTTCGCTGCAGTTTTGCAGGAAGATTGCTTGTTTGCTGGGACGATAGCGGACAATATCTCATTCTTCGATTCCTCTGCTTCGGCGAATGATGTCGAGTGTGCAGCCAGGTTTGCGTTCATCCACGAGGATATTGTTCGTATGCCCATGGGCTATGAAACGACGGTCGGTGACATGGGGTCTGCATTGTCCGGAGGGCAGAAACAACGCATTTATATGGCCAGAGCGCTTTATCGGAAGTCGAAGATTCTTTTGCTCGATGAGGCGACGAGCCATTTGGATCTGGAGGCGGAACGGATTCTAGGGCGCAACCTCTCCGCCTTGGGGGTAACGAGGCTGGTAATTGCACACCGGCCTGAAACCATACTCAGCGCTGATCGGGTGATCCGTATCGCAGGAGGACGGGCGATTGAGGTATCCAAGGAAGACCTCAAGGCTATTGTTGGGCAGGTTGAAAGGGATCGACTTCTCTCTGAAGCTGTGGAATAGCGTTTCGACCACGGCAGGCTTCCACTCAAAGACCGTGACTGCGAGATTGGATCAGATCGTCAGGCAGTCTCGTCTGGCGAGGGATCCGCATCCTGAAACCCCCTTCCCCGGCTGCCCAGCGGGGAGGGGGTTTTTTTATGGGCGTGTATCGGTGCCGAAGGCGCTGCCCTCCGGCGGGAAGCGCTCGGCCAGGAACGCCAGGAAGCTGCGCAGGCGGGTGGAGCGGTAACGGTCGTGGGCGTAGACCACATGCATCGGTCTGCCGGCGTGGCCATGGCCGGGCAGCAGCTGCACCAGTCGCCCGGCTTCCACGTCCGCGGCCAGCAGCAACGCCGACTGCAGCACGATGCCCAGCCCGTGCAGTGCTGCTGCGCGCAGCGCTTCGCCGTTGTTGATCTGGAGCCGGCCGCCCGGCACACGCTCGAGCCCGCCAGGTGCGGCCTGCAGCCACTGGGCCAGCGCGGTGGGTTCGAAAGAAAGGCACTGGTGCCCGGCAAGGTCCTGCGCGGTGTGCGGTGTCCCGTGCCGGGCGAGGTATCCAGGCGATGCACACATCATCAACCGGTAGGGCGCCAGTGGCTGCGCCACCAGCTCGCTGCTGTCGGCCAGTGTGCCGATGCGCAAGGCGGCTTCGAAGCCTTCTTCGGTGAGGTCGACCACGCGGTCGGTCAGTGTCGCCTCGACCTGCACCTCCGGGTAGCGCGCCATGTAGTCGGCAAGCGCCGGTACCAGCGCATGCGTGCCGAAGATCACCGGTGCACTGATGCGCAATGTGCCTGCCGGCGCCAGCTGCTGGTGCTGGGCCTGTGCATCGGTCTCTTCCACCAGGCGCAGGATCTCCCGGCAGCGCGTGTAGTAGTCCTCACCGAACGCGGTCATGTGCTGGCGTCGCGTGGTGCGGCTCAGCAGCTGCATGCCCAGTCGCGCCTCCAGTGCACGCAGGTGCTTGCCGGCCATCGTGGCGGAGATGTCCATCGCCTCCGCCGCCGCGCTCAGGCTGCCCTTGTCCACGATCAGCACGTAGACCTGCATGCTCTCCAGCAGGTTCATCTGACACTCCGGGTGTTGAATGCTGAAACCTGCGCGGAGTTTATCAATCGGGGGTGATCAAACAGCATGCAGGGCACGCGCCGGAGGTGCCGGCGGGCGATTGGGAGAACATCATGGATCTGGATCTTGAAGGACGTACCGCGCTGGTCACCGGTGCCGGCAGTGGCATCGGTGCTGCTGTCGCCAGGAGGCTGGCATCACAGGGGGTACGCGTTGCGATCAGTGCGCGGCGTGCACAACCACTGCAGGCGCTGGCGGCAGAGATCGAAGCGGCGGGTGGGGCGGCGCCGATCATCCTGCTGGGCGATGTCACCGACGCCGGGGACGTGCGCCGCATCGCCGACGCAGCCCTGGGTGCGCTGCAGCGGGTGGACATCCTGGTCAACGCGGCCGGTGGTTCGCGGCCGACCACGGTGGATGCCGCCGACGCGGTCTGGGAGGAGGCTGTGGCGCTGAACTTCTCTGCAGCACGGCGGATGACCCAGGCATTGCTGCCCGCGATGCAGGCACAGGGCTGGGGGCGGGTGATCAACTTCAGTGGTTCGATGGAGCCGCGCGCGGTGAATGCGGCCACGGCGGCGAAGGCGGCGCTGCATCTGTGGAGCAAGGGCCTGTCGTCCGAGGTGGCCGCGCAGGGCATCACGGTGAATGCGATTGCGCCGGGACGGATCAACAGTCCGCAGATCCTCGACCGCCTGCACCCTACCGAGGAAAGCCGACGCACGTTCATTGCGCGCAACATTCCGATCGGGCGCTTTGGCGAGCCGGAGGAAGTGGCGCCGCTGGTGGCTTTCCTGGCCTCGCCGCTGGCCGGCTACATCACCGGCGCGGTGATTCCGGTGGATGGTGGCATGCACTACTTCGCGCATTAGCCGGGCATGGCTCGGCTCTACAAAAAACAACAAAAAAAAGGGCGACCCGCAGGTCGCCCTTGATGTCTGCGGCCGAGCCCGCCTGATCAGCGCGGCGAGGCCACCGCGCGGTTGCTCGAGGCGCCCTTGCCCTTGCGCTTGTCCTGCTGTGCAGGGCTTGCACCCTCGGCCATCAGGTTGTCGCTGCCGAAATCGGTATCGACATCCAGCCAGCGGTGCGCCGGCAGGCCGAGCGCCGAATCGAGCACGGTCGGCAGCAGGCCACTGGGCAGGCCGCTTTCGCCGTTCCACATGATCGCGATGCCCAGGTCGCGTTCCGGCACCAGCGCGACCAGACCGCGATAGCCCTGCACCGCACCGGCATGGAACACCACATCGTGGCCGGCGTAGTCGAAGGTGCGCCAGCCCAGCGCGTAGCCGGCCGAATGCAGGCGCTCGCGGCGCCAGCCCGAACGCATCTCGCCGGGGGTGTTGATCAGGCTTGAATGCAGGGTGGCCAGCAGCGGTGCGGGCAGCACGTCGGGGCGATGGCCGGTGTGGGCCAGCAGCCACTGCGCCATGTCGCTGGCGCTGGCGTTGACGCCGGCGGCCGGGGCGACACGGTAGTAGGTCGGCTTCGGCGTCAGCGAAACCCAGCCGTTGCGGCTGCGCACGTGCGGACGCGCCCAGCGCGAGCTGGCCTGGATGCCGGCCAGGCCGAGGCTGGCATCGTTCATGCCCAGCGGCTTGAAGATGCGGCGTTCGACCGACTGCTCGTAGAAGCTGCCCGAGGCCGCATAGACGACGTCGCCGATCAGGCTGAAGGCCACGTTCTGGTAGGCGTAGCAGTCGCCCGGCAGGCACTTCAGGCTGGTGTTGGCCAGCTTCTGGGTCAGCGAGTAGTACTCGGCGTTGCCTTCGATGTCGCGGTCGTAGGCGTTGTAGGGCAGGCCGACACGGTGGCTGAGCACGTCGGCCACGGTGAGGCGGTCGGTGGCTTCGGGCGAGTTCAGACGGAAGCCCGGCACGTAGTCGGTGACCTTGCTGTCCCAGCGCAGCGTGCCATCGTTCACCAGCAGACCGGCCATGGTGCCGGCAAAGGCCTTGGACAACGAGGCCAGGCGGAACACGGTGTGCGCATCGACCGGCAGCGGATTGTTGACGTCGGTGACGCCATAACCGCGCGCGCTGAGGATGCGGCCGCCCTGCACGATGGCCACCGCCATGCCCGGCACGCGCTCGCCATAGGTGAGCTGCTGCGCCATCGACTCGATGTTGGCGACGTTGAAGCCGGCGGCCGGGGCCTGCACCTGCGGCACCAGGCCGGTGCGGTACGCCGCCGGCTGGGTGTGGGCGACGGCGCTGGCCGCAGCGGATTCGATGTTGGCCGGCATCGGTGGCAACGCCGGCGGGGTCTGCGCGGTGGTGGACAAGGCAACGGGCATCAACATGCCCAGCAAACCGGTGGCCGCCGAACGGATCGGACGACGCAGGCTGTTCTTTTTCATCGGTTGGACCCGTGCGCGACTGCTGATGGCGATTCTAGCGCCGCTTTTCCCCTGTGCACAAACAAAGCGAAGATGAATGCGCATCTCGTTGAAAAAGTTGGAATTTTGACGCTCCGAAAGTGTGTATCCGAACGTGTCATCCGAGGCCGTTACGGGTGTCTCCCAGCAGCGGGAATGGCGTGCCGTGCTGGCGATGTTGCAGTGCATTGGCTAACGTACGCGCTTCACCGCCCCGGAGCCTGCCATGCCGCTGTCCAACCGCCGTCTGTGGGCGAGGGGCGCTGCGTGAGCGCGACGCCGGTCAAGGGGCCGCTGCGGGGGCTGACGGTGGCGCTGCGCGAGTCGCCCGCGCTGTGGTGGTCGTTCCTGTACTTCTTCTGCCTGCTCAGCGGCTACTACGTGCTGCGCCCGGTGCGCGAGGCCATGGCCGCCTCGGCGGACCTGGAAACCGTGTTCCCGCCGGTGCTGATTGCCTGGTTCGCCAGCCACGGCATCGCGCTGAAGGACTTCGTGCTGCAGTTCCTGTTCTCCTGCGTGTTCGTGATCATGCTGGTACTGCAGCCGGTGTACGGCTGGCTGGTCAGCCGCTTCCCACGCCGGGTGTTCCTGCCGGCGGTGTACGGCTTCTTCATCCTCACCCTGCTGGGGTTCTACGCGCTGTTCGACAGCGGCGTACCCGGTCGGGGCATGGCGTTCTTCTTCTGGATCACCGTCTTCAACCTGTTCGCGGTGGCGGTGTTCTGGAGCTTCATGGCCGATGTGTTCTCCAATGCACAGGCGCGCGCCTGGTACGGCTACATCGGTGCGGCCGGCACCGTCGGCGCTTTCCTCGGCCCGTTGATCACCAGCGCGCTGGTGCAGCGCGTGGGCATCGCCAACCTGATGCTGGTCTCGGCCGGGTTCCTGCTGGTGTGCCTGCTGTGCATCTGGCGGCTGCGGCACTGGGCGGTGTTGCGTGAGCGCGAGCAGCAGCTGGTCTCCGGCGAGCAGCCGATGGGCGGCAGCATCCTGGATGGACTGAAGCTGATCGTGCGCGAGCCGTTGCTGCGCTGGCTGGCGATCATGGTGGTGTTCGGCGTGGGTGTGGGCACGTTGCTGTACAACCAGCAGGCAGCCATCGTGCGCGCGGCGTTCACCGACCCGGCGGCCAGTACCGCGTTCTTCTCACGCATCGACCTGGCAGTGAATGCGCTGGCACTGCTGATGCAGCTGGCGCTGACCCGCTGGCTGCTGTCGCGCCACGGCATCGCCCCGGCACTGTTGATTCCCGGCTTCGCGATCCTGATCGGTTTCTCGGTGCTGGCCGCCTCGCCGATGCCGCTGATGGTGGCGGTGGTGCAGGTGATGACCCGCGCCAGCGAATTCGCGCTGGCCAAGCCCGCGCGCGAGACGATCTACACCCGTGTGGACCGGCAGTGGCGCTACAAGGCCGGTGCGGCGATCGACACGGTGGTCTACCGCGGTGCCGACCTGAGCTTCGCATGGGTGCACAAGGGCCTGTCATTGTTTGGCTCGCACGTGGTGTTCATCGGCGGCATGCTGGTGGCCGCGTGCATGACCGCTGCCGCGTTTGGCGTGCTGCGCGAAGAAAAGAAACTGCCACGCGACCGCTGACCCGGCGATGGCGGGCCGCTGCTGCGAGCCGACGGACTCGGGCAGGATCATGGATTGCATTGATTGCATTGGAAGCGGGAGATGGAAATGTCCAACAGGAGTGCGCAGCGGCAGGCGCTGGATGAAGACCAGCTGGAAGCATGGGCATTCCATGCATTTGACCTGGTCAGCCGGCTTCGCAAGGGAGCTTTGGAGAGAACGCTGATATCCGACGCGCTCTCCGGACAGGAGGGTATTGGAAGGCCGCTGAAGGGCAATCTGGGGCTGGTGAATTTTGCCGCGCGCCGCTTCGGTGATCGGCTCATCCTCTCAGACGTGGTTGGACCAAGCTCCCGGGCGTTGGCAAGGATGATCAAGGTTGCCCGCCGGGAGCTGGAGTTTGATGTCCTTACCTGTACGCGGCGGGGAAGGCTGAATGTGTTGCGTAGAGGCAACGATCTGGAGCCCGAATCATGGCTCAGCAGCGTTCCCCAGTTGACTGCGCCGCGGTTTAGGCCTCGTTTCCAGCAAGCGTTCAGGCGCCCCACCCGTCGTTTGGACAGCCCCCGGGCGGCAGCGCGATCACGGATCGCGCAGAAGCGATCGGAGGAACTGCGCAGCGAGAAGGTCTATCACGACTCGGAATTCCTGCTCTTGAACTACTTCGACCTGGCAATGCGGCGCCTTTATCGATTTTCGTTCTGGAGGCGGATCGAAGGCGTGGTGTACCTCTTTACAGAGCGACGGCCCTGCGAGGATTGCTGTCACGTCATCACGCGCCTGCTCCGTCGCTATCGCAGGGTCCAGATTGCGATCGTCCGGGTCACGGGACAAGGGGGACGGGAGTGGGGCGCATTGGAGCAGCTCTCGGAGCATCCCAGGGTGCATATGCGCAAGTTCGAGTTCCTGCCACTGGCTGTTGAAGAATTCTCGCCATTGGAAGAGTCTGGGATGGGCCCGTGGACGTTACCCCATCCCGATGGCACGCCCAGGAGGGGATGGGTGCCGAAAGGAGCAACGCAGCGTTGATCGGAATTCCCTGCAGAGGTCGGACTTGATATGAGCTTGATTGCCTTGTTGTTGACCGTGCTGGTCGCAATGCTTCACCTGTATTTCCTGGTGCTGGAGATGTTCCTGTGGACCCGTCCGCTGGGCCTGAAGACGTTCCGCAACACGCCGGAGAAGGCGGAGACCACACGCGTGCTGGCAGCCAACCAGGGGCTGTACAACGGCTTCCTGGCGGCGGGCATCGTGGTGGGCCTGGTAATCGACCAGCCGGTGCTGGTGACGTTCTCGCTGGCCTGCGTGGTGGTGGCCGGGTGCTATGGCGCCTACAGCGTGAGCCGGCGCATTTTCATGATCCAGGCGGTGCCGGCGATCCTGGCGTTGGTCCTTCGCGCGGTGGCGTAGTTCCCAGCCAACGGCGCAGCCCCTCGTGGGTTGGACGCGTAGAGCTTGTCATGTGTTGGGTGTGGCGGGTGGGCCGTGCAGGGGACGCTGCAAGTACGTCCATGTAAGCTCGATGGCGCCATCCATGGCGCCAACGCCCCTGCACGGCCCACCCGCCACACCCCTGACAGGTTCCGTGTGCGGCCAGCCCACGGAGAAGAAAAAGAAGATCAAGAGCAACAGCGGGTCGCTGCGCTCGTGGGTTCTGCGCGCACGAAAAAAGCGGCCGAAGGGCCGCTTTTGCTTTTGCTCTTGCCCTTCTTTTTTCTCTTGCGTGGGTGGACGCCACAGAGAACTGTCAGAGGCTGGGGGCGGTGGGTACGCGGGGGTGTCCGCGGCATGGATGCCGCGGCCAAGCCCCCATGGACGGGTTTACGGCGTCCCCCGCGTACCCACCGCCCCCAGCCAAGCCAGCGCTTTTCGCGATCCACCGTCCACCCACGAGGGGCTGCGCCGTTCGCCGGAACACTACTTCGACTTCGCCGGCGACATCCACATGTCGATCACCGCGCTGAACACCTCCGTCCCCGCGCGATCGCGCACACTCACCGTCACCGGAAGCGCGTAACCCTGGGCCGCCGCCACGATCGGCTGCGCCGGCAGCGCCACTGCCTGCAGCGTGCCGCGCGCCTTGGCCAGGTACTGCACCTGCATGCCCTTCGGAATCCAGCGCATGCCCTTGGGCAGCGATGCATCGACCATGAGCCCGGCGGTCAGCTCGGCCAGGTTGCACATCGCGATCGCATGCACCGTGCCGATGTGGTTGCGTACCTTGCGACGGTCGGCCAGCGTGCCTTCGCAGCGGCCGTGCTCCAGGCGGGTGATGCGCGGCGCGATGCTGGCGAAGTAGGGGGCCTTCAGGCACACCGCGCGCGAGAACAGCCAGTTGCCGGCAGGCCAGTGCTGCAGGCGGTGGTAGAGCGAGAGCAGGGGCGTGGACATGGTGAAATTCCGGTCGTCGGATAGAACGACGGCGGGCCGAGGCCCGCCGTCGAAGGCAACGCATGTTCCAGGCGATCAGGCCGCCTGCGAATGCGGGTCCTTGTGCTGGCGGTCGTAGTAGCTGGCCGCGCGCAGTTCGTGGGTGTCGAAGTCGTCCACGGTGATGGTGTCCAGGGTCAGCGTGCGCAGTTCTTCCAGCAGGCTGCGCTCGTCCTGGGTGATCACGCCTTCGGCCACGGCCTCGTCCAGCTGCGCCTTGAAGTCCAGCGCCTCGATGCCCTTGCTCTTCAGCGCCTTCAGGAACTTGCGCTCCACCGGCTCGGCCATGATCGCCTTGCTCAGGTAGCTGTTGATGCGGCCACCCGGGTTGTTCTCGCACGGGGTCAGGAATACGCCGCTGGCCAGACGATCACGCGCTTCATTCGGCGCCATCAGCAGGGCAGCAACGCGACGGCTCAGGCGGTCTCCCGGGGCCTCGGCACGACGGCCCAGCGGGAAGATCAGCGCCCACATCAGCCAGCCGATCGGACGGATCGGGAAGTTGCGAAGGGCGGCTGACAGCGACTCTTCGATCTTGTGCACGCTGTCATGGAAGGCCCAGGCCAGCAGCGGCTGGTCGGCCTGCGGTGCGCCTTCGTCGTGGTAGCGCTTGAGCATGGCGCTGGTCATGTAGACATGGCTCAGCACATCGCCCAGGCGGCCGGACAGCGATTCCTTGAACTTCAGCTTGCCGCCGAGGGTCATCATCGAGATGTCGGCCATCAGCGCCAGGTTGGCCGAGTAACGGTCCAGCTTGCGGAAGTAGCGGCGGGTGTAGGCGTCGCCCGGGGCGGCACCGAAACGTGCGCCGGTCAGGCCGAACCAGAACGAACGCACGGCGTTGGAGATGCCGTAGCGGATGTGGCCAAACAGGTTGCGGTCGAAGTCCTGCAGGCCGGCACGGGTATCCGGATCCTGCGCAGCCTTCATTTCCTTCAGCACCCACGGGTGGCAGAGGATCGCACCCTGGCCGAAGATCAGCAGGCTGCGGGTCATGATGTTGGCGCCTTCCACGGTGATCGCGATCGGCGCGGCCTGCCAGCTGCGGCCAGCGAAGTTGCGCGGCCCCAGGATGATGCCCTTGCCGCCGATCACGTCCATCATGTCCGAGATCACTTCGCGGCTCATGTTGGTGCAGTGGTACTTGGCGATCGCCGACGGCACCGACGGCACGTCACCACGGTCAACCGCGGCGGCGGTGGCCTGTGACAGCGCGCTGATCTTGTAGGCCTTGCCGCCGATGCGGGCCAGTGCTTCTTCCACGCCTTCGAAGCGGCCCACCGACAGGCCGAACTGCTTGCGGATGCGGGCATAGGCGCCGGTCACGGCAGCACCGGCCTTGGCACCGCCGCTGGCGGTGGAGGGCAGGGTGATCGAGCGGCCCACGGCCAGGCACTCGTTGAGCATGTTCCAGCCCTTGCCGGCCATGGCCGCGCCACCGATCAGCTGGGTCAGCGGAATGAACACATCCTTGCCGCGGATCGGGCCGTTCTGGAACGTCGAGTTCAGCGGGAAGTGGCGACGGCCGATTTCAACACCGGCGGTGTCGCGCGGCAGCAGGCCCAGGGTGATGCCGATATCGCGGGTATCGCCGATCAGGCCGTCCGGGTCGTACATGCGGAAGGCCAGGCCGATCAGCGAAGCGACCGGGGCCAGGGTGATGTAGCGCTTGTCGAAGGTCAGCTTGACGCCGAGCACCTGCTCGCCGTTCCACTCGCCCTTGCAGACGATGCCGTAGTCGGGAATGGAGGTGGCGTCGGAGCCGGCGAACGGGCCGGTCAGGCCGAAGCAGGGCACTTCGCGGCCATCGGCCAAGCGCGGCAGGTACTGGTCCTTTTGTTCCTGGGTGCCGTAGTGCACCAGCAGTTCACCCGGGCCCAGCGAGTTCGGCACGCCCACGGTGGAGCTGACCACCGAGGACACCGAGGCCAGCTTCTGGATCACCTTGTGGTGGGCCAGCGCGGAGAAGCCCAGGCCGCCGTATTCCTTCGGAATGATCATGCCGAAGAACTTGTTCTTCTTGATGAAGGCCCACAGTTCCGGCGGCAGGTCGGCGTGGACGTGGGTGATTTCCCAGTCGTTGACCATGGTGCACAGCTCTTCGACCGGCCCATCCAGGAAGGCCTGTTCTTCGGCGGTCAGCTGCGGCTTGGGATAGTTGAGCAGGATGTTCCAGTCCGGATCACCGGTGAACAGCTCGCCCTCGAAACCGACCGATCCGGTTTCCAGCGCGATGCGCTCGGTCTGCGACAGCGGAGGCAGCACCTTGCGGAACACCTTCATCATCGGGCCGGTCAGCAGCGGCTTGCGGATGAACGGCAGCAGCAGCGGCACGGCGATCACCGCCAGCACGGCGGCGGCCACAATCGTGGCGGTCTGGCTGACGTAGGGAATGAACCAGCAGGCGGCCAGCAGGGCCACGCTGATCAGCGTCCAGGTAACCAGCCGCATGCGGTGGTAGGCGACGAACGCGCCTGCCAGCAGCAGGGCGAGGAAGGGAAGAACGATGCTCATGAGCGTGCTCCGGTGACGTGCTCGTTTGTGGCGGACGAAGCTGCAGCATCCGCTGCGGGCAACACGTCCAGATAGTCCAACACAGTAGCGGTAAAGGCGTCGTTGTCATCGCCGGCGACCATATGCGTGGCCTGCGGCAGCTGCACATGGCGCGCGTGCGGCGCCAGCGCCAGGAATTCGGCCACGGTCTGCGGCGTGACCAGGTCGCTGCGGCCGCCGCTGACCAGCAGCAGCGGGCACTTCACCTGGCGTGCGGCCTCGGCCAGCGCGTCCTGGTGCTGTTCGCTGTCGCGGGCCAGTTCGGCCACCAGCCGCGGGTCCCAGTGCCAGCGCCAGCGCCCGTGATCGTCCTCGCGCAGCAGTGCGCGCAGCGACTGTTCGGATTTGCGCGGACGGTGCGGCAGGTAGGCCGAGATCACGTCGGCGGCCTGGGTCAGCGAGGCGAAGCCATCGGGATGGGCGGTCATGAAGGCCAGGATGCGTTCGACGCCGGCGGTATCCCAGCGCGGGGTGATGTCCACCAGCACCATCGCCGAGAACAGGCCCGGCCAGCGCGATTCGGCCAGCAGGCCGAACAGGCCGCCCATCGAGGCTGCCACCAGCACCGGCGGACGCGGCTGCTCACCGGCCAGCACGATCAGGTCATCGGCGAACTGTTCGCCGTGGTAGGGCAGCCCGGCGGCATTCCAGTCCGAGTCGCCATGGCCGCGCGCATCGTAGGCCAGAGTCTGCAGGCCGGCCGCGGACAGGGCCCGGGCAGTGGCGTTCCAGGCGTGCCGGGTCTGGCCGAAGCCGTGCGCGAACAGCACCCGGCCGCGACGGCCGTGGTCGCTGGCGGTGGCCGCCAGCCGCGCACCATGGGCTGCGTCCAGGCGCAGATCATGGAATGCAGCGGAAGTAGGGGACGTAACCATACTTGCTAGTATGGAGTGCTTCGAAGGGAAGTCAATACTGCGCAGTATGGTGCATCGCGGCAGGCGCTCCACGTGGCCCTGCGACGGTTTCGGCCGCAACCGCGTACTGCAACGAACCCCGCCGTATGGTTAAATCAGCCCATGAATCAACCTGACGCTTCCGCCGGCGAACCGCGCGCCGGCCGCAACAGCCGCCTGAGTGCCGAAGACTGGGCCCAGGCGGCCCTCGATCTGATTGCTGAACAAGGTGTCGGCGCCGTCGCGGTAGAGCCGCTGGCGCGCCGTCTCGGGGTCACCAAGGGCAGTTTCTATTGGCATTTCCCCTCGCGTGATGCGCTGCTGCAGGCGGCGCTGGAACGCTGGGAGCTGTTCGAACAGGAACAGGTGTTCGGCAGCCTGGAAGACGTGCCGGACCCGCGCGTACGCCTGCGCCAGCTGTTCCAGATGGTGGCGCATGAAGTGCAGCCGCACATCATCTACAGCGAGCTGCTGAAGGCGCTGGATCATCCGATGGTGCGGCCGGTGATCGACCGCGTCTCGCAGCGCCGCCTCGATTATCTGGTCGCCTCGTTCCGCCAGGCCGGGCTCAGCTCGACCGATGCGCGGCACCGTGCGCGTCTGGCCTATGCGGCCTACGTCGGCTTCCTGCAGCTGTCGTTGCAGCTGCAGCAGCCCAAGCAGGCGCGTGAGGATTTCGAAGCCTACGTCGAGCACCTGATCGAGACGCTGATCCCGAACGGATGAGCGCCACACGATGAGGTCACCAGAAGGCCGCGGCATTGCCGCGGCCTTTTTGCTGGGGCCGATGGCCTTCGCACGCTGCGGGCCACGCAAAGAACAACGGCCCCTTTCGGGGCCGTTGCTGAAGTCATCGATCAATCAACCGATCAGAACTTCTGCTGGTACTTCATGTAGACGAAGCGGCCGATGTCGTAGCCACCGTAGTACGAGTAGCCCGAGTTCGGCTGCGCGTAGGCCGGTGCCGACCAGTGGTCGAACACGTTGTTGGCGCCCACGGCCACCGTCGCATTCCACGGCAGGTTGTAGGACACCTGCAGGTCGTGGAAGGTGTTGGAACCCAGTTCGTTCTTCGGCGTGATCTGGCCCAGGGTATCGGGCGAGCTGAAGTTCGGCAGGGTGCAGCGGTCGTCGAAGTAGCAGTCTTCCTTGGTGCCGGAGTAGTAACGCGCGGTCCAGGAGATCGACAGGTTGTCCAGCTGCCAGTTGACGGTCAGGTTCGAGCGCAGGCGGAAGTTGCCCTCGAAGCCGTTTCGCTGGGTCGGCGGATTGTCGGTGTTGTCCGACTTGATCTCGTTCTTGGTGACGTAGGTGTTCTGCAGCGAGGTGGTGAAGTTGCCGAAGCCGGTTTCGAAGCGGTAGTTCACATCGAAATCGAAGCCCTCGGTCTCCACGTAGCCGGCGTTGCGCAGCGCGAAGTCCAGCTGGGTGATGTTGCCGTTGGCGTTACGGGTGAAGCCCACGCAACGCGACTCGATGCCACGCAGGTAGCAGTCGTTCAGCAGGTCGGTCGGCGAATCGGCAACGATGGTGTTGTCGATGCGGATGTTCCACCAGTCCAGCGAGGTGTTGAAGCCGCTGAGGAAGCCCGGGCTCCACACGATGCCGATGGTCTTGGACTTGGACGTTTCCGGCGTCAGGCCCGGGGTCGAGCCGGTGACGAACGGCGTGTTGCTGGCCTCGCCCGGACCCGGGGCCGGACCGCTGGAGGAGGTGTTCGGCTGGCGGAAGCCGGCCGGCACATCGGCCAGGCAGCGTGCGTTGCCGGCGGCAGGGCCGAAGCTGGTGTCGCACGGGTCGGTGTAGTTCGGGAAGGTCTGCGAGATGCCGCCGTACAGGTCAGCCACGGTCGGCGCACGGAAGCCTTCCGACCAGGTACCGCGGACCAGGATCGAGTCGATCGGCTTCCACTTCAGACCGAACTTGCTGTTCAGCGTATTGCCGAAGGTGTCGTAATCCGAGTAGCGGGTGGCCGCGGTCAGGGTCAGTTCCTTCGCGCCCGGCAGGTCGGCCAGGATCGGAACCTGCAGTTCCAGGTAGGCTTCGTTGAGGTTGTAGCCACCCTGGGTCGGGCCGGCGGCCAGATCGGTCGAGATGCCGGTCTGGGCCAGTGCATCGGGCGAGAACGAGCCGCTCTCTTCACGACGCTCGATGCCCAGCGCTACACCCAGATCGCCCGCCGGCAGGGTTGCGATGGTGCCGGCGATGTTGGCGAAGAAGTTCTTGGTGGTGGTGCGCGACAGCGCCTGGCCCGGCTGGTACAGATAGGCCTGGACATTGGGATCGGCCAGGCTGTTGGGCGCGTTGTAGCCGTTGGCGATCAGCGGGTTCCACGGCGTGCACGACCCGGGGCCGGTACCCAGCGGAATCGGCGAGTCCGGCGTGCCGCACTGCGCCTGGCCGTTGGCGTTGATGAAGGACGGGCCGGTGGCCTGGCCAACGGCGTAGGTGTTCAGGTTACCCGTGCTGATCTGGGTGCCCTTGTTCTGGTTGTACAGATAGCCGGCTTCCCAGTCCCAGTAGCGCTCGCCGGTCTGGAAGGTGCCGCTGAACACACCGGTGAAGCGGGTGGTGGTCAGGCTGTTGCGGACTTCGCGCGGCACTTCCCAGCCACGGCGCACGTACTGGACGTCTTCGCCGACCGGGTTGAACACGCTGTCAGCGGACAGGCCATTGGCGCTCAGGGCGAAGTCGTCGCTGAAGAACGGATAGCCCGCGTTCTGCGCGAACGAATCACGGTCGGTGTACAGCACGCTGGTGTCGAAGCGCACGTTGTCGGTGAAGTCGAAGCGGCCGTTCAGGAAGGCCGACTTGCGCTTGATGCCGCTGTACACGGTCGAGGCCAGCGCCGGGTTGGAGACGTCGATGGTCGGGTCGACCAGGCGGTAGCTGGAGAACTGCGACGGATCCAGGCCCGGAACGTCGCGGCGCAGCGTGTAGAGCTGGTTGTTGTAGACGAAACGGCCCCACTGCGAGGTACCGGACAGGCCGCCCGGGCGCGGTGCGCTCTTCTCGCCGGTCGGGAAGCGGTCGCGGGAGAACCAGCGGTCCTTGGCCCACACCGGATCTTCGTTGGTGTACTCGACACCGGCGGTCAGCGAGCCACGCTCACCACGGAAGCCCATGATGAAATCGTAGTTCTCGCGCTTGCCGTCGCCCTGGTCCCACTGGCCGATGTAGACGTTGGCTTCGGCACCTTCGAAGTCCTTGCGGGTGATGATGTTGACCACGCCGGCAATGGCGTCCGAACCGTAGATGGTGGACGCGCCGTCCTTCAGCACTTCGATGCGCTCGACCATCGCCGACGGAATCGAGGCAACGTCCTGCAGGCCGTCGTTGGTGATGCCCAGGCGGCGGCCGTCGATCAGGATCAGGGTGCGGTTGGCACCCAGGTTGCGCAGGTCGATGTAGTAACCGCCGACCGCTTCGCCCGAGCTGAGCGGGGAGGTACGGCTGATGGCAGGCGAACCAGCGGCCGGGATGTTCTGCAGGATGTCGGCGACCGACTTGAAGCCCTGCTTCTCGATCTGGTCGCGGCTGATGGTCATCACCGGCTGTGCGGTTTCGGTATCGACCTGGCGGATGCGCGAACCGGTGACCTCGATACGGTCGAGGTTGGTGGCTTCCTGGGCGTGGGCTGTCGCGGTGCTGGCACCGGCGACAAGCGCGATCACAACTGCGTCACGCAGCTGGCTGGACTTGAGTTTCATTGGCTCTCTCTCTCCAAGAAATCTTGGCTGGGGTTTATGCCCGGCGGGGGAGCGAAAGAGCGCTCCCAAATCGCGAGGCTGACCCGATAGTAGCGGGCGCTCGCCAAGAATTAAAGCTGTGTTAATCAAGTCTGTGATTTTGGTAAATCGCCTCTTATTTCATTGAAATCAATGAGTTGCTCATGCGGCTATATAGCCGTGCCTCGTTTGTTAACGCAGAATGATGAAAAAAGTTACGTTTGATATGTACCGCAGTATGTCATCGCGTTATTCCAGGTATCCCAGGCCCTTGACGCGTGCATTGAAAGGTATGCAGCGAAAGGTATGCAGCGTACATGCGCAACGGGCGCCTCTCGGCGCCCGGCAGGGAACAACGGGGATACGGCCAGGGCCGTGGAAACGGATCAGAGATCCTGTTCGTAGCGCACGTACGGCACGGTGCCGTCGTCGTTGCTTTCATTGCGCGGCGAGAACGGATTCTTGCCACGGCTGATCACATTCTCGGCACCGACCGTCAGCTGGCCGGACCACGGCGTGCGCCAGGTCAGGCCGATGCCCAGGCCTTCCCACTTACCCGGCTTGCCGGGCACATCAACGACGCGGCCGATGATGCTGCCGGTGAAATTGCCATAACCGGCGCCGATGCTCAGGCTCTTGCTGTCCCAGCGGTCGACCAGTGCCGGCGAGGCGTCGGCCAGCGGCACCAGGCGTGCCTTGGCGTAGGTGCCGGCGATGGAGACGAAGCCTTCGCGGCCGATGTTCTTCTGCGCGAACACGGTCAGATCGTTCTGTTCGGTGCGCAGCGACGGGGTCTTGTTCGGCCCGGCCAGCCACGCCGGCAAGGTCTCGCGGCCGGTGCCGGCGGTGATGCCCAGGCGGCTGTTGCCACGGTTCAATGCGGCGGTGCCGGTGAAACGCCGGCTGTTGAGGTCGTCGTCATCACCCAGGCTGGCCAGCATGCAATGGCTGGCCAGGCCGCTCATGCTGGTACCGCTGCTGCTGTTGCAGAGCAGGCCGAGCGAATCGCCGGAGGACAGACCGAAAGCGGCGTCCAGTGAATTGCGGCCGAAGTGCCAGCGGGCGCCGGCGGACTGTTCGCCGGTCGGCTCCAGATACAGCAGGGCCTCGACCTTGCCGCTGCCCTTGTTCCACACCGGCAGCACGGTGCGGGTGTCCTTGCTCTGCGCGTGCACGCCCGTGATCGCGCCAAGGGCGATCAGCAGGGCCAGCGGTAGACGCAGGAAAGTACGCATCGGACCAGTTCAGACAGGGACGGACAACGGAAGTTCCCGTGGGGACGGGAACTCGATCCTAGGGCGTTTATGAATTCTTAACAAGCCTTGATCCTCCCCAGGTACAAGACTGCCGTTTACTGAAGCCGTTCAGGTGCCGGTACTGCCCCCTTGGCGCCGTGGAACAGTATGCCGAACTCCGTCAATGGAAAGTGATACTCACGTCCGCAGAATTCGCACCGCACTTCGACCGCGCCGGTGTCCTTGGCAGCGGCGCGTGCTTCTTCCTCACCCAGCGACTGCAGCATGGCCTCGACCCGCTCGCGCGAGCAGGAGCAGGCGAAGGACAGCGGCTTGTCGCCCATCAGTTCCGGGTGCTCCTCGTGGAAGAGCCGGTGCAGCAGCTGTTCGGCCGGGGTGGCCAGGAGTTCGGCCTTGCCCAGGGTCTCGAACAGGGCGCTGGCGCGTGCCCAGCCGTCCTCGTCGCCCTCGTCTCCCGGCAGCTTCTGCAGCAGCAGGCCGGCCGCGCCATTGCGGTCGGCGGCCAGCAGCAGGCGGGTCGGCAGCTGTTCGGACTGGCGGAAGTAGTCCTCGAAGGCTTCATCCAGTTCCGGCGCGGTCAGCCCGACCAGACTCTGGTAGCGCTGCGGTTCGCGCGGGTCCAGCCCGGGGTTTTCGATGGTGATGGCGAGGATGGCGTCGTTGCCCAGGGCGGACAGGTCGCGCGGGGCGTCTTCGCCGTCGCTGAGCTGGGCGATGCCGCGCAGGGTGCCGGTCGCGGTGCACTCGGCGAACAGGGTGCGCAGGGCGCTGCTGCTGCGCAGCTGGATCGACAGGCGGCCGTCGATCTTGGTGTGGCCGGTGAACAGCGCGGCTGCCACGCAGGCCTCGCCCAGCAGTTCGGCGGCGGCATCCGGATACTGGGCGTGGGACAGGATTTCCTGCCAGGTGGCCTGCAGGCGTACATGCACGCCGCGGACACCGGCGTCGGGCAGCAGGAAGCGGATCAGGGAATCGGAGTTGGCGGTCATCGGCTCACATCGCGCGTAAACGGGGGCGGTTGCCGGATAATGCGCCGACAACCAGACAGAAGAAGGATGCACCAGTAATGGGGGCAGGGGGAGAGCAGCACAAGGTAGAAGCCGTGGCGCCGCCGCCGCGCCGTCGGCGCTGGCGCTGGAAATACCTGCTGTGGCTGCCACTGCTGCTGGCCGCGTTCAGCTGCCTGCAGGTGCTGGTGCTGCGCTTCATCGACCCGCCCGGGTCCACCGTGATGCTGTGGCGCTACGGCGAGGCGCTGGGCGAGGCGGACTGGTCCTACCGGCTGCATTACCAATGGCGCGACCTGGACCAGATGGCGCCGAGCCTGCCGATTTCACTGGTGGCGGCCGAAGACCAGCGCTTCCCCGAGCACAACGGCTTCGATCTGCAGGCCATCGAGAAGGCCCGCGACCACAACGCCCGCGGCGGGCGCCTGCGCGGGGCCAGCACGATCAGCCAGCAGGTGGCCAAGAACCTGTTCCTGTGGCAGGGCCGCAGCTGGATCCGCAAAGGCCTGGAGGTCTGGTACACCGTGCTGATCGAGGCCATGTGGCCCAAGCAGCGCATCCTGGAGATGTACGCCAACATCGCCGAATTCGGCGATGGGGTGTATGGCGCGCAGGCGGCGGCGCAGAAATTCTGGGGCAAGGATGCCGCGCGCCTGAGCCCGGCCGAGAGCGCGCGGCTGGCGGCGGTGCTGCCGGCACCGCGGCGCTACAACGCGGCCGCGCCTGGGCCGTATGTGCAGCGCCGCGCGGCGTGGATCCAGCGCCAGGCGCGCCAGCTGGGCGGGGCCGGGTATCTGGCCGAGGACTGAGTGCGCGTACCGCCTGGCCGGCGCATGGCGTGCGCCCATGCAACGTACAATCGGGGCATGACCCGCGAACGGCTCACTTTCGTCATCGCTGCCTACAACGAGGCGCAGGCACTGCCCCTGCTGCATCCGCGCCTGTGTGCGGTGCTCGACGGCATGCCCGATCTCGACGGCCACATCCTGTATGTGGACGACGGCAGCCACGATGGCACCTGGGAGGTGATCGCCGGGCTGGCCGAGGGCGATGCGCGCGTTTCGGCGCTGCGGCTTTCGCGCAACTTCGGCAAGGAGGCGGCACTGACCGCCGGCCTGGACCTGGTGCGCGAAGGCGCGGCGATGATCCTCGATGCTGACGGCCAGGACCCGCCGGAGCTGGTGCCGCAGTTCGTCGCGCGCTGGCGCGAGGGCCATGACAACGTTTACGGCACGCGCATGGCCCGCGATGGCGAGGCCTGGATCAAGCGCGCCACGGCGGCGATGTTCTACCGGGTGATGGGGCGCCTGTCACGCACGCCGATTCCCGCCGATACCGGCGACTTCCGCCTGCTGTCGGCGCGTGCGTTGAGCGCGCTGCGCGAAATGCGCGAGCGCCACCGCTTCATGAAAGGGCTTTTCAGCTGGGTCGGCTTCAAGCGCATTGCCGTGCCCTACCATCGCCACGCGCGGGTGGCCGGGAGCAGCAAGTTCAGCCTGTGGCGGCTGTGGAACTTCGCGCTGGAGGGCATTACCGGGTTCTCGACGGTACCGCTGCGCACCGCCACCTACCTGGGCCTGGCGACGGCGGCAGTGGCGTTCGTCTTTGGTCTGTGGGTGATCGTGAAGGCGGCGCTGTACGGGGATCGCGTGGCCGGCTGGCCGACGATGATGGCGGTGATCCTGTTCCTGGGCGGGGTGCAGTTGATCGCGCTGGGGCTGATCGGCGAATACCTGGGGCGGTTGTATGAAGAGTCCAAGCAGCGACCTCTGTACCTGGTTGACGCCTGGCTAGCATCGGCCGTGGCAGACTCGGCCCTGCAACCCACCCTCGGAGGGCAGGCGGATGACCACGGTACGGCAACTGTTGGACGGCAAGTCTCCTGAAGTACATGCGGTCGCGCCGGATGCGGCGGTGATCGATGCGATCCGGTTGATGGCGGAGAAGGGCATCGGGGCGGTGCTGGTGATGGATGGCCCGCGACTGGTCGGCATCCTGTCCGAGCGCGATTACGCGCGCAAGATCGTGCTGCGCGATCGTTCCTCACGCGATACGGCGGTGGCCGAGATCATGACCGCGCAGGTGGTGACGGTGTCACCGGGCGAGCAGGTGGAGCACTGCCTGCAGCTGGTGACCGATTACCGCATCCGCCACCTGCCGGTGGTGGAAGGCGCGCAGGTGCTGGGAGTGATTTCCATTGGTGACCTGGTGAAGTCGGTGATCGATGCGCAGCGGCGCGAGCTGGATCATCTGCAGCAGTACATCGTTGCCGGGTGAGTTTTTCGCTGGCGGGCCTGCGGCCCGCCGGCCCGCCAACAGCAAGTGCAGAAGCAGAAGCAGCGCCTTCCTGATACGTCGGAGAGGCGGAGGGCATGGGCGTGCAGGACACGCCGCAAGTACGTCCCTGTAGGCTCGATGGCGCCATCCACGGCGCCAACGGTCCTGCACGCCCATGCCCTCCGCCTCTGGAAACATTTCCGCGGGCGCGGTGCGTACATGCGCGGTGCCTCGCCTTTGGTAGCTGCCAACCTTGGTTGGCAACAGCTTTTGACTTTGCTTTTTCTTTTGACTTTGAATTTCGCTCTCGCTGCGCGCGCGCAGGAAACTGTCCGGAGCCGGAGCAAGGCGGCAGGCAGGACCGTGAGGCGCATGGATGCGCCGACCGAGCCTACAGGGACGTATTTACGGCGTGTCCTGCCTGTCGCCTTGCTCCGGCTCTACGCGTGGGAAAAGAGGCGCCGCGAACAACGCCGTAACCCTACTTCGCATATTGCCCGCCGCAGTCGGCATCCTTGCCCGGCCCCAGTTCGATCGTCGCCAGCAACGCCGCCGGCGGGGCGATGCTGCCCAGCGCCAGGGCCACCGCGCCACGAATGCCCAGCGCCTTGAAATCCGGGCGGAACGACGGGTCCTTGAACGTGCCGGCGATGTGCAGCGGCGAGCGCAGCACCAGGATGCTCTTGTCCTTCGGGCGTGGCTTCAGCAGCAGGTCGAGGGTTTCGTCGCGCAGGCTGACCTTGCCCTCGCCGATGAGGATCGTGTCGGTGGTGTCCACTGCCAGTGCCTGGCTGGTCATCAGCCCGTCGCGCACGCCGAAGTCGGCGAAGGCGCAGCGCAGGGGAATCTGCTTGTCGCCGGTCATCAGGAACTTCAGTGATTCGGTGATATCCAGCCCGGCCAGTTCCATCACCAGGTTGCCGACGTGGCCACGGCCCATCGCCAGCCCGACCTTGCCGCTGCTGCTGCCCAGCATGGCGGCGATCGAGTTGCCACGGCCGCTCAGGTCCACCTCGCCGCCGATGCCGCCCTTGGCCTGTTCGGCCAGCTTCGCGTCCGGAAACAGCTGGCCCAGCTGCACGCCGCGTACGCTGGCCTTCAGCGCGGTGCTGATCTGCGCCTGGCGCGCGTCCATGCGGATCGTGCTGCGGATATCGCCGCCGGCCACGCCGAAGTTCAGGGGGTCCAGGCGCAGCACGCCGTCGTCCAGCAGCAGATGCGCATCCATGTCATCCAGTGGCAATGACGGCGCATTGATGCGGTGGGCCTTCCAGCGCACATCGGCATCCATCGCGCGCAGCTTGCCGAGGTTGTACGGCGTATCCGGCAGCACCCGGCTGCTGGCCGCGACACGGGCGGCCGCAGCCTTCTGTTCGGCGTTGGCCGTTTCGCCACCCCCGGTTTTCGGCGGGGCGCCGACGAAGCCGGCCAGATCATCGAAATCCAGGCGCCTGGATTCCAGCGTGGCGGTCAGCCGCGGCCGCGCGCCGCCCACTTCGAACTGAAGGTTGCCTGCCAGGTCGCTGTCACCGACCTTGCCGGTGAAGCCATCGTAGCGCCACACGTTGTGGTCGCGTTTCAGGCGTCCGTCCAGGGCGTAAGGCGGCGAGGGCGGGATGGCGATGCCCAGCAACGGGTAGAGATCGGCCAGGTCCTGGCCGCTGAGCGCGAACTGCAGGTCGAACACACGCAGCTGGAACGGATTGGTGAGCGTGCCGCGGGCCACTGCATGGGTGGCGCCGGCGCGGCCGTCCAGATGGATGCGGAACGGGTGATCGCTGTCGGTCAGTTCCAGCGGGGATTCGGTGCCACCCCGCAGGGTGAACGCGTTGCCTTGCCAGTGGCCCTTGCCCTGCACCAGCAGCGGCGGTGCGGCATCGGCCTGCTTCGGCTGGCCGCTGCGCACATCCACGCGGATATCGGTGCGGCCGAGCGCATCGAGGAACTGCAGGCGACCGTCGTCGATGCGCAGTCGCTTGAGTTGGGGGCTGGTTCCGCCGGCGCTGTCACCGAGGAAATCCCAGTTGCCCGGTTCGCCCTTGCGCGGGGCGGTTTCCAGCAGCACGTCGGGCCGGGTCAGGCGCACTTCGGGCAGCTGCACGCTGCCGCGCAGCAGCGGCCAGACCCGCACGTCGATCTCGACCCGGTCGGCGCTGGCCATCTGCGGTTGCCGAGCCCAGCGGGCATTGGCAAAGGTGATCGCATCGGCACGGATCGTGGTGGTGCGGCCCAGATCGACATCCAGCTGGCCGATGTGCAGCGCACGGCCGGTACGCGCCTGCACCGCACGTTCGACCGGCCCCTTGAACCAGTTCCAGTCCCACAACGCGATCAGCACCAGCAGCGCGGCCAGCAGGAACAGCAGCGCAGCCCACACGCGCTGGCCCCGCGGTCCAAGGCGCCGGAGGCGCCAGCGGGAAGGGCGCCGTGCAGCAGGGGAGGCGGCAGCATTCACACTGCCATGGTTGCGCCCCGATCGTGGACGGGGCGCGAAGCGTCCATGTGCGCGGCGTGCAGGGCCGCGCGGCGGGCTGTGGTTACAGCACCTGCATGGTCACCGCGACGAAGTGGCAGACGCTGCCGCCGATCACGAACAGGTGCCAGATCGCGTGCGAATAGGGGATCGATTCGCGGTGATAGAAGTAGGTGCCCAGGGTGTAGGACAGGCCGCCGGCCAGCAGCCAGCCCAGGGTCCAGCCGTCGATCGAGGCCAGCATCGGCTTGATCGCTACGATCACCAGCCAGCCCATGGCGATGTAGATGCCGGTGGAAAGCGCCTTGAAGCGGCCGGTGTAGAACAGCTTGAACACTACCCCGGCCAGGGCCAGGGTCCAGATCGCGGCGAACAGGCCCCAGCCCCAGGGGCCGCGCAGGCCGATCAGGGTAAACGGGGTATAGGTGCCGGCGATCAGTACGTAGATCGCGCAGTGGTCGAACACCTTCAGGCGGCCCTTGGCGACCGGGTGCTGGATGGCGTGGTACAGGGTGGAGGCGGTGTACAGCAGCAACAGCGCGATGCCGAACACGATCGCGCCGGCCAGCTGCCAGCCATCGCTGTAGATGGCGGCCAGAGTGATCAGTACCGCGCCGGCGCCCAGGGCCAGCACGGCACCGAGGCCGTGGGTCAGGGCGCTGGCGATTTCTTCGCGGATCGAAGCAACGGAAGTCGTGGACATGGCGTAGGCATCGTTCGCGGGGAGGGGGACCCGCACCCCCCTATCATCGCCGCGATGGCCGGCGCATGCACGCCGGTCACCGTATGGTCGATGAATCCCCGGGTGCCGGGGTCAGAGCCCTTTCCTGCGGAAAGGGATCCGACCCCGGGGATCAGGCCACCGACACGGTGTGCGCCGCTTCGCGGGTGGCCGAGAAGCGCACGTCCGGCGCGCGTTCCTGCGCCAGCTGCAGGTTGACCCGGGTCGGCGCCAGGTAGACCAGATGGCCGGCCGCGTCCAGCGCCAGGTTCAGCGCGTTCTTCTCGCGGAACTCTTCCAGCTTCTTTTCGTTGCTGCAATGGACCCAACGCGCGGTGGTCACGCTGACCGGTTCGAAGGTCGCTTCCACGCCGTACTCGTCCTTCAGACGGTAGGCGGCCACGTCGAACTGCAGCACGCCGACCGCGCCCAGGATCAGGTCGTTGCTGGTCAACGGGCGGAAGAACTGGGTCGCGCCCTCTTCGGACAGCTGCGCCAGGCCCTTCTGCAGCTGCTTGAGCTTGAGCGGATCGCGCAGGCGTGCACGGCGGAACAGTTCCGGAGCGAAGTTCGGAATGCCGGTGAAGGTGACCGCTTCGCCTTCGGTGAAGGTATCGCCGATGGAAATGGTGCCGTGGTTGTGGATGCCGATCACATCGCCCGGCCACGCTTCGGCGGCGATCTCGCGGTCGCTGGCCATGAAGGTCAGTGCGTTGGCCAGCTTCATTTCCTTGCCGGTGCGCACATGGAAGGTCTTCATGCCGGCGCTGAAGCGGCCCGAGCAGACGCGCATGAACGCGACGCGGTCGCGATGCTGCGGGTCCATGTTGGCCTGGATCTTGAACACGAAGCCGGTCAGCTTGTTCTCTTCCGGGGCGATCTCGCGGCCGGTGGTGGAACGTGCCTGCGGCGACGGTGCATGCTCGACGAAGAAGTCCAGCAGCGGCTGCACGCCGAAGTTGTTCACGCCCGAGCCGAAGAACACCGGGGTCTGCTTGCCGTCACGGTAGGCCTGCAGATCGAACGGGTGGCTGGCGCCCTGCACCAGTTCCAGCTCATCGCGCAGCTCGGCCAGCATCTGTGCGCCGATCTTCTCGGCCAGGCCGGGGGCATCGATGGACGGGAAGATGGTCGAATCCTGGCGGGTGAAATTGCGGCCCGGCTCGTACAGATGCACTTCGCCGGTCAGCAGGTGCACCACGCCCTTCAGGCGCTGGCCCATGCCGATCGGCCAGGTGACCGGGGCGCACTGGATGCCCAGCACGGTTTCCACTTCATCCAGCAGCTCGATCGGGTCCTTGCCCTCGCGGTCGAGCTTGTTGATGAAGGTCATGATCGGGGTGTCGCGCAGGCGGCACACTTCCATCAGCTTGATGGTGCGCTCTTCCACGCCCTTGGCCACGTCGATCACCATCAGCGCCGAGTCCACCGCGGTCAGCACGCGGTAGGTGTCCTCGCCGAAGTCGGCGTGGCCGGGGGTGTCGAGCAGGTTGACGATCTTGCCTTCGTACGGGAACTGCATCACCGAGGAGGTGACGGAGATGCCGCGCTCCTTTTCCAGCGCCATCCAGTCGGAGGTGGCGTGGCGGGCGGCCTTGCGGCCCTTGACCGAACCGGCCATCTGGATCGCGCCTCCGAACAGCAGCAGCTTTTCGGTCAGCGTGGTCTTGCCGGCGTCAGGGTGGGAGATGATGGCGAAGGTGCGGCGACGCGACGCTTCGTTGGCGACTTCGGACATGGCAGTGGCGCCCGCCCGGGGCGCTTTTCAAAGAGATAAGCGCCCGATTATACCGGCCGGGGCCGCTCAGCGCCCGGTGCCGCCCTCGGCCTCGCCCTGGCGGGCGAACTGCAGCTGGCCCTGTTCGGCGAAGATGCGCACCGGCACCGAGCGTAGGCCCATGCCACGGTTGACCTGCACCACGAAGTGCAGATGCGGGGCACTGCTGAAGCCGCTGTTGCCGGACAGGCCGAGCGGCTGCCCGGCCTGCACCGCCTGGCCACGGCGCACGCGCATGCCCCCGGCCTGCAGATGGCCATACAGGGCCATGCTGCCATCGCTGTGCAGGACACGGACGAAGTTGGCGCGGCCGCCATCGCGTTCGCGGTCCAGGCCGTTGCCCTGGTAGCCATCCTGGATCTGCATCACCGTGCCTTCGCGCGCGGCCAGTACCAGGGTGGCTTCGGGCAGGGCGAAATCGACTGCGTCGCGGTTTTCCTCATCACCATGGCTGAAGTGGCCCTGCGGCGCCTGGTCCACGCGCAGGCGCGCGGCATCGAAGGGCAACCGGTAGGCCACGTCCTCGGCCTGTGCGGCGGGGTTGCCCGGCACCGACTGCAGGCGCAGGTCCAGGGTGCGGCCGTTGGCGGGGGCAGGCAGATGGCCGACCACCAGGCTGCTGTCGCCCTGGATGAGTGACTGCACCGGCAGGCCTTCAACGGCGCGGCCAGGCGCGGCGCGCAGCTCGATCTGCAGCGGGCCTGCCAATGCGTTGTCGATCCGCGCCTGCCACTGTTCGCCGAGCGGCTGCAGGCGCAGCTGGGCCATCGGAACGGCCTCCTTTGCGGCGCCCGCGCCGTTGCTGGCCGTGCTGGCGCGGGTGGGCGGCTTCGGCAACATCCCCCAACCCTGGCGCCAGTCGCTGGCCCCGGCGGAGGCACTGGCCAGCAGCGGCAGGAGCAGGCAGGTCAGGGGCAGGCGTGGCATCGGCGATTCAGGAAAATGGACCGCCGGGACTGTACCCGATCCTGAACGGAGCGACCGCGACGGCGCTCGCATAGTGGAGTCGGGGAAATATTCATCGCTTTATCCGCATGAAGGGATTGACAGTGCTGCAAAGGGCTGGCATCGTGGCTCCACCATCGAGACCGGCAGAGGGACAGGCCCTTTGAAGCCGGGGCAGCCCGCAGACGCGCAAGCATCTGCGTAGGTGCCAAATCCTGCGGGGACCGTGGCGTCCACCGAAAGATGGTTCGAACCATGCACCGCACGTGCATCTCGAACGCGAGCCCCGCGAAGGCTCGATGGCCGATTCCCCAACCGGATCCCGCCATGAGCTTCGCTGCCAGTACCGCCGTTCGCCCCGAACCCTTTGTCCCCGTCAGCGTGCCGGTCGAAGACCGCGTGCACGCCGAACGCGGCGAGTTCGCCGCGGTGCTGTCGATGCGCCATGCCGGCCCAAGCCCGGTGCGCCTGCGCTATGAGTGGGTCGGCCCGACCAACGCGCCGGTGGTGGTGCTGGCTGGTGGCATTTCCGCGCACCGCCATGTGGCCTCCAACGCGCAGTTCAGCGAGAAGGGCTGGGCTGAAGATCTGGTCGGCAACGGCCGCACGCTGGATCCGCAGCAGCTGCGCGTACTGGCGTTCGACTTCATCGGTGCCGATGGGGCGCTGGACGTACCGATCGATACCGCCGACCAGGCCGATGCGCTGGCCCTGCTGCTGGACCATCTCGGTATCCGCACGCTGAAGGCCTTCGTTGGCTATTCGTATGGCGCGCTGGTCGGCCAGCAGTTCGCGATCCGTCATCGCACCCGCGTCCGCCAGCTGGTGCTGGCCAGCGGCGCGCATCGCCCGCATCCCTATGCCGCCGCGTGGCGCGCGCTGCAGCGTCGTGCCGTCGCCCTCGGTCAGCTGCAATGTGGCGAGGACCACGGCCTGGCCCTGGCCCGGCAGTTCGCCATGCTCAGCTACCGCACCCCGGAAGAATTCGGCGAGCGCTTCGACGCTGCGCCGGAAGTCATCAACGGGCGCGTGCGCGTGGCCGCCGAAGACTACCTCGACGCCGCCGGCGCGCAGTACGTCGCGCGCACGCCGGTGACCGCCTACCTGCGCCTGTCCGAATCGATCGATCTGCACCGTGTCGACCCCGCCGCGATCCTGCCGCCGACCGTGGTGGTGGCCGTGGAGGGCGACCGCCTGGTGCCGCTGGCCGACCTGGTCGGCCTGGTCGAAGGGCTGGGCCCGCGCGGCAGCCTGCGCGTGCTGCGCTCGCCCTACGGCCACGACGCCTTCCTCAAAGAAACCGATCGCATCGACGCGATCCTTGCCACCGCCTTCCGCACCTCTGGAGAGTCCGCATGAGCCTGCACGCCAACGAGCCGTCCTGTAGTCGCACCACTGCCGCCGTCCGTGCCGGCATCGATCGCGATACCGCCCATGGTGCGGTCACCCCGCCGATCGTGCTGTCGTCAAACTTCAGCTTTGAAGGCTTCGGCAACAAGCGCCAGTACGACTACACGCGCAGTGGCAACCCCACCCGCGACCTGCTGGGTGAGGCGCTGGCCGAACTGGAAGGCGGCGTCGGTGGTGTGGTCACCGCCACCGGCATGGGCGCGATCAACCTGGTGCTGAACGCACTGCTGCAGCCCGGCGATACGCTGGTGGTGCCGCATGATGCGTACGGCGGCAGCTGGCGCCTGTTCAACGCGCTGGCAAAAAAGGGCCACTTCGAACTGGTCACCGCCGACCTCACCGATCCGCGCGCGCTGGCGCAGGCGCTGGCCACCCAGCCGAAGCTGGTGCTGGTGGAAACCCCGTCCAACCCGCTGCTGCGCATCACCGACCTGCGCTTCGTGATCGAAGCCGCGCACAAGGCCGGTGCGCTGGTGGTGGTCGACAACACCTTCCTGTCACCGGCACTGCAGCAGCCGCTGGACTTCGGCGCCGATCTGGTGCTGCATTCCACCACCAAGTACATCAATGGCCACAGCGACGTGGTCGGTGGTGCGGTGGTGGCACGTGATCCGGCGCTGCATGAGCAGCTGGTGTGGTGGGGCAATGCGCTGGGCCTGACCGGTTCGCCGTTCGATGCGTTCCTGACCCTGCGCGGCCTGCGCACGCTGGATGCGCGCCTGCGCGTGCACCAGGAGAACACCGCGTCGATCGTCGCCCTGCTGGACCAGCATCCTGCGGTGGGCCGCGTCTATTACCCCGGGCTGGCCGATCACCCTGGTCACGCCATCGCCGCCCGTCAGCAGAGTGGCTTCGGCGCAATGCTGTCGTTCGAGCTGGCCGACTGCGAAGGTGACGATCCGCATGCCGCCGTACGTGCGTTCGTCGACGGCCTGCGCTGCTTCACCCTGGCCGAATCGCTGGGCGGCGTGGAAAGCCTGATTGCGCACCCGGCCACCATGACCCATGCGGCGATGACCGCCGAAGCGCGCGCCGCCGCCGGCATCAGCGAGGGCCTGCTGCGGTTGTCGGTCGGTATCGAGGCCGAGCGTGACCTGCTGGCCGATCTCGGCGCCGCGCTGCAGCGCGCCGAAGCGGTGATCGATGCGGCCGCGCGCCGCAAACAGGTGGTGGACGCATGAACGCGCTGGCCGCTGACATCCCCGCGCTGGGCACGGGACGCCTGGCGCTGCTCGGCACCGGCACTGTGGGCTCGGCCTTCGTGCAGCGTTACCAGGCCTTGCAGGCACGGGGGTTGGAACTGCCCAATGTGCAGTGGCTGGCCAATTCGCGCACCGCACTGGCGATTGATCGCGACCTGGCGCTGCCGTTGGAGCTGGCGCGGCGCGCGCCGCGTGACGGCCTGCGTTCGCCACCCTGGTCCAGCGCCGAAGGCCTGGAACGGGGGGACGTGGTGGTCGATGCCACGGCCAGCGAAGACGTGGCGGCCCGCCACGCGCAGTGGCTGGCGCGCGGCGTGCACGTGGTGACGGCCAACAAGCTGGGCCGTGGCGCGCAGCTGGCCCGCGCGCAGGCGATTGCCGAAAGCTGCGCCGACAGTGGCGCGCGCTATGGCGACAGTGCCACGGTGGGTGCGGGCCTGCCGTTGTTGAGCAGCCTGCGCGCGCTGGTGGCCGGTGGCGATCACATCCATGCCATCGAGGGCGTGCTGTCCGGTTCGTTGGCGTGGCTGTTCAATCGCTATGACGGCCAGTCGCCATTCTCGGCGGCGGTGCGCGAGGCGCTGGCCGCCGGCTACACCGAGCCCGATCCGCGCCTGGACCTGTCCGGCGAAGACGTGCGTCGCAAGCTGCTGATCCTCGCTCGCAGCAGCGGGCTGGCGCTGGATGCCGCGCAGGTGCAGGTGGATTCGCTGGTGCCTGACGCACTGGCGGCGCTGCCGCTGGAAGCGGCCGTCGCCGCGTTGGAGCAGTTGGATGCGCCGCTGCAGGCGCGCTGGCGGCAGGCGCGCGACAATGGCTGTGTGCTGCGCTTTGTCGGTCGCGTCGATGGCGAAGGTGCGCAGGTAGGGCTGCGCGAACTGCCCGCCGATCACCCGTTGGCGCAAGGCGCAGGTACCGACAATCACGTGGCCATCCACAGCGACCGCTATCAGCGCCAGCCGTTGTTGATCCAGGGCCCGGGTGCGGGCGCGGAAGTCACCGCCGCCGCGCTGCTGGACGATGTGCTGCGGATTGTGGGCTGAACGCACCGCTTCTGTAGAGCCGAGCCTACGCTCGGCTGCTGCTGGCGAGATCCCCTCCTGCCGGATGAGCCGAGCATGGGCTCGGCTCTACAGAACGGCTGCCGTTCAATGCGCCTTCAATGCCTTCAGCAACGCCGCATTGAACTGCTTCGGATCCTGCACCTGCGGCGAATGGCCCAGCTCGGCGAACTCGACCAGTGTCGCGCCGGGAATCGCCGCCGCCGCAGCCCTGCCCAGTGCCGGATAGTTGCCCAGCGTCGCCTTCAGGTCCGGCGCCGCCAGATCGCGGCCGATCGCGGTGCGGTCTTTCTGCCCGATGAACAGCGTGGTCGGTACCCGCACGTTCTTCAGCTCGTACACCACCGGCTGGTTGAACACCATGTCCGAGGCCAATGCCTGGCTCCACGCAACGGCCTGCTTGCCCGGGCCTTCGTACATGCCTGACTGCATCCGCGCCCAGGTTTCGTAGGCCGGCTTCCATTGGCCGTCGTAGTACACGTCCAGCTGGTAACGGCGGATGCTGTCATAACTGGTCTTCAGTTCACCGGCATACCAGGCATCCACGCTGCGCCACGGCACGCCCAGTGCCTTCCAGTCTTCCAGCCCGATTGGATTGACCAGCGACAGGCTGCGCAGGTCCTGCGGATACATCAGCGCGTAGCGCACCGCGAGCATGCCGCCCATCGAGTGCCCGACCAGATGCACCGGGGCATCACCCAGTTGCAGCTGCTGCAGCAGCGCATGGGTATTGGCCGCCAGCTGCGCGAACGAGTACTGGTAACGCTCGGGCTTGCTCGATTTGCAGAAGCCGACCTGGTCCGGTGCGATCACCCGGTAACCGGCGGCCAGCAGGGGTGTGATGGATTCCTTCCAGGTCGCCGCGCAGAAGTTCTTGCCGTGCAGCAGCACCACCACACCGATCGGCGCCTGCTTCGGCGCGATATCCAAGTAGGCCATCTCCAGCGGCTGCCGCTGCGATTCCAGCGCGAAGGTCTTCACCGGATAGCCGTAGTCGAAGCCTTCCAGCCGCGGGCCGTAGGTGGGCGCGGCCAGGGCAGGCAGCGGAAGGCAGGCAAGCAGGGCAGCAGCGATCACGCGCATGGGGCAATCCGGGGCAGGGGAGCCTCGAGCCTAACCGGAACGCAGTGATGATGTCGCTCCGCCTGGCGTCGAGCTTGCTCGACGGCTCTGCCATCAGACCGCGAAAATCCCGCGCTGCGCGCGATAGTCGACCAGCGGTCGACTCTACCCACTGCCCCATCAGCCGAGCATGGGCTCGGCTCTACAATTCAACACTCGATGACATTCACCGCCAGGCCACCGCGGCTGGTTTCCTTGTACTTGTCCTGCATGTCGCGGCCGGTATCGCGCATGGTCTTGATCACCTTGTCCAGCGACACCTTGTGCTTGCCGTCGCCGCGCATCGCCATGCGCGAGGCGTTGATCGCCTTCACCGCGCCCATTGCGTTGCGCTCGATGCACGGAATCTGCACCAGGCCACCGATCGGGTCGCAGGTCAGGCCGAGGTTGTGTTCCATGCCGATTTCCGCGGCGTTCTCGATCTGGCTCGGGTTGCCACCCAGTGCCGCGACCAGGCCGCCGGCGGCCATCGAGCAGGCCACGCCCACTTCGCCCTGGCAGCCGACTTCGGCGCCGGAGATCGAGGCGTTCTCCTTGTACAGGATGCCGATCGCCGCCGAGGTCAGCAGGAAATCGAACACGCGCTGTTCGTTCGCACCCGGGCAGAAACGATCGAAGTAGTGCAGCACCGCTGGCAGCACGCCGGCCGCGCCGTTGGTCGGCGCGGTGACCACACGGCCACCGGCCGCGTTTTCCTCGTTCACCGCCAGCGCGTACAGATTGACCCAGTCCAGCGTGGTCAGCGGATCGCGCATCGCCGCTTCCGGCTTCGATGACAGCTCGCGGTACAGCGCCGGCGCACGACGGCCCACCTTCAGGCCACCCGGCAGCACGCCTTCCTCGCGGATGCCGCGTGCCACGCACGACTGCATGGCGCTCCAGATCTCGCGCAGGTTGGCGCGGATCTCGTCTTCGCTGCGCCAGCACTTCTCGTTCTCGAACATCAGCTGGGCGATGCTCAGGCCGCTGCGTGCGGTCTGCGCCAGCAGCTCGTCGCCGCTCTTGAACGGGTAGGGCAGCGGGGTTTCGTCGGGCACGATGCGGTCATCGGCCGCATCGTCCTGGTTGACCACGAAGCCACCACCGACGGAGTAGTAATCGCGGGTGGCGATGACTTCGTCCTCGGCGTTGTACGCGGTGAAGCGCATGCCATTGGTGTGGTACGGCAGCTTCTGGCGCTTGTTCATGCCCAGGTCGCGCTTCTCGTCGAAGGCGATCTCGTGCTGGCCCATCAGCTGGATGCGCTTGCTGCTGCGGATGCGCTCCAGCGTGGCCGGGATGATGTCCGGATCGATCAGGTTCGGGCGCTGGCCTTCCAGGCCGAGCAGGATCGCCTTGTCGGTACCATGGCCGCGACCGGTCAGCGCCAGCGAGCCGTAGACATCGGCGCGGATGCGCGCGACCTCGTGCAGGCGGCCCGGATCGAGCAGCCAGCGGTGAATGAATCGCTCGGCGGCCTTCATCGGCCCGACGGTGTGCGAGGAACTCGGACCAATGCCGATCTTGAAAACGTCGAACGTGCTGACAGCCATGGATGCCAAACTGCGGGTACCGGACAAGCCGCTATTCTAACGGCTTGCCGGGCCATTCGATGGCTGCGGCGCAGCATTTCCGCCATGGGAGCCGAACCAGTGTTGACCCTGATCCAGCGTGACGACTGCCACCTGTGCGACCTGGCCCTGGCCGAGCTGGCCAAGGCGCGGGCGCCGGAGTTCGACTCGGTGTTCCTGGATGACCAGCCGGCGCTGGAAGCACGTTATGGCGCCCGCGTGCCGGTGCTGCGCGACGAGGCGGGCGATCGCGAGCTGGACTGGCCGTTCGATGCGGCCGGAGTGCAGGCCTGGCTGGCCGCGGGTTGAATCCGCCGGGCATGGCCCGGCGCCACCCTGTGTCGCCGTTCTGCGGTAGCGCCGGGCCATGCCCGGCGGCAGACGCGCTTTACTTCGCGTCGAACTTCACGATCGTGCTGATCGCGGTTTCGTCGGGGATGGTCTTGGTGTCGGCCCAATCACCGGCACCCACAGCGAAGTCCAGGCGCTTGACCGTGGCCTTGCCGGTCAGCACTGGCTGCGCACCCGGCTTCCAGGTGAAGGTGAGGGTGACCGGCTTGCTGACGCCACGCAGTTCCAGCGTGCCATCGGCGGCGAACTGATCATTGCCGACGGCACGGAAGCCCTTGGCGGTGTAGCGCGCGGTGGCGAACTTGCCGACGTTGAAGAAGTCGGCGCCCTGCAGGGTCGAGTCACGGTCGCTGTTGCCGCTCTTGGCGCCCGCCAGCGGGATCACCACGTCCAGCGAACCGGCGGCCGGATTGGCCGGGTCGAAGCTGAGCTTGGTGGCAAAGCCGGGGAAGCTGCCGGTGAACACTTCGCCGTCGTACTTGCTGGCAAACACCAGGATTGAACCGGCACCGGGCGCCTGTGCGTAGTCGGCGGCAAGCGCCGGCGCAGTGGTCAGCATGCCGGCCAGGGCGGCGGCCACGGCGGCCGGGGTGGTCAGTTTCAGGTTCATTGGTCAGTCCTTCTGAGGGGAGGCAAGCCAGCCGCGCGGCAACATGCGGGACAAGGTCGCATCGCGCTGGAACAGGTGGTGGTAGAAGGCAGCGCCGGCGTGGGCCAGCACCACCGCGATCAACAGCCAGAAGCCGTATTCGTGGATGGCATGGGACACCGCGACCACCTGCGGGTCGGGGCCGCTCAGCTTGGGCACGTCGACCAGGCCGAACCAGCGGAACGGGCGCAGGCCGCTGGCCGAGTCGTACAGCCAGCCTGACAGCGGGATGGCGAACATCAGTACATACAGCAGCACGTGGGTGGCGCTGGCGATGCGTTCCTGCCAGCTGGGCACGCCCGGCACCGGCTTCGGCGCACCGGCGTACAGGCGCCAGCCGAGACGGAACAGCACCAGCGCCAGCACGGTGATGCCGATCGACTTGTGCGCGGTGTAGACCCAGAAGTATTTCGGGGTCTTGGGCAGTTCGCCCATGGTCAGGCCGACCACGCCCAAGGCGAGAATCAGCAGGGCGATCAACCAGTGCAGGATCTGGCTGACACTTCCCCAGGCGGCGGGGGTGTTCTTGGCGGTCATGAAGGGTCCTTGGGGGCCGTCTTGGGGTCGGAGTGCGGAACGGCGGCGGGAGTTCCCGGCGTGTCGCTGCGGTCGAGGGTGGCTTCGGCCTCGATACGTACCTGCACCGCATCACCGATCACGCCCGGCCAGGCGGTGATGCCGAACGCGCGCCGGCTCAGCGTGGTGGTGGCGGAAAAGCCGGCGGTACGCCGGAACGGCGGTAGCGGGTAGCGTTTGAGGGCGTTGAGGGTCACCTCCAGGGTGACCTCCTGGCTGACCCCGCGCAGGGTCAGCGTGCCGATCACGTGGGCGCGCTTGGGATCGATCGGTTCGACCCGGCTGGAGACAAAGCGCGCGTTCGGGAATCGTTCGCCGTCGAGCAGGCTGCGGGCCAGGGTAGCCTGGTTCCATTTGGTGTCACCGAGGTCCAACCGCGACACGGGCACCTCGACGTCCAGCGTGGCGTCGCGCCAGTTGTCGGGATCGAACTGCAGGCGGCCCTCGCTGCCGGAGACCGTGCCCATGGCCTGCGAGTAGCCGGCGTGGTCGATGGAGAACAGCACCCGCGTGTGCACCGGATCGAGCCGATAGGTGTCAGCGGCCGCCCAGGCGGGGGCGGTGGCGAGCAGCATCGGCAGCAGGGCCAGGCAGGGACGCATCGATGGCGGGCTCCGGGAAGGGGACGTTGCGATCATACGCACAGCCCCCTGCCAACGTTGCGTGCATGACTGCAACAGTTCGTGGTGGCACCGCCGCTGGAAACAGGCTGTTGCAGCCATGAACCCGGCCCTGTGTGACAATCGGCCCAGGACAGGGGGTTCAGGATGAAGAGTCGCTGGCGGCAGTGGTGCCGTGGCATTGCGGGGTTGGGACTGCTGCTGGGCGCGATCACTGCCGCCGCGGCGACCCCGGACATGGCTGAAACACCACGCCTGCGCCGCTTCGGGGCCGCCGAAGGATTGCCCTCGCGCATGGTGGTGGCGCTGGCCGAGGATCGCCAGGGGCACATCTGGGCGGCCACCGACGGCGGCCTTGCCCGCTACGACGGCAACAGCCTGCGGGTCTGGGAGCACGATCCGGACCAGCCGGGTTCGTTGCCCGGCAATGAGATCGAGACGCTGCTGATCGATCCGCTGGACCGGGTGTGGGTGGGCATGAACGGCAAGGGCGTGGCCCGGCTGGACGCCGATCGTGCGCGCTTCAGGACCTTCGACACGGTCAACTCCCTCTGCGAGGGACAGTTCTGGGCGCTGGCCTACGCAGAAGACGCCTTGTGGATCGGCACCAACAACCATGGTGTGTGCCGCCTCGGCGAAGATGGCAGCGTGCGCCTCTACACCCATGATCCGGCGCATCCCGGCGGGCTGCCCAGCAACAGCATCTTCACCAGCCTGGTCGATGCACAGGGCCGGCTGTGGGTGGGCACCGAAGCCGGGGTGGCGCGTTGGAACGGGACCGGCTTCGAGCCGGTGGGCGCACGCGAACTGGGCACGCTGAGCGTGCTCCGGCTCAGTCGCGATGCTGACGGTTCGATCTGGGTGGGCAGCCAGAACGATGGCCTGTACCGCATCGACGCACAGGACCGGGTCAGTCGGCCACGCTGGGCCGACAGTGCCCGTCTGCGTTCTGCGCTGGTGCTGGCCGATCGCCAGGGCGGCTACTGGGCCGGCACCTCCGATGGGCTGCTGCGCGGGGATGCGGCAATGCTGCGCCGGCTCGAAGGTGACCGTGGCAGCGGCTTCCTGACCGCACACAGCGGTGTGCTGGATCTGTTGCAGGACCACGAGGGCGGGTTGTGGGTGGCACTGCTCACCCAGGGCCTGGCCTACCTGCCGCCGGACTGGCGGCGCTTCTCGATCTGGAACCAGCTCGATGGCAAGCCGCTGGACAGCCAGTACCTGCTGAGCGCGGCCAGCGACGGGCAGAACTACTACGTCGGCTCGGCCCGTGGCGTTTACAAGCTCGATGCGCAGGGCACCCTGCGCCTGCTTGCCAGCGACCGCCAGCTCGGCAGCGGTGTGGTGTGGTCGGTGCTGCCGCGCCCGGACGGGCGCCTCTGGCTGGGACGCGGTGGACGCATCACCGTGTACGACCCGGCCAGCGGTGCACTGCAGGATTGGCGCATCGATGGCAGTGCCGACCTGCGCCAGCGCATCGACCTGATGCGGCAGGCGCCGGATGGCACGGTCTGGGTATCGGTGATGGGCCTGGACCTGCAGCAGCGCAGCGCCGAGGGGAGGCTGCTGCACAGCTATCCGTTGCAGCAGTTCCAGGGCAGCGCCGATGCGCCCATCGAACAGATCCGTTTCGATGACCACGGCCGCCCCTGGATCATGGGAGAGATGGGGATCTGGCGCGCGCAGGCTGGACGCTTCGAAGCGGTGCCGGGCGTTTCGCGTGGGCCGATCTACGACCTGGTGTGGATCGATCCGCAGCAGATGTGGCTGGCGCGCCAGGGTGCCTTCGAGCGCTACCAGTGGGATGGCATGAGCCTGCGGCTGATCCAGCGCATCGACGGGGCTGCGGGCGTGCCACCGGTCAGCATGGGCGGGCTGGCCCTGGCCGACAACGGCCAGCTGTGGGCCACGACGCCGCGCGGCCTGCTGCGCTGGGATCCCAAGGCACGCCGCCTGCAGCAGTTCAACGAGCGCGATGGCCTGTCCGACGCCGAATTCACCGGGCGACCACCGGCGGTGAACGCCGATGGCCGTGTGCTGGCGGTGACCCAGACCGGCCTGGTGGCCTTTGACGTGAATGCTGCTGACAGTGCGCGGCCGCCTTCGTCGCTGGTGATCGCCGAAGTGCGCGTGCGCCGCGACGATGCGCGTGGCTGGCAGCCGTTGCCGGTCACCGGCACGCTGCTGTTGGGGCCGGATGACCGTGACCTGCAGATCGACGCGCGGCTGTTGTCCTACGCCAGCCCGCAGGGCAACCGTTACCGTTTCCGCGTGCAGGGCTACGACCAGGACTGGGTGGAGCAGGGCGGCGACGGCCAGCGCACGCTGTCGCGGCTGCCGACCGGCCACTACGTCATCGAAGTGCAGGCGGCGTCCTCCAACGGGGCGTGGACTGCTTCGCAGCGGCTGCAGGTGAAGGTGCTGCCGCCATGGTGGCGCAGCGGCATGGCGATCTTCGGCTATGTGCTGCTGGGGTCGCTGTTGCTGCTGACGCTGGCCTGGGCGATCCGTGCGCGGCTGCGCCGGCGCCAGCAATGGCAGCTGACCTTGCACAAGCAGCAGCTGGCCGAGCAGGCCTCGCAGGCCAAGAGCCGCTTCCTGGCCACGCTCGGCCACGAGGTGCGTACGCCGATGACCGGCGTGCTGGGCATGAGCGAGCTGCTGCTGGCCACGCCGCTGGACCCGATGCAGCGCAGCTACGCCGGTTCGATCCAGCAGGCCGGCAGCCACCTGCTGCGGCTGGTCAACGATGCATTGGACCTGGCCCGCATCGAGGCCGGCCGGCTGGAACTGGACCTGCACCCGTTCGATCTGAAGGAGCTGCTCGACCAGGTGCAGGGTCTGATGCAGCCGATGGCGCAGCAGCGCCAGCTGGCCTTCCAGCGCGGCGAGGATCCGCCTGGCCCGATCAGCGTCAGCGGCGATGAAATGCGTGTCCGCCAGATCCTGCTGAACCTGCTGGGCAACGCCATCAAGTTCACCGAGCGCGGGCACGTGGGCCTGTCGGTGCAGCTGGAAGAACGAGGCGGTGTGTGTTTCGAGGTGCATGACAGCGGCCCGGGCATCAATGCCGAGCAGCAGCAGCGCCTGTTCCATCGATTCGAACAGGCCGAGGGGCCGCGCACGGCGTCGCGCTATGGCGGCAGTGGGCTGGGCCTGGCGATCTGCCAGGAGCTGGCGGTGGCGATGGGCGGGCATATCGAGGTGGACAGCCAGCCCGGCAAGGGCGCCCGGTTCCGCGTGCAGCTGCCGCTGCCGTGGACCCGGCAGGCGGCGCGTGCCAGCGGTGAGCCGGCGGCGTCGCCGGAGCTGCCACCGCTGCACATCCTGCTGGTGGAGGATGATGCGACCGTTGCCGAGGTCATCGCTGGCCTGCTGCGTGGACGCGGACACGACGTGGTCCACGTGCTGCATGGCCTGGGCGCATTGTCCGAGATTGCCACCCATCGCTTCGATGTCGGCCTGCTCGACCTCGACCTGCCGGCGCTGGATGGCACCGCCATCGCCCGCCAGCTGCGCACGATGGGCTACGAGCTGCCGCTGGTGGCGGTGACTGCACGCTCCGATGCCTACGCCGAGACGCAGGTGCTGGCCGCCGGATTCGACGGCTTCCTGCGCAAGCCGGTCACCGGTGACCTGCTGGTGGCTGCGATTGTTCAGGCGCGTGCAAAACGACAAGCCATGGCGTGACTGCGGCGTTGCCCGGCGTGAAGGGTGCGACTTTCGGTTTACCATGCCGACGCCCGCTGTGCGGGCATCATCAGATCCAATGTGAGGAGGCCATCGGTGGTGTATCTGCGGGCGGCGATGCTGTTGCTGGTCCTGCTGTGCTGCGTGTCGCCGGTTGCTGCACAGCCGGTGCCGCCGAGTCCGCGACAGGTGACGGTGTTCGATGGCCTGCCGTCCAACACGGTCAACCGCATGGCCGAAGACCGTTACGGCTACCTGTGGATCGCCACCAACGACGGCCTGGCCCGTTACGATGGGCGTACCTACCGGGTCTGGCGCTCGGAAGATGGCCTGCGCGACAACCGCATCTGGACGGTGCTGGTCGATGCCCGCAACCAGTTGTGGATTGGTACCGAGAATGCGGGCCTGGTACGGATGTCGGCCGACCGCCGCCAGCTGCACTTCTACGACCGCAGCAGCCAGCCTTTGATGGGGACCAACACGGTCTGGAGCCTGGCCAGCACGCCCGATGGCTCGATCTGGTTCGGCACCCATGAGGGCGGCCTGTACCGGCTGGACAGCCACGACCGCCTGCAGCGTTTCCTGCCCGAGCCGGACAACCCGCGCAGCCTGCCCTCATCGTCGGTGCCGTACCTGGCCACGCTGGCCGATGGCAGCCTCTGGATCGGCACCAAGCATGGTGTCGCGCGCTGGACCGGTACCGATTTCGAACGCGTCGGCGCTGACGTCATTCCCAGTCCGCTGATCAACGGGCTGACCACCGAGCCCGATGGCAGCCTGTGGATCAGCACTATGGCCGGTGCCACGGTGCGCCGTCCGGACGGTCGCTTCGAAGCACCGCCGTGGAAACTGCCGCCGGGCGAGCAGGTGCTGGGCATGATGCTGCGCGACGAGCAGGGAGGGCACTGGCTGGATACCCGCACCGGCCTGGGCCGCGCGGTCGATGGCCAGTACCAGACCGTGCCGCTGTACAGCGCGATCGCACGCGGTCCGGTCCGGCCCAACTGGACCGGCACCTACGAGGATCGGGAAGGCGGCATCTGGCTGGCGAGCACCAATGCCGGGCTGTGGCACCTGCTGCCGCGCTGGTGGCAGTTCTCCGTGCTGTCGCGCCTGGAGGATGACCCCAGCTCGCTGCGCAACGCGCTGGTGCTGGGTACCAGCGCTTCGCGCAATGGCGGCGTATGGACGGTCGGCGGGCACGGCGCGCTGGACCGCTTCGATCCCAGGACCGGCAAGGTCGAACAGCACCGGACCTGGGTCAATGGCATGCATTGGTTGACCTCGGTGCGCGAAGACCGCCACGGCCAGGTCTGGGTCGGTTCCACCGATGCCTTGATCCGTTACGACCCGCAACGGCGCGAGCTGCGCCGATGGGGGCGCGAGGCCGGCGCCGATGCCGCCATGGAAGGGGTGGTCGAGGCGCTGATGACCTGTGACGGCGACAGTCTCTGGCTGATGCTGCCTTCGGGCCTGCAGCAGCGTGACCTCGACGGACACGTGCGGCACCAGCTGGACAACGGTGAACGCGGCTTGCAGCAGGGCCAGCTCAACCTCGATGTCGAATGCGGGCCGCAGGACCATATCTGGCTGGCCAGCAGCCGCGGACTGCTGCAGTGGCTGCCCGACAGCGGGCGCTTCCAGCCGGTGCCGGGCGCGCCGGCAACGGCCATCCATGCGCTGCATGTCGGTCGTGATGGCCAGGTCTGGCTGTCCGAGGATGGCCGCCTGTCGCGTTATCGCTGGAGCCAGGGCCGCCTGGAACGGCAGGCGGTGATCGGCGCGGAACAGGGATACCCGGCCATTTCCGCCTCCGGCCTGGTGGTTGATGGCCAGGGCGTGGCCTGGGCGACCAGTGCGCGCGGCCTGGTGCGGGTGAGTGCCGATGGCCAGAGCGTGCGTCTGTACGGCGTGCACGATGGTCTGCCCAGCCAGGAGTTCCGCGAACACACGTTGGTCGCGGCGGCGGACGGCCATCTGGTGGCCGGTACCCCGGCCGGTGCGGTGGTGTTCGATCCGGCGCAGGTGCGGCCTTCGGTGCGGCGCGCGCCGCTGGTGATCGAGCGGGTGGAAGTGCGCCGCAATGAGCAGGTGCTGGACATGACCCACGATGCACCGTTGCAGATCGCCGACGGCGACCGCGACCTGCGCATCGTCGCGCGGCTGTTGTCCTTTGCCGATTCGGCGTCCAATACCTATCGCTACCGCTTGGCCGGCTACGACCCGGACTGGGTCGAGGTCGGGCCGGCCGGCGAGCGCCTGTTCTCGCGCCTGGCACCGGGCAGCTACCGGCTGGAAGTGCAGGCGCGCTCGGCCGACCACGTCTGGTCGCGGGTGCAGAGCCTTGAGTTCCGCGTGCAACCGCCCTGGTGGCGCAGCCTGTCCGGGCTGCTGGTGCTGGCGTCGATCGCCCTGCTGCTGACCAGCTGGTTTGCGTGGCTCTATCGCCGCCGCCTGCAACGCCGCCACGCCTATCAGCTGGCCTTGCACAAGCAGGAGCTGGCCGAACAGGCGTCGGCCGCCAAGACCCGTTTCCTGGCCAATCTGGGCCATGAGATCCGCACCCCGATGACCGGCGTGCTGGGCATGAGCGAACTGCTGCTGGCCTCGCCGCTGGACCCACAGCAGCGTGGCTACACCCAGTCGATCCGGCATGCCGGTGAGCACCTGCTGCATCTGGTCAACGATGCGCTGGATCTGGCACGGATCGAATCCGGGCGGCTGGAGCTGCAGTCCAAGCCGTTCGCGCTGAGCTGCCTGCTGCAGGATCTGGCCGCGCTGATGGGCCCGCTGGCGGCACAGAAGGGGTTGCACTTCAACCTGGACAACCAGCTGCCGGCAGGTCTGCATGCCACCGGCGATGCCATGCGGGTGCGGCAGATCCTGCTGAACCTGCTGTCCAACGCGGTCAAGTTCACCAGCCGCGGCACCATTACCCTGCACGCACGCAGCGACGGCGACCTGCGCGCGCTGCACTTCGAAGTGCGCGATACCGGACCGGGTATCAGCCAGGAACAACAGCAGCGCCTGTTCCGTCGATTCGAACAGGCCGATGGCGCGCGCACCGCCGCACAGTACGGTGGCAGTGGCCTGGGGCTGGCGATCTGCCGTGAGCTGGCGCAGGCGATGCAGGGCCGCATCCAGGTGGAGAGCCAGTTGGGGCGCGGCACCTGTTTCGGGGTGACGCTGCCGTTGCCGCTGGTGGTAGATACCGATTCCGAGACGGGCGCTGCAGCGGATCGCGATGAAGCCACGCGCCTGCCGCCGTTGCGGGTACTGCTGGTGGAAGACGATGCCACCGTGGCCGACGTCATGCGCGGACTGTTGAGTGCGCGTGGCCATGAGGTGGTGCATGCGGGGCACGCGCTGGCGGCGCTGCGTGAGATCAGTGCCGGTGACTTCGACGTCGGTCTGCTCGACCTGGACCTGCCGGGTCTGAGTGGTTTCGAGCTGGCCCAGCATCTGCGCAACCAGGGCTACATGCTGCCGCTGCTGGCGGTGACCGCGCGCACCGATCCGGACCTGCAGCAGCAGGTGGAGGCGGCCGGCATCGGCGGTTTCCTGCGCAAGCCGGTGACCGGTGAGTTGCTGGTGGAAGCGATTGCCAGGGTCATGGGGCGGTAGGGAGTTCGGCAGGGCCTGCGGCCCTGCACCTGCTGCAAGCCGGAGCAAGAGCAGCAGCCGAAGCAAAAGCTGGCTTCCTGTGGGATGGCGGGGTGGATCCGGTTGCGGGAGACGCCGTAAACCCATCGATGGGGGCTTGGCCGCGGCATCCATGCCGCGGACACTCCCGCAACCGGACCCACCCCGCCTTTGACAGGATTCTGCGATCTACCAGCCGTCACCGGGAAAGTGTCGGGGCGGTGCGGTGTGGGGCTGCAGGACCGTTGGCGCCATGGATGGCGCCATCGAGCCCCCAGGGATGGGTTTACGGCGTGTCCTGCAGCCCCACACCGTACCGCCCAGCGCACGGCATTCACAGAGCCGGCTGTTGCTGTTGCTCTGGCTTGTAGCAGGTGCAGGGCCGCAGGCCCTGCCGAACCACCCTCACTCCGCGACGTGCTCGACCTGCCGTGGTTCCGGCTTGGTGTCGGGCAGCTGCCAGAAGATCATCGTCGAGGTCAGCGTGATCGCGCCCACGCACAGGAAGGTGGCATGCAACGCCGCCGTGGCATCGGTGCTGTCCAGGTGATTGCCGAACGCGGCCAGCAGGCTGCCGGCTGCGGCGGCGCCGAAACCGGCCGCCAGCATCATCACCATCGACAGCAGGCTGTTGCCGGAACTGGCGAACTCGCGGTCCAGGTCACGCAGGGTCACGGTGTTCATCACGGTGAACTGCAGCGAATTGACCGCGCCGAAGAACGCCAGCTGCAGCAGCCGCAGCGCCAGATGCTGGCCCGGTGTCATCAGGATGAAGCTGGCCATCGCCAGCCCGACCAGTACCGTGTTGACCATCAATACGCGGCGGTAGCCGAAACGTTCAACCAGCTTCACCGCCAGCTGCTTGGAGACCATGCCGGCGGCCGCCACCGGCACCATCATCAGGCCGGCATTCATCGGGCCCAGGCCCAGACCGACCTGCAGCAGCAGCGGGATCAGCATCGGCATGGCGCTGCTGCCGATGCGCGAGAACAGGTTGCCGAGAATGCCGATGCGATAGCTGGGCACGCGGAACAGCGCCAGCGAGAACAACGGCGCGGTTGAATTGGCCGCATGCAGCCAGTAGCCCACCAGTGCTGCCAGGCCGGCCACGGTCATCAGCATCACCAGTGCGTGCGGCGTGCCCAGCCCGGAAATGCCGTCCAGCGCCAGCGACAGCACCACCATCGCAAAGGCCAGCATGATGTAGCCGCGCAGGTCGAAGCGGGTGCGATGGCTGGCGTAGTGGTCGGGCATGATCTTCATCGCGGCGATGAAACCGATCACGCCGATCGGCAGGTTGATCAGGAACACCCAGTGCCATGAGGCAATCTCGACCAGCCAGCCACCCAGGGTCGGGCCGATCAGCGGGCCGACCAGCGCCGGGATGGCGATGAAGCTCATCGCACGCAGGAAATCCTCGCGTGGCACCGAGCGCATCACCGCCAGTCGGCCGACCGGCAGCAGCATCGCGCCGCCGATGCCCTGCAGCACGCGCGCGCCGACCAGCTGGTGCAGGTGCTGGGCCAGCGCGCAGGCGAGCGAGCCGAGCGTGAACAGGATGATGGCCAGCAGGAAGGTGCGGCGGGTGCCGTAGCGGTCGGCGATCCAGCCGGAAGCGGGGATGAAGGTTGCCACCGCCAACGCATAGCTGAACACCACCGACTGCATCTGCAGCGGGCTTTCGCCCAGGCTGGCCGCCATCGCCGGCAATGCCGTGTTGACGATGGTCGAGTCCAGCATCTGCATGAAGATCGCCAAGGACACCAGCCACAGCAGGGGACGGTGGCGGTTGTAGGTCGATGACGATGTGGGCATGGCGTGTGGCCGGTGCAGCGTGGGGGCGCCATGATCGCGCAAACCGGGTCACGGTGCGATCAACGTCGCACCGTGACGCTTGCGGCGCTTGTTTCAGCGCTGGCTGTGTGCGTGCACCGCGTCGACCAGGACCTGCACGTGGGCCGGGTCCATGTCCGGCGACATGCCATGGCCGAGGTTGAACACATGGCCCTCGCGCGAACCCCCGTTGCCGGCGGCATAGGTATCGAGCACGCGCGCGGCGGCGGCGGCGATCGCATCCGGCGAGGCGTACAGGGTGGTCGGGTCGAGGTTGCCCTGCAGAGCGACGCGGCCGCCGGTGCGGCGCATCGCTTCATCCAGGTCCAGCGTCCAGTCCAGGCCCAGGGCATCGGCGCCGGTCTGCGACAGTGCTTCCAGGTGCAGGCCGGTGCCCTTGCCGAACAGGATCAGCGGCGTGCGTTCGCTGCCTTGGCCACGCTCCAGGCCTTCGGCGATGCGCTGCAGGTAGCGCAGCGAGAACTCGCGGTACATCGCCGGCGACAGCACACCGCCCCAGGTGTCGAACACCTGCAGCGCCTGCGCACCGGCCGCACGCTGCGCGCCGAGGTAGGCGATCACCGCCTCGGTGGTGACCTCCAGCAGGCGGTGCAACGCCTGCGGGTGGTTCAGCGCCATCGCCTTGATGCGCGCGAAGTCCTTGCTGCCACCGCCTTCGACCATGTAGCAGGCCAGCGTCCACGGGCTGCCGGAGAAACCGATCAGCGGCACCTGGCCGTCCAGTTCGCGACGGATCAGCCGCACCGCGTCCATCACATAGCCCAGGTCCTGCTCCATGTCCGGCACCGCCAGCCTGGCGATGGCCGCTTCATCGCGCACCGGGTGGCGGAACTTGGGGCCTTCGCCTTCGACGAAGTACAGCTCCAGGCCCATCGCGTCGGGAATGGTGAGGATGTCCGAGAACAGGATGGCCGCGTCCAGCGGGAAGCGGCGCAGCGGTTGCAGGGTGACTTCGCAGGCGATCTCCGGGGTCTTGGCCATTGCCAGGAAGCTGCCGGCCTTGGCCCGGGTCGCGCGGTATTCCGGCAGGTAGCGGCCGGCCTGGCGCATCAGCCAGACGGGCGTGCAATCCACCGGTTCGCGGCGCAGGGCGCGCAGCAGGCGATCGTTGCGGAGAGGGCTGGTCACGATGGGCATTCCTTGGACGAAAGTGGGCAGCGGCGTCAGTCGCCGTGCGAAAGGATCTGGAAGCCGCGATGCAGTTCGGCATCGCGGGCCTTCTCGAAGGCATGTCGGGCATCGTCGGCCTGCAGGAACAGCTCACGCCGCAGCTGCGAGCGGCCACCGACGCGGCCGCTCTCGCGCAGCAGCTCCCAGCCGCCGAACAGGTCCGGCTGCAGATTCAGGCGCAGGAAGCGCGGTGCCTGCGCACCGGCGTCGGGATGTTGCAGGTAGACGTGCATGGCGCCGATTGTAGCGGGGCCAGGGTGACCCCGGCCGCAACGCGGTCGTGCCGGCCGCGGGCCGGCAACCTCATGGAACCTCCCCGGTAGCGCCGGGCCATGCCCGGCGAACGCAGAAACGGTCAGCCCGCGCCCAGCACCTTCAGCACCGCGGCCTCATCCACGTCCGGCACCACTTCGGCGCGGCCCATGCCCCGCCACAGCACCAGCCGCAGGCGACCGGCCACGTTCTTCTTGTCCAGCCGCATGCGGCCGAGCAGGGCCTGCGGGTCCAGCCCGGCCGGGATCGTCACCGGCAAACCGAGGCGTTCCAGCAGCGCCTGCAGGCGCGCGCGGTCGGCATCGTCGGCCAGGCCCAGGTCGGTCGACAGCTGCGCGGCCAGCACCATGCCCACCGCCACCGCCTCGCCATGGTTCAGCGCATCGCGGCCGGGGGCCGAGTAACCCTGTTCGGTCTCGATGGCGTGGCCGAAGGTGTGGCCGAGGTTGAGCAGGGCACGCTCGCCCTTCTCGAACGGGTCACGCTCGACGATGGCGGCCTTGTGCCGGCAGCTGCGCGCGATGGCTTCGGAAAGCACCGCATCCTCACCGGCCAGCAGCGCATCGGCATGCTGCTGCAGCCACTCGAAGAACACCGCATCGCCCAGCGCGCCGTACTTCACCACTTCGGCCAGGCCGGCACGCAGCTCGCGCGGCGGCAGGGTGGCCAGCACGCGGGTGTCGGCGATCACCGCGCGCGGCGGATGGAAAGCGCCGACCAGGTTCTTGCCGGCCGGGATGTCGACGGCGGTCTTGCCGCCCACCGACGAATCGACCATCGCCAGCAGCGTGGTCGGCAGCTGCACGCAGTCCACGCCGCGCATCCAGCAGGCCGCAGCGAAACCGGCCAGATCGCCGACCACGCCGCCGCCGAGGGCGAACACGCAGGCATCGCGGGTGGCGCCGAGCGCGGCCAGCGCTTCGATCGCGTGGCCGAATTCGGCCAGGGTCTTGGAGGCTTCACCGGCAGCCAGCACGTGCTCGCCGATGATCAGGTCCGGGCGTGCGGCCAGCAGCGTCTGCTTCACCGCCGCCAGGTAGCGCGGCGCCACTTCGCTGTCGCTGAGCAGCAGCACGTGACGGCCGCGCACATGCGAGGCCAGCGCAGTGCCGTCGGCCTGTGCACCGGCGCCGATGGTGATGGAGTAGGGGCGGTCGCCGCCAACGGCGACCTGCAGCAGGGCGGGGGAGGTCATGCGGTCAGGTCCTGGCGCTGCCATTGCGTGGCCAGCTTGACCACCAGCTGGGCGGTCGCATCGGCAGCGGTGTAGGGGTCGGTATCGAGAGTGAGGTCGGCCAGCTCGCGGTAGAGCGGGTCACGGTGCGCGGCCAGGTCATGCAGCACCTGCTCGCGGTCCGGGCGTTGCAGCAGCGGCCGGCCCTTGTCGCGGGCCAGCCGTTCCAGTTGTGCGGTCACGCTGACCCGCAGGTAGACCACGAAGCCGCGCTGGGCGATCAGGGCACGGTTGCCCGGATCGAGCACCGCGCCGCCACCGGTGGAAACCAGCTGGCCGCGGCCTGCCAGCACGCGTGCCAGCGCCTCGCGTTCGTGGGCGCGGAAGCCGGTTTCCCCGGAGTGCTCGAAAATGGTCGGAATGCTGGCGCCGGCGGCATCGACGATGGCCTGGTCGACATCGACGAAGTCCAGCGTGAAGCGCTCGGCGAGGCGGCGGCCGATGCAGGTTTTGCCGGCGCCCATCGGGCCGATCAGGATCAGGTTCGGAGCAGGATTCATGCCCTCTGATGCTAACACCTCCATGCCCCGGCCTTTACGTTCTTCACGTCAGGGTGGTGGTTCCTGCGGGGGTTCCCGCGCCAGCTGGAGTACAGCCCATGTCGGTCGCCAAGGTCATCGAAATCACCGCCTCCTCGCCGAAAAGTGTCGAGGACGCCGTACGCAGCGGTTTGAAGAAGGTCTCCGAGACGGTCAAGGGCATCCAGGGCGCCTGGGTGAACGAGACCAAGGTGGTGACCAACGGCAGCGGCGAGATCACCGAATGGCGGGTCAACCTGCGGGTGACCTTCCTGGTCGAATAAGCGCGTTCAGCGCAGTGCCTGCACCTGGCGCTGGCCGTCCAGCACCACCACGTGGTCGGCCAGCGCCGGCAAGGCCTGCAGCGCCTGCCGGCTGACCCGCTCGTAGTACTGCACGAAGCGCTCCAGCTGTGGCCGGCTCATGCCGTGCCGGCCCGGCTGTGCGGCCTGCAGGTTCTGCTCCTGCTGCCAGCGCCAGCGCGGCACCACCGAAAAATCCGGCGGCTGCAGGAACCACAGGCGGTCGCAGCGCTGCCACAGCGCGGGGTAGTCGCGGGCCAGCGCCTGGTTGCACCAGCGACGCCAGCGGCCGTCGGCGTCGGCTTCGCGTTCCAGTGCGTTCAGCGGGCTGCGCAGCGCGTCGTCGGCCTGCGCCGGCGTGCCGAGGAACCAGCCTTCGAACACCAGCAGATCGAGCGGCCGTTCAATTCGCGGCCACTGCGCCTGGGGCAGGCGCTCATCGGCCAGCTTGTCGAAGCGGGGCAGGGCGAAGGGGTGCCGCGCGGCCACTGCGTCGAGCACGGCGTGGGCCAGTGGCAGGTCATGGGTGCCGGGTGGGCCACGGGTGATCAGCAGCGGATGCACCTGGCGGGCCAGCCGCTGGCGCTGGGCGCGGGTCAGGTAGACGTCATCGATGGACAGCGTCGCCGCGTTGAGGCCGCGCGCCTGTGCGCGCGCCACCACCTGTGCGGCCAGCGTCGATTTGCCGCTCCCCTGCAGGCCGCTGATCGCCAATACTGGAACCGCTGCGCCGCTGCCCAGCGCATCGTCCAGCGCCTGTTCGGCCAATGTTTCGGGGAATCCTTTCACCTGGGGCATATACGCAGCAGCGGCCATGCAGCCACAATAGCCCAATCCGTGTGAGAAGAACGCAATCATGAGCGACCTGTACGCCGAAGCCCTGTCCACGTTTGCTGGCCTGTTTGAAGAGGCCAAACAGAGCCGCGAGGTCGAGCCGAACGCGATGACCGTGGCCACCGCCGATACGCATGGCCGCCCCTCGGCGCGCACCGTGTTGCTGAAGGCGTTCGACGAGCGCGGCTTCGTGTTCTACACCCACCTGGACAGCCACAAGGGGCGGGAACTGCAGGCCAATCCGCAGGCCGCGCTGCTGTTCCTGTGGCGCAGCCTGCGCGAGGCCGGCATCCAGGTGCGCATCGAAGGCCGTGTCGAGCAGGTCGCCGATGCCGAAGCCGATGCCTATTTCGCCAGCCGCCCGCGCATGAGCCAGATCGGTGCATGGGCCTCGCAGCAGTCGAAGACGCTGGCGACGCGCGAAGAGTTCGATGCGCGCGTGGCGGAGGTCGAGGCACGTTTCCAGGGCCAGGAGGTGCCGCGTCCGGACGGCTGGAGTGGTCTGCGCGTGGTGCCCGACCGCATCGAGTTCTGGTACGGCGCGCAGTTCCGCCTGCACGAGCGCTGGTGCTATGAAGCCGGTGCCGAAGGGCGCTGGAGCAAGCGCCTGCTGTACCCGTAAGGCGGGATGGTGATGCTGGGGCTGCTGTAGAGCCGAGCCCATGCTCGGCTGCTCTTGGCGGCAGAGCGACCGCCGTCGAGCAAGCTCGACGCTACGGAGTGGGGTGTCGTGAACGGACCGGCCTGCTTCATCTGCGAGCAGGTCGCTGGCAGGCACACTCCGGCCGATGCCCTCGATCTGCGGAGTTGCCATGCCTGCCTGGCGTTGCCTGTTTGCCGTGCCGCCGCCGCGCCGCGGCGTGGAAGCGTTGCTGTTGTTGCTGGCCCGCATCGTGGCCGGGGTGATGTTCTGCGTCTCCGGCTGGAACAAGGTGTTCACCGATGCTGGGCGCGAGCGCATGGTGCATACGCTGGTCGAGGCGGGCATCCCGTTTCCGGTGTTCAGTGCGCCGGTGCTCGGGGCCATTGAATGGATTGCCGGTGGCCTGTTGGTGCTGGGCCTGTTGAGCCGCCCGTCGGCCCTGCTGCTGGCGGCGATCTGCGCGGTGGCGGCGCTGACAGACGGCATCGCGCGCATTCCGGCCGGGCTGGGCGTGCTGGATTGGCTGAGCTGGTTCTTCTATCTGAGCGAAGTGCCGCTGGGCGTGCTGTTGCTGTGGATTGCAGCGGTGGGCAGTGGCCGCTTCGCCTTCGACGCGCGCCGTCGCGCGCAGCTTCTGTAGCGTCGAGCTTGCTCGACTGCTCCTCCTGTAGAGCCGCGCCATGCTCGGCTGATTCTCCCCAGTCGAGCATGGCTCGACTCTACATAAGTCGAGCAAGCTCGACGCTACAGGCCCTCCGCGCGCAGCCAACGCCACAGCGTGGTGCGTGATACGCCCAGCGCTTGGGCCATGCCCTCGCGGTCATTGCGGTGTTCCTGCAGCAGTGCTTCCAGTTGTGCACGCGGCGGGCGCTTGCCGTTGCTTTCCAGCGGCAGTGCCGTCGCGCCTTCGCTTGTCAGCTCGGGCGCAAGCTGCCGCAGTCGCGCCGCGTCGATCTGCCCTTCACCGGGCTGCCAATGGATGCGCAGGCGATCCATCAGGTTGCGCAGCTCACGCACATTGCCCGGCCACTCGGCGGCGGTCAGCACCGCTAGGGCATCTTCATCCAGCGGCGCATCGACGCCACGCAGCTGGCGGAAGAAATGCTGGGCCAGCAGCGGGATGTCACAGCGCCGTGCACGCAGCGGCGGCAGGGCGATGCGCAGTGCCGCCAGCCGGTAATACAGGTCGCGACGGAAGCTGCCCGCTGCCGCGCGCTGCTCCAGTGATTGCAGCGTGGCGGCCACCACGCGCAGGTCGACCGGGGTGGGTTCGGTGGCGCCCACGCGCAGCACTTCGCGCTCTTCCAGCACCCGCAGCAGGCGGGTCTGCAGCGGCAGCGGCAGTTCGCCGATCTCATCCAGGAACAGCGTGCCGCCGTCGGCGGCCTCAACCAGGCCGACACGACCGCCGCGACGTGCGCCTGTGAACGCGCCATCGCTGTAGCCGAACAGCTCGGCCTCCAGCAGCGATTCACTGATCGCACCGCAGTTCAGCGCGACGAAGCGGCCGCGTCGGCCACTGCCCGCATGCAGCTGGCGTGCGACCAGCTCCTTGCCGGTGCCGGTTTCGCCGGTGACCAGCACGGTGCTGTCATGCGGTGCATACAGCGCGATCTGCGCGCGCACCTGCGCCATCGCCTCGCTGTCGCCGAGCAGGGCGTGGGCATCGTTGCGTGGTGTGGCGCGGCGGCGCGGCGCGGGCCGGCTGCCGCCAGAGCGGGCCAGGGTCTGGGTCAGTTCCAGTGCGTGCTCGAACGCCTGCCGTACCGAATCGGCCGAGTACAGCAGCACGCCCGGCAGGCCGGCTTGTTCGGCGTGGTCGATGGCCATGCCGGTGCCGACGATCACCTCGATACCGTTGGCGCGCAGGTCGGCGATGCAGTCGCGCGCATCCTCGCGGGTGACGAAGCGGCGATGCTCGATGTCCAGCCCGAAGCTCTGCTGGAAGTTGCTGAACACCGGCACGTCGCTGGCGTGGGTGACCAGGCCGATACGGCTGGCGATGCGCCGTGCCCGCGCCAGCGCCTCCATCAGGTCGAAGCCGTTGGCCTGGATCGGCACAAGTGGCAGTTCCAGCCGGCTGCGCAGCCAGGCGGCGTTGGAGCCACCGGCAATCACCACGTCGCAATGCTCGCGGCGCAGGCGCTGGCCGATCACCGACACCGCGTCCTCGAAGCCGAGATTGATCTGCTCGATGCGCGCGCGGCGGTCGAATTCGGGAATGACATCGCCGAGCAGACCGGTCAGGCGCGAGACGCTGACCGTCCAGATCACCGGGCGGCCCGGGTCGGCATCGGCGTGGCGCAGCGGGGAGCGGGGCAGGTACATGGCGGCGGGGAGGGGGGGGGGCGATGTTTCATGATACATCTGTTTCAATGTTTCATTCGTTTCAGCGCTGTAGTCCGGTCATCCCCGTGAAATCAACGGCTTGCAGCTTGGCATGGTGTTTGCGCCCACCTACCCGTTCTCCAAACTGGATTGCCGCATGACCGCTTCCACTCCATTCTCTGCCGGTGCCCGCTTCCGTGAGGCGCTGGCTGCCGAATCGCCGCTGCAGGTGATCGGCGCGATCAACGCCAACCACGCACTGCTGGCCAAGCGCGCCGGGTTCCGCGCCATCTACCTGTCCGGCGGCGGTGTCGCTGCCGGTTCGCTGGGCCTGCCGGACCTGGGCATCAACACCCTGGAAGACGTGCTGATCGACGTGCGCCGCATCACCGATGTCTGCGACCTGCCGCTGATGGTGGACATCGACACCGGCTTCGGCCCGAGCGCGTTCAACATCGCGCGCACCGTGAAGTCGCTGATCAAGGCCGGCGCGGCCGCCTGCCACATCGAAGACCAGGTCGGCGCCAAGCGCTGCGGTCACCGCCCGGGCAAGGAAATCGTCTCGCAGGGTGAAATGGTCGATCGCGTGAAGGCCGCTGCCGATGCCAAGACCGATCCGGACTTCTTCCTGATCGCGCGCACCGACGCCATCCAGGTGGACGGCGTGGACAAGGCCATCGAGCGTGCCATCGCCTGCGTCGAGGCCGGCGCCGACGGCATCTTCGCCGAGGCCGCCTACGACCTGGACACCTACCGTCGCTTCGTCGACGCGGTGAAGGTGCCGGTGCTGGCGAATATCACCGAATTCGGTGCCACCCCGCTGTTCAGCCGCGATGAACTGGCCTCGGCCGGCGTCGCCATCCAGCTGTTCCCGCTGTCGGCGTTCCGCGCCGCCAACAAGGCCGCAGAGAACGTCTACCAGGCGGTGCGCCGCGATGGCCACCAGCGCAACGTGGTGGAGACCATGCAGACCCGCGAAGAACTCTACGACCGCATCGGCTACCACGCCTTCGAGCAGCAGCTTGATGCACTGTTCGCCGCCAAGAAATAAGCAGTACCCTGCACCATCAAGTTTTCGGAGGGAAACATGAACGATACGACCGCAACCCCGACCTTCAAGCCGAAGAAGTCCGTCGCCCTGTCCGGCACCGCTGCCGGCAACACCGCGCTGTGCAGCGTGGGCCGCAGTGGCAACGACCTGCACTACCGCGGCTATGACATCCTGGACCTGGCCAACACCAGCGAATTCGAGGAAATCGCCTACCTGCTGGTGCACGGCAAGCTGCCGACCCGCGCCGAGCTGGTCTCGTACAAGGCCAAGCTGAAGTCGCTGCGTGGCATTCCGGCCGCAGTGAAGGCCGCACTGGAAGAACTGCCGCCGTCGGCGCACCCGATGGACGTGATGCGCACCGGCGTATCCGTGCTCGGCTGCGTGGCACCGGAGAAGGATGACCACAACCATCCGGGCGCGCGCGACATCGCCGACAAGCTGATGGCCTGCCTCGGCTCGATGCTGCTGTACTGGTACCACTGGAGCCACAACGGCCGCGCCATCGACGTGGAAACCGACGACGACTCGATCGGTGGCCACTTCCTGCACCTGCTGCACGGCGAAAAGCCGCAGGATTCGTGGGTGAAGGCGATGCACACCTCGCTGATCCTGTACGCCGAGCACGAGTTCAACGCCTCCACCTTCACCTGCCGCGTCATCGCCGGCACCGGCAGCGACATGTACAGCGCGATCTGCGGTGGCATCGGCGCACTGCGTGGCCCGAAGCACGGCGGCGCCAACGAAGTGGCGTTCGAAGTGCAGAAGCGCTACGACAACCCGGATGAGGCCGAGGAAGACATCAAGGCCCGCGTCGAGCGCAAGGAAGTGGTGATCGGTTTCGGTCACCCGGTCTACACCGTCTCTGATCCGCGCAACAAGGTGATCAAGGACGTGGCCCGCGAGCTGTCCGAAGAACAGTCCAGCATGAAGATGTACGACATTGCCGAGCGCCTGGAGTCGGTGATGTGGGACATCAAGAAGATGTTCCCGAACCTGGACTGGTTCAGCGCCGTCAGCTACCACATGATGGGCGTGCCGACCGCGATGTTCACCCCGCTGTTCGTGATCGCACGCACCGCCGGCTGGAGCGCGCACATCGTCGAGCAGCGCATCGACGGCAAGATCATCCGCCCGAGCGCCAACTACATCGGCCCGGAAGACCGCGACTTCGTCGCCATCGACAAGCGCGTCTGATCCACCCGCTGTACCCATCCGGCCGGCCCTGCGCCGGCCGGATGCATTCGCCGCCGCATTGCCGGCACCCGGCCCGCCCCAAGTACTCCGCCAGCCCATGAATACCGATTACCGCAAGAACCTCCCCGGCAGCACGCTGGACTATTTCGATGCGCGTGCCGCCGTCGATGCGATCCAGCCCGGCGCCTATGCCGCGCTGCCGTACACCTCGCGCGTGCTGGCCGAGAACCTGGTACGCCGCTGCGATCCGGCCACGTTGGCCGCTTCGCTGACGCAGCTGATCGAGCGCCGTCGCGACCTCGACTTCCCGTGGTTCCCGGCGCGCGTGGTCTGCCACGACATCCTGGGCCAGACCGCGCTGGTGGACCTGGCCGGCCTGCGTGATGCGATCGCCGACAAGGGCGGCGACCCGGCCAAGGTGAATCCGGTGGTGCCGGTGCAGCTGATCGTCGATCACTCGCTGGCGGTGGAGTGCGGTGGTTTCGATCCGCAGGCGTTCGAGAAGAACCGCGCCATTGAAGACCGCCGCAACGAAGACCGCTTCCACTTCATCGACTGGACCAAGCTGGCGTTCCAGAACGTGGATGTGATTCCGCCGGGCAACGGCATCATGCACCAGATCAACCTGGAGAAGATGTCGCCGGTGGTCTACGTGCAGGACGGCGTGGCGTTCCCGGATACCTGCGTCGGTACCGACAGCCATACCCCGCACGTGGACGCGCTGGGCGTGATCGCCATTGGCGTGGGCGGCCTGGAAGCGGAGAACGTGATGCTCGGCCGCGCCTCGTGGATGCGCCTGCCGGACATCATCGGTGTCGAGCTGAGCGGCCGGCCGCAGCCGGGCATCACGGCCACCGACGTGGTGCTGGCGCTGACCGAGTTCCTGCGCAAGGAACGCGTGGTCGGTGCGTACCTTGAATTCTTCGGCGAGGGTGCCGCGGCACTGACCATCGGTGACCGCGCCACCATCTCCAACATGTGTCCGGAATACGGTGCCACTGCGGCAATGTTCTACATCGATCAGCAGACCATCGACTATCTGCGCCTGACCGGCCGCGAAGAGTCGCAGGTGGCGCTGGTGGAGAACTACGCGCGCAGCACCGGCCTGTGGGCCGATGCGCTGGCCACCGCGCAGTACGAGCGCGTGCTGCGCTTCGACCTGTCCAGCGTGGTGCGCAACATGGCCGGGCCGAGCAATCCGCATCGCCGTCTGCCGGTGTCCGAGCTGGCCGAGCGCGGCATTGCCGATGAAGCCAAGCTGGAAGCCGGCAAGGCCGAACAGGCCCAGGGCCTGATGCCCGATGGCGCGGTGATCATCGCCGCCATCACCAGCTGCACCAACACCTCCAACCCGCGCAACGTGATCGCTGCCGGCCTGCTGGCGCGCAAGGCCAATGAACGCGGCCTGCTGCGCAAGCCGTGGGTGAAGTCGTCGCTGGCACCGGGCTCGAAGGCAGTGCAGCTGTACCTGGAAGAGGCCGGCCTGCTGCCGGACCTGGAGAAGCTCGGCTTCGGCATCGTCGCCTTCGCCTGCACCACCTGCAATGGCATGAGCGGCGCGCTGGACCCGGCAATCCAGCAGGAGATCATCGACCGCGATCTGTATTCGACGGCCGTGCTGTCGGGCAACCGCAACTTTGACGGCCGCATCCACCCGTACGCGAAGCAGGCCTTCCTGGCCTCGCCGCCGCTGGTGATCGCCTACGCCATTGCCGGCACCGTGCGTTTCGACATCGAGAAGGACGTGCTGGGTGTGGACGCCGATGGCAACAAGGTGCGCCTGAAGGACATCTGGCCGAGCGATGCGGAGATCGACGCCGTGGTCAAGGCGGCGGTGAAGCCGGAGCAGTTCCGCAAGGTCTACAACCCGATGTTCAACGTGCGCGTGGAGCATGGCGCGGCGGTCAGCCCGCTGTACGACTGGCGCCCGCAGAGCACCTACATCCGCCGCCCGCCGTACTGGGAGGGCGCACTGGCCGGTGAACGCACCTTGGCCGGCATGCGCGCGCTGGCGGTGCTGCCGGACAACATCACCACCGATCACCTGTCGCCGTCCAACGCGATCCTGGCTTCCAGCGCCGCCGGCGAATACCTGGCGAAGATGGGCCTGCCGGAAGAAGACTTCAATTCCTATGCCACCCACCGCGGTGACCACCTGACTGCGCAGCGCGCCACCTTCGCCAATCCGAAACTGTTCAACGAGATGGTGCGCAACGACGACGGCAGCGTGAAGCAGGGCTCGCTGGCGCGCGTGGAGCCGGAAGGCAAGGTGATGCGCATGTGGGAGGCGATCGAGACCTACATGGAGCGCAAGCAGCCGCTGATCATCATCGCCGGTGCCGACTACGGTCAGGGCAGCTCGCGTGACTGGGCCGCCAAGGGCGTGCGCCTGGCCGGCGTGGAAGCGATCGTGGCCGAGGGCTTCGAACGCATCCACCGCACCAACCTGATCGGCATGGGCGTGCTGCCGCTGGAGTTCAAGCCGGGCACCACCCGCCTGACTCTGGGCATCGACGGCACCGAGACCTTCGACGTGGTCGGCGAGCGTACCCCGCGCGCCGACCTGACCCTGGTCATCCACCGCCGCGACGGCCAGGACGTGATCGTGCCGGTCACCTGCCGCCTGGACAGCGACGAGGAAGTAGCGATCTACGAAGCCGGCGGCGTGCTGCAGCGCTTCGCCCAGGACTTCCTGGAAGGCGCCAAGGTGGCGTAAGGCAGCTGGTGGCTACCTTGTGTCGAGTTGCCGCCATGCTGGCTTCGGCCCGCATGGCGGTGGTCACAGAGGAGAGGGGCGTTGCCCCATCTGCATGGGAACGGCGTTCTACAACATCGCAGGCACGGTCAACACGGCCTTTATTCTTCTGAGCCTGTTGGGTGTGGGCGCGCAGTTGCGACTGGTGCGCAGCCGCCGGGAACGTGCGGGCGCGACTGACAGCGCCACTTCAGTGCTGTCGCTGAACCAGTTCACGGTCAGCTTCCTGGCGTACCTTTCGTTCTTCATCTACGGCTACAGCGTCACACCATTCAATCACTTCATTGTCTGGCCGCGCCTGCTCGCATCGATACTGGTCATGAGCATCCTGGTGGAGATCTGGCGTGACCGCCGAAGTGGCTCCGCCACGATCAGCCTGCTGGCAGCCGTGCTGCTGTTGATCTGCGCGCTGGCCGGTCTGGCTTGGGGCAACCGTCACGTGGATGAGGGCAGGGCAGTGGCCGGCGCGATGATTGTGGTGATCACCGCCTTGCTGGCGCAGGGCTACGTGCACCAGATTCTGCTGATCCTGCGCAATGGCCACACCGGTGCCGTGTCGCTGCGGATGAGTCAGTTGATTCTGCTGATGGACCTGTCCACGATCGTATTTGCCTTCGCCATGGGCCTGCGGATGGGATGGCCTTTGCTGCTGCTGGCCGTGGTGAGCGGAAGTACCAAACTGGCCATCCTGTATCTGTTCCATTGGCAGCAAGGGACGTCAGCGCGGGCGCGGCGAAGTCATGCTGAGGCGCCTGCCTGATGGCAAAGACTTCTTCATGCAAAGGCTCGCGCTTTCTGTACTTGTCGTGGCCTTTGGTGCCTCGCAGACTGTCGCGTGACAGTTCCGCAGTGGAGGTTTGCATGGTCAATATCAAAGTGATACTGACAGATGAGCTCAGACAATTCGTGGACCAGGAAGTTCGTGAAGGCGACTATGCCAGCGCTTCCGGGTACGTTCGTGACCTTGTCCGTCAGCGGCGGCGAAGCAAGGCTGAAGACCTGCTGCGCCAGTTGATCGCGGAAGGCGTCGCTTTGGGGCTTCCTGCCCCTCTGCCCCCGGGGCACTTCCAGAAGCTGCTTGAACGCGCATCGAATCGAGAATGAAGCCAGTACATCCGGCCCACCGCAAGTCGGTGCACGGCTCCCCAGGAATTGTTTCACTGCACACAGGAACCCGATCCATGACCTTCCTCCCGCAACTCCGTATTCCCGCAACCTACATGCGTGGTGGCACCAGCAAGGGCGTGTTCTTCCGCCTGCAGGACCTGCCCGAAGCCGCGCAGGTGCCGGGCGCTGCTCGCGATGCGCTGCTGATGCGCGTGATCGGTTCGCCCGATCCGTATGGCAAGCACACCGACGGCATGGGTGGTGCAACGTCCAGCACCAGCAAGTGCGTGATCATCTCCACCGCTTCTGTGCCGGACCACGATGTGGACTACCTGTACGGCCAGGTCTCGATCGATACCGCCTTCGTCGACTGGAGCGGCAACTGTGGCAACCTCAGCACTGCGGTCGGCCCGTTCGCCATCGCCAATGGTCTGATCGATCCCGCGCGCGTGCCGCGCGAAGGCCTGTGCACCGTACGCATCTGGCAGGCCAACATCGGCAAGACCATCATCGCCCACGTGCCGATGCGCGATGGCGAAGTGCAGGAGATCGGCGATTTCGAGCTGGACGGCGTGACCTTCCCGGCCGCCGAGATCCAGCTCGAATTCATCGATCCGTCCGATGATGGCGACGCTGGCGCGATGTTCCCGACGGGCAATCTGGTGGACACCCTGGAGGTGCCCGGCGTCGGCAACTTCGAAGTGACCATGATCACCGCCGGCATCCCGACCATCTTCCTCAATGCCGCCGACCTGGGCTACACCGGTACCGAGCTGCAGCCGGCGATCAACGAAGACAAGGCAGCGCTGGAGCGCTTCGAGACGATCCGCGCCTACGGCGCCTTGCGCATGGGCCTGATCAAGAACCTGGAAGACGCGGCGACCCGCCAGCACACGCCGAAAGTGGCCTTCGTGGCACCGGCACAGGACTACGTATCGTCCAGCGGCAAGGCCATCCCGGCCTCGGCCATCGACCTGCATGCGCGTGCGCTGTCGATGGGCAAGCTGCACCACGCGATGATGGGTACCGCCGCCGTGGCGATCGGCACCGCAGCAGCGATTCCGGGCACGCTGGTCAATCGCGCGGCCGGTGGCGGCGAACGCGAAGCAGTCACCTTCGGCCATCCCTCCGGCACGTTGCGCGTAGGTGCGCAGGCCGGGCTCGTTGACGGCCAGTGGACGGTGACCAAGGCGATCATGAGCCGCAGCGCCCGTGTGCTGATGGAAGGCAAGGTGCGGGTGCCGGCCGAGTGATGCATTGGTAAACGCCAACCAAGGTTGGCGACTACCTGGCCGCAGAGACCGATTGCTTTGGTAGATGCCAACCTTGGTTGGCAGGGCGCACGGGCAACCGTGCACCGCAACGAGGAGATCGATGATGTCCGACAGTCACACCCCATCCAACGAGCGTGCAGCGTGGGATGCGCTGCTGGTGGACATCGTCGATTACGTGCGTGATGCCCGCATCGACTCGCCGCTGGCGTTCCAGACCGCACACCACTGCCTGCTCGACACGCTCGGGTGCGGGCTGGAGGCACTGTCCTTCCCGGCCTGCAGCAAGCTGCTCGGGCCGCTGGTCCCTGGCATCAGCGTGGTGAACGGCGCGCGGGTGCCGGGCACGCACTACGTGCTGGATCCGGTGCAGGCTGCCTTCAACCTGGGCGCGATGGTGCGCTGGCTGGATTTCAACGACACCTGGCTGGCCGCCGAGTGGGGCCATCCTTCCGATAATCTTGGCGGCATCCTGGCCGTCTGCGATTGGCTGGGGCGCAACGCGCAGGCGCTGCGCCGCCCGCCTCCGACCGTGCACGACGTGCTGCTGGCGATGATCAAGGCGCACGAGATCCAGGGCGTGCTGGCGCTGCGCAATGCCTTCAACCGGGTCGGGCTGGACCATGTGCTGCTGGTCAAGGTGGCCACCACGGCGGTGGTGGCGCAGCTGCTCGGGCTGGATCGCGAACGCATGCTCAATGCACTGTCGCTGGCCTGGGTCGATGGCCAGGCGTTGCGCACCTACCGGCACGCGCCCAACACCGGCTCGCGCAAGAGCTGGGCGGCGGGCGATGCGACCAGTCGGGGCGTGCGCCTGGCGCTGATGGCGGCCAGCGGCGAAATGGGCTACCCCAGCGTGTTGAGTGCGCCGACCTGGGGTTTTGAAGCCGTATCCATGCATGGCGAGCGTGTGACGTTGGGGCGTCCGCTGGGCAGCTACGTCATGGAGAACGTGCTGTTCAAGATCAGCTATCCGGCCGAATTCCATGGCCAGACCGCAGTGGAGGCGGCGATCACGCTGCACCAGCAGCTGCGCGCGATGGGGCGGCGGGTCGAGGACATCGCGCATATCACCATCCGCACCCAGGAGGCCTGCATCCGCATCATCGACAAGCAGGGGCCGCTGCATAATCCGGCCGACCGCGACCACTGCGTGCAGTACATGGTCGCCATCGCGTTGCTGCACGGGCGGCTGGTGGCCGAGGACTACGAAGATGACGTGGCCGCCGATCCACGCATCGACGCACTGCGCGCGAAGATGGCCTGCCATGAAGACCCGCAGCTCAGCGCCGACTACCTGGACCCGGACAAGCGCAGCATCGGCAACGGCCTGAGCGTGCGCTTCACCGATGGCGCTGAACTGCCCGAGGTGCGGGTGGAGTATCCGCTCGGCCACGCCCGTCGCCGCGCCGAAGGCATTCCGCTGCTGATGGACAAGTTCCGCCGGCACCTGGCCCATCGCTTCCCGACCGTGCAGCAGCAGCGCATCCTGGCCGCATCGCTGGACCCGGTGGCGCTGGCGGCAATGCCGGTAACCGACTACGTGGACCTGTACCTGCCGGGGTAGGGCGCGCCTGGGTAGTTGCCAACCTTGGTTGGCACGGCCGACGCCAACCAAGGTTGGCCACTACCGGGTCCCGGGCGGAACCGGGTTTCCGACCGCCGGGGCGTCAACACCTTGACGCGGCGCGCCTATAATGGCTGCCTCGATCAAGGAGTGACGACATGAGCGGTCCGGCACGGCGGAAGCGGTGGGGATGGGCGGCGGCTGTACTGGCAGGAGGCCTGTTGCTGGGCCTGGCCGGCTGCCGCAATGACAGCGGGCAGCTGCCCAAGGCCAGCGGTGAAGCCATCACCACCCAGGCCGAGCAGGTGAAGGAGTTCACCCTGCTGCGCGCCTACCCGGACCAGAAGAATGACGGCCTGTCGCTGGCGCTGGAGTTCTCGCGCCCGCTGGTCGGCACCCAGGACTTCGACAAACTGGTGCGCTTCGAAGAGAAGGTCGGTACCGACGACAGCAGCTGGACCCTGTCCGATGACGGCCTGACCCTGCGCTACCCGTTCGTCGAGGCCGGCAAGGAGTTCAGCCTGGTGGTCTCGGCCGACCTGCTGGCCGCCGATGGCAGCCGCCTGGGCAAGGAGCTGAAGCAGAAGGTGTTCAGCGGCGAGCTGAAGCCGGTGGTCGGTTTCGCCTCGCAGGGCAGTGTGCTGCCGGCCAAGGACAGCCGCGGCCTGCCGGTGGTCTCGGTGAACGTGCCGGAGGTCGACGTCGAGTTCCTGCGCGTGCGCGAGAAGGACCTGCCGACCTTCTTCAGCCAGTACCAGCGCGGTGGCCGCCGTGGCAGCTGGGAACTGAGCAGCGACTACGAGCGCAGCCCGATCAACAAGCTGGCCGAGCCGGTCTACGTCAACCGCTTCATCCTCGGCGGCAAGCAGAACGAGCGGGTGCTGACCTACCTGCCGACCCAGGACATCAAGGAACTGCAGGAGCCGGGCCTGTACTTCGCCCTGCTCAAGCGCACCGGTGATTACGAGGGAGAGTTCGATACCGCGTTCTTCTCGGTCAGCGACATCGGCCTGCACACCCGGGCGTACAAGGACAAGCTGTTCGTGCACACCGCCGGCCTGAAGGACGGTGCGCCGCTGAAGGGTATCGACCTGCGCGTGCTCGATGCCAAGGGCGAGGTGGTACTGAAGGGCAGCACCGACGGCAACGGCAATGCGCTGCTGAACTACACCCTGGATGCCACCCACGTGCTGGTCGCCAGCAGTGGCAAGGACACCAGCTTCCTGCCGTTCAACCAGCCGGCGCTGGACCTGAGCGAATTCGCCGTGGCCGGCCGTGACAACGCCTGGTTCGATGTCTATGCCTGGTCCGGCCGCGACCTGTACCGCCCCGGCGAGACCGTGCGCCTGTCCGCGCTGCTGCGCGACAACGATGGCAAGCCGGTCAAGGCGCAGCCGGTGTTCCTGCGCCTGAAGCAGCCCGACGGCAAGACTTTCCGCGAGACTCGCCTGCAACCGGGCGAGCAGGGCTACATCAACTTCGAGCAGGTCATCCCCGCCGAGGCGCCGACCGGGCGCTGGCAGGTGGAATTCCGTACCGACCCGGCCAGCAAGGAAGCGATCCAGGGCATGACCCTGCGCATCGAAGAGTTCCTGCCCGAGCGCATGAAGCTGGACCTGGACAGTGCGCAGAAGACGCTGAAGCCGGGCGAGGAACTGCGCCTGCAGGCCAATGGCGCCTATCTGTATGGTGCGCCGGCCGATGGCAACCGCTTTACCGCGCGCATGGCCGTGGCGGCCGAGCAGCAGCCGGTGGAAGGCCTGCCGGGCTACTTCTTTGGTGACCCGACCCTGCAGCTGCCGCGCGAAGCCAAGGACGTGATCGATACCACGCTGCCGGCCAACGGCCAGCTGCGCGAGGACGTGGCATTGCCGGAAGAGGCGGCCAAGGCCAAGGCACCGATTGCCGTGGTGCTGTCCGGCAGCCTGTACGAAACCGGTGGCCGCACCGTCACCCGCACCCTGAAGCGGGTGATGTGGCCGGCCAATGCATTGGTAGGCGTGCGTCCGCTGTTCAACCCGGAAGACGGTGCCGATGCCAACGGCAATGCGCGCTTCGAGCTGATGCGCGTGGATGCGGCGGGCAAGCCGCAGCCGGCCAAGGGCCTGAAGATCACCCTGGTGCGCGAACTGCGCGATTACCACTGGACCTTCAACGACAACCGTTGGGACTACGATTTCACCCGCCGCTTCGAGAACAAGGAAACCCGCACGGTCGATGCTGGCAGCAGTGCGGTGGCCTTCGATGTGCCGGTGGAGTGGGGCGAGTACCGGGTGGACGTGTTCGATCCGTCCACCGGCCTGACCAGCCGCTATCCGTTCCGCGCCGGCTGGAGCTGGGGCGATGACAACCGCGGCCTGGACGCACGCCCGGACAAGGTCAAGCTGGGCCTGGACAAGACCGGCTACAGGGCCGGTGACACGCTTGAGGTGACGGTGACCCCGCCGCACGCCGGCAAGGGCATCCTGATGGTCGAGACCGACCGCATGCTGTACGTGCAGGACATCGACGCCAAGCCGGGTTCGACCTTCAAGATCCCGGTCACCGCCGACTGGGAACGCCACGACGTCTACATCACCGCGCTGGTGTTCCGTGGCGGCAGTGCGCCGAGCAAGATCACCCCGGCCCGTGCCGTGGGTGTGGTGCATGTGCCGATGGACCGCAAGGGCCGCACCGTGGCGGTCGGCCTGGCGGCGCCCAAGCAGATGCGCCCCGAGCAGGACCTGCCGGTGACGGTCAGCGCGCCGCAGCTGGCCGGCAAGATGGCACACGTCACCGTCTCGGCGGTGGACGTGGGCATCCTCAACATCACCCGCTTCCCGGTGCCCGATGCCGGCGCGCACTTCTTCGCCCAGCGTCGTCTCGGCATCGATGCCTACGACATCTACAGCCGGGTGATCGAGAGCTTCGACGGCGGCGCCGGCAAGCTCAAGTTCGGTGGCGACATGGCCCTGCAGGCGCTGCCGCAGGCCAAGCGCCCGACCGCGCGCGTGCAGACCGTGGACCTGTTCTCCGGCCCGGTGCAGCTCGATGCCAAGGGCATCGCCCGGATCCGCCTGAAGGTGCCGGACTTCAACGGCACCCTGCGCGTGTCGGCGCTGGTCTACAGCGATGACCAGTACGGCAAGCGCGATGTGGAAACCGTGGTGCGCGCCCCGATCCTGGCCGAAGCCAGCATGCCGCGCGTGCTCGCCCCTGGCGACCGCAGCACCGTCACCCTGGACGTGCAGAACTTCACCGGCAAGCCGGGTGCGTTCAACGTGCGGGTGGAAACCGAGGGCCCGCTGGCACTGGCCGAAGGCACGCGCAGCGTGCAGTTGAATGCCGATGCCAAGAGCACGCTCAGCTTCCCGCTGTCGGCGCGCGAGGGCCACAGCGTGGCCAAGGTACGGGTGCGGGTGGACGGCAACGGCTTCAAGGCCGACCGTCGCTATGATCTGCCGGTGCGCGCGGCGTGGCCGCAGGTGCTGCGTTCGCAGGTGCGCACGCTTGACCCGCTGGCTGCGGTCAGCCTCGACAACAGCCTCACCGAGGGCCTGATGGCCGAGTCGGTGAATGCCCGGCTGCTGGTCAGCCCGCTGCCGCCGATCCCGTTCGCCAGTGCACTGCAGGGCGCGTTGAACTATCCGTACGGCTGTGCCGAGCAGACCACCAGCAAGGGCTACGCCGCGCTGATCCTGGACCAGGCGACGTCGTCGATGCTCGGCGCCGACGGCCTGGATGCCAAGACCCGCCGTGAACGCATGGAAGGCGCGTTCGGCCGCCTGGCGTCGATGCAGGTGGCCAACGGCAACTTCTCGATGTGGGGTGACGACGGCTACGTGAACCCGTGGCTGACCCCGTACATCACCGAGTTCCTGCTTGATGCCAAGGACGCTGGTTTTGCAGTGCCCGACAATGTGCTGCAGAAGGCGCTCAACCGCCTCAGCGAGGACTTGCTGTCCGGTGGCAATCAGTTCTACGGCCAGGATGACCGCGAGAAGCTGAAGTTCGCCAACCAGGCCTACTCCGGCTACGTGCTGGCGCGGGTCAACCGAGCACCGCTGGGCACCCTGCGCACGCTGTACGACAACGAGCGCAGCAAGGCGGTCGGTGGCCTGTCGCTGGTCCATCTGGGTGTGGCGTTGTCGCTGCAGGGCGATGCCAAGCGTGGCCAGGCGGCGCTGGCAGCGGCCTTCGCCAAGTCCAGCAGTGAACGCCCGTCGTACTTCGGCGATTACGGCAGCGCGATCCGCGATGACGCGCTGATGATCGCGCTGACCCATGAGAACAAGCTGGCCAAGCCGGCCTGGGACGCGCGCGCGGTCGATCTCGGCCGTGGCCTGGATGCGCGCCGCAATGCCGGCTGGATGTGGCTGAGCACGCAGGAGCAGGTGGCCATCGCCCGCCTTGGCAAGGCACTGGCCGCCAACCAGAAGGCGCTGGTGTCCGGTGAACTGGTGATCGGTGGCAGCACTGAAGCGATCGGCGAGCGCAAGCTGTTCGGCCGCAACTTCAGCGCCAGCGAACTGGCCAGCGGCGTGCGCTTCACCCCGCAGGGCCAGCCGCCGATGTTCGCCAGCATCGATGTGGCCGGCATCCCGCGCAGCGCACCGGCACCGGACAACAGCGTGCTCGGGGTCGAACGCAGCTACTACGGCACCGACGGCAAGCCGTGGACGCCGCGTCCGCTGAAGGAAGGCGAGGCGCTGATCGTGCGCGTCACCGTCACCGCCGACACCCCGATGCCCGATGCACTGCTGACCGACCTGCTGCCGGCCGGCCTGGAGATTGAGAACTTCAACCTGGGCGATGCCAAGCAGTGGGCCGACGTGGTGGTCGATGGCATCACCATCAGCGACCGGGGTGAAGCGGCCGACACCAAGCACGAGGAGTTCCGCGACGACCGCTATGTGGCCGCGCTCAAACTCTCGCGCGGCAGCAAAGCCAGCGTGTTCTACCTGGTGCGTGCGGTGACCCCGGGCACCTACTCGGTACCGCCGCCGCTGGTGGAGGACATGTACCGCCCGCAGCTGCGGGGCGTCGGCCGCAGCAACCCGACCACGATCACGGTGGTGCAGCCGTGATAGCACGGATGGGCCGCGACGGCGCGGCCCGTCCTGCGGGCAATGTGCAATGAATGACGTAATGAAAAACCGGCTGGCGGCCCTGCGCCGCCGGCTGCGGCCGCTGTGGCCGTGGCTGCGCTGGGGCACCGCAGCGCTGCTGGCGCTGCTGCTGGTGCTGGATTTCGCCTTCCCGCCACCGCTGCCGAAGCAGCGTGACACCAGCACCTTGGTCGTGGCTGCAGACGGCACGCCGCTGCGCGCGTTTGCCGATGCCGAGGGCGTGTGGCGCTATCCGGCCTCGATCGACAGCGTCTCGCCGCTGTACCTGCAGGCGCTTCTGACCTACGAAGACCGCTGGTTCTGGAACCACCCAGGCATCAATCCGCTGGCGATCCTGCGGGCCAGCGGCCAGCTGCTGCGCGGCGGCCGTATCGTGTCCGGTGGCTCGACCCTGACCATGCAGGTCGCGCGCATCCTCGATCCGCACTCGCGCACACCGTGGGGCAAGCTCAAACAGATGCTGCGCGCGGTGCAGCTGGAAGTACACCTGAGCAAGCCGCAGATCCTGGCCCTGTATCTGGAGCGCGCGCCCTACGGTGGCACCATCGAAGGCGTGGAAGCGGCCAGCTGGGCCTATCTGGGCAAGCCGGCGGCGCAGCTGTCGCATGCCGAGGCCGCGTTGCTGGCGGTGCTGCCGCAGGCACCGAGCCGGCTGCGCCCGGATCGTCACCCGGAAGCGGCGCAGAAGGCGCGCGACAAGGTGCTGACCCGCATGGCCGAACTGGGTGCGTGGACGCCAGAAGAGGTGGAAGACGCGCGCATCGAGAACGTGGTGGCGCGCTCGCTGCGGCCGCCGCTGCATGCCGCGCTGCTGGCGCAGCGCCTGCATTCGGCGCATCCGGGCCAGGCGCGCATCCAGAGCAGCATCGACATCGGCCTGCAGCGTACACTGGAAGAGCGCGTGGCCAGTTACTTCTCCACACTGCCCGAGCGTACCTCGGCAGCGCTGCTGGTGGTCGACAACCAGACCCTTCAGGCACGTGCCTACGTCGGCACGCTGGCGTTCGGCGACCGCCAGCGGCTGGGTCATGTCGACATGGTGCAGGCCTGGCGTTCGCCCGGCTCCACGCTCAAGCCGTTCCTGTATGCCATGGCGCTCGATGATGGGCTGATCCATTCGGAAAGCCTGCTGGTGGATGCGCCGCAGAGTTTCGGCAGCTACCGGCCCGGCAATTTCGACATGGCGTTCAACGGACCGGTGGGCGCCTCCAGTGCGCTGCGGCTGTCACTCAACGTGCCGTCGGTGGACCTGTTGCAGCGGGTCGGTCCGGCGCGCTTTGCCGCGCGCCTGTCGCATGCCGGCATCCAGCTGCGCTTTCCGCCGGGCAGCACGCCCAACCTGTCGTTGATACTGGGCGGTACCGGCGCGCGGCTGGAAGATCTGGTCGGCGCGTTCGCCGCGCTCAACCGCAACGGCATCGCCGGCCGCGTGCGTTACACCGGCGACGAACCGATGATCGAACGGCGACTGGCCTCGCCCGGTGCCAGCTGGATCGTGCGCGAGATGCTGGAGTCGAATCCGCGGCCGGGCTACGGCATCGGCACCTTCGACGTCGGCGGGCGACCGCGCGTGGCCTGGAAGACCGGCACCAGCTATGGCTACCGCGACGCCTGGGCGATCGGCAGCACCCGCCACTACACGGTGGGGGTGTGGGTGGGGCGCCCGGATGGCACGCCGTTGCCGGGGCAGTACGGCGCGGTCACCGCGCTGCCGCTGATGTTCGAGGTGGTGGACAGCCTGCCGCGCCAGCGTGGTGACTCGGCGGCTGCGCCGATGCCGGCCAGCGTCAGCCAGGAAGACATCTGCTGGCCAACCGGCGAGCGTGCCGAGGGCCTGCCGGCTGCGCTCTGCCAGCGCAGGATGCCGGCCTACCTGCTTGATGGCGCGGCACCGCCGACCTTTCCCGAGCGCGAAGCGCGGCGCTGGCAGCCGGGCCGGCAACGCTATCTGGCCGATGCCAGCAGCGGATTGCGGGTGTCTGCCGATTGCCGCTTGCCGCATGAGGAAGTGGCGCGCGAGATCGCGCGCTGGCCGGCGTTGCTGTCACCGTGGCTGCCCAAGGCCACGCGCGAGGCCTCGCAGCTGCCGCCACTGTCGCCGGACTGCCGTGACGATGGCCGCGAGGCCAGCGTCGCACTGCACATCGATGGGCTCAACGATGGCGCCGCACTGGCGCGTGCACCCAACGCCGAACATGGCGTACGCCTGCAGTTGCGCGCGCTGGGCAGTGAGCAACGCGTGGACTGGTTGCTGGATGGTCGCTGGATCGCGCAGACCCATGGCGCGCAGCTGATGCAGCGCGAGTTTGCCGATCCCGGCACGCACACCCTGACCGCGCTGGCCGCTGATGGCGCGTGGACGCAGGTGCGCTTCACCGTCCTCCGGTAGGTGCCAACCTTGGTTGGCACGTCCCGTATGTTTGCCACGCTGTTGTAGAGCCGAGCCCATGCTCGGCTGCTCTTGCGACGCGTGTGCAGCGCTCAGCCGAGCATGGGCTCGGCTCTACAGGGAGCGTCAGACCGTCACTCCCCGATCCAGCCATCCAGCAGGTCGGCGAACTCGTCGGCGTGTTCCTCTTCCTGCGCCAGGATTTCCTCAAGGATGCGCTTGGTGGTGGTATCGCGGTCGCCGATGACGTTGATCATCTCGCGATAGCTGTCAATGGCGATGCGCTCGGCCACCAGGTTCTCGCGGACCATGTCGCGCAGGTCGCTGCCTTCCTTGTACTCGGCATGCGAGCGCGCGGTCAGCGTATCGGGGTTGAAGTCGGGTTCGCCACCGAGTTGCACGATGCGCTCGGCCAGCTTGCCGGCGTGCGCCTGTTCCTGCTGTGCATGCTCCAGGAACTCGGCTTTCACCGCGTCGGCCAGCATGCCCTTGGCCATGAAGTAGTGCCGGTAGTAGCGCAGCACGCAGACGTACTCGGTGGCCAGGGCGTCGTTGAGCAGCTTGATCACCACCTTGCGGTCGGCGCTGTAGCTGTCGGTGATCGCACCATCCTCGATGTTGCGCCGGGCACGCTCGCGCAGGGTCTTGCGGTCGCTGATGCCGGGAATCTTCGCTACGGGTTTGGGGGCTTTGGCTGGCTTGCTGGACATGGCGGGCCGTTTCCTCTTGCGGTGGACAATCAGGTGGGCAGGTGCTCCAGCACGTACTCGGCCGAAGACACTTCGAACTGGCCGGGCTGTTCGACCCACGCCGCGCGCACCACGCCATCGACCACGTACAGGGCGAAGCGGCGCGAGCGGATGCCCATGCCCGAGGCGCTGGCGTCGAGTTCCAGGCCGAGCGCGCGGGTCAGTTCGGCGTTGCCGTCGGACAGCATCAGCAGGCCGTCGGGCACGTTCTGTTCGGCGGCCCAGGCCTTCATCACGAACGGATCGTTGACGGCCATGCAATAGACGTCGATGCCGCGCTGGCGGAAGTCCTGGAATTTTTCGACGAAGCCGGGCAGATGGCGCGCCGAGCAGGTGGGGGTGAACGCACCGGGCACGGCGAACAGCACCACCTTGCGCGCATCGAACAGCGAATGCGTATCGAGCGTTTCGACGCCCTCGCGGATGCGCTTGAGGGTCACTTCAGGAATGCGGTCGCCGACGTGGATGGTCATGGGGAACTCCTTGCAGGGGCAGGCTAGGGGACCGGATGGGACAGGGGCGTCAAGACATTGGAAACCCGGTGTGCAGGCTCCATCTTCAGGCCTCGCGGCGCAGGCATCCAGCCACAGTCTGGGGCAGGGCGATGGCCGCCGCATTGCGCAGGATCAGTCGGCCTCACCGGGGCCGCACGAGGGGCGGAGTAGCATCGCCGGCGCGTAGAATGAACCCGGGGCGGCGCCACCGGCGCGGCCGAAGCGAATCGAGGTAGCTGGATGGAATTCAAGGATTACTACGCCACCCTAGGGGTGGAACCGAGCGCGGGCGAGGCGGAGATCAAGACCGCCTACCGCCGGCTGGCACGCAAGTACCACCCGGACGTCAGCAAGGAGGCCGGGGCCGAAGACAAGTTCAAGGCGGTCAATGAGGCCTACGAGGCACTGCGTGACCCGGAGAAGCGCGCGGCCTACGACCAGTTGCGCGCACAGGGCTACCGCCCGGGCGAGGAGTTCAACGTGCCGCCGAACTACGGCGGTGCCGGCGGCTTCAACTTCGAGGAAGTGTTCGGCGGCGGTGGCGCCAATGGCGGCTTCAGCGACTTCTTCGAGAGCCTGTTCGCCCGCCAGCGCGGCGGTGCCGGCCCGGGTCCGGGCTTCAGCAGCCAGGGCCATGCGCCCAATCGCGATACCCGCGCCAAGCTGTCGGTACCGCTTGAGGCGGCCTACAGCGGCGACAGCCTGCGCATCACCGTCAACGGCAAGCAGCTGGACGTGCGCGTGCCCAAGGGCATCCGTCCGGGCCAGGTGATCCGGCTGGCCGGGCAGGGCAACCATGGCGGCAACCTGCTGCTGGAAGTGGAGTACGCCGCACACCCCCAGTTCGAGGTCGATGGCCGCAACATCCTCTACACGCTGCCGGTCACTCCATGGCAGGCGGCGCTTGGCACCAGCATCAGCGTGCCGACCCTGGGCGGGGCGGTGGAGCTGAAGATCCCGGCCGACTCCGATGCCGGCCGCAAGCTGCGCCTGCGCGGGCGCGGCCTGCCGGGCAGCCCGGACGGCGATCAGATCGTTGAACTCGAGATCGTGGCTCCGGCAGCGACCGACGAGGCGCAGAAGAAGGCCTACCGCAATCTGGCCAAGGCGTTCGGCGAGACGATCTGAGACCTGGGTCCGCACGCCTTCCGGTAGTGCCGGCCGCTGGCCGGCAGAACAAAAGCGTGCCAACCAAGGTTGGCACCTCCCGGAGCAGCCTCAGCCCTGGCCGGCGAACACCCGTTCCAGCACCTCGGACAGCTCGTCTTCCGAGAACGGCTTGGTGATGTAGGCCTTGGCGCCCTGGCGCATGCCCCACATGCGGTCGGTGTCCTGGTCCTTGGTGGTCACCAGGATCACCGGGATATGCCGGGTCGCCTCATCGCGGGCCAGCGTGCGGGTGGCCTGGAAGCCGTTGAGATTCGGCATTACCACGTCCATCAGGACCAGGTCGGGCAGCTCGGCCTTGGCGGTCTCGACCCCGGCGGCGCCATCGGTGGCGGTCAGGATCTGGTGCCCGAGCTTCTCGACGATGCGCTGTATCCCCAACAGCTGCGACGGTGAGTCGTCGACGATCAGAATGCGTGCCATGTTGTTCCCCAGGTAATGCCCGCAGTGTAGTGCGGGCACATTACCGGCGGGAGGGGCACGCGTGCCGTCCGTCGCCTGCCTGCGACGTTCAGTCGATCCGCACCACGGTACGGCCCAGCGAACCGCCGGCCAGCATCCGCTCGAAGACGGCCGGCAGGCCATCCAGGCCGACTTCGGCGGTGCAGATGCGGTCCAGGTGCTGCGGCTTCCATTGGTTGCCCAACCGCGCCCAGACTTCTTCGCGCAGTCCGCGCGGCGCATTGGCCGAGGACACACCCAGCAGCGACACGCCGCGCAGGATGAACGGCATCACCGTCATGTCCAGCGTCGGGCTGGCGGCCAGGCCCGCACTGACCACGCTGCCGTAGGGCACGGTCTGCGCCAGCAGGCTGGCCAGCATGTCGCCGCCGGCATTGTCCAGGCCACCGCCGAAACGCGCCGACTGCAGCGGACCGGTATCGGCCAGCGCTTCGCGCGGCAGCACCTCGGTGGCACCGATGGCGCGCAGGAAGTCGGCCTGGTCGGGCTTGCCGCTGACTGCATGCACCGTGTAGCCGGCACGGCTGAAGATCGACAGGGCCAGCGCACCGACGCCGCCGCTGGCGCCGGTGACCGCCAGCGGGCCCAGTTCCGGGGTCTGCCGGTTGTCCTGCATGCGCAGCAGGGCCAGCGCCGCAGTGAAGCCGGCGGTACCCAGCACCATCGCTTCGCGCGGGCTCAGCCCGGCCGGCTGCGCGATCACCGCGCTCGATTCCAGCCGCACGTACTGGCTGTAGCCGCCATCACGGGTCTCGCTGAGGCCGCAGCCGGTGGCCAGCACCGCGTCGCCTTCACGCCAGGCCGGGTCGGTGCTGGCAACCACGGTACCGGCCACGTCGATGCCCCCCACCAGCGGAAAGCGGCGCAGGATCCGGCCCTTGCCGGTACCGGCCAGTGCGTCCTTGTAATTGACCGAAGACCACTGCGCGCGGATCAGCACCTGCCCCGGGTTGAGATCGTTGACATTGAGCTGGGCCAGGCCGCTGCGGTAGCCGGCGTCGTCGTTTTCAATACGGAAGGCGGTGAACGGGGTGGTGGGGGCCATCGGCGCTGCCTGACTTCGAGGAAAACGCCACCTTACCCCGCCGGGCCCCTTTCGATCCTGCCGATCCGCCCCATCTTGTATGATCGGTAATGGTTTCACGGCTGGTGGTGCGGGAAGGGCCCGCGCCGCAGCCCAAATCTTGACGGAGCGTGCATGGCCTGGAATACACCCGGCGGCAACAAGGGCGGACAAGGCCCCGAGGACAATCGACGCGGGCCGTTCGGCTCCCGCGGCGGTGGCAATGGTGGTGGCTGGGGCGGACTGCCCGGGCCGCTGAAAGACCTGTTCGACGGCGGCATCGTGCGTTGGGTGGTGGCGGCCGTGGTGCTGCTGGTGCTGTTCTCCAGCTTCCAGCTGATCGGCGAACAGCAGCGTGGCGTGGTGCTGCGCTTTGGCCAGTTCTCGCGCATCCTGCAGCCCGGACCGAACTTCAAGCTGCCGTGGCCGATCGAATCGGTTACCAAGGTCAACGCCACCGAGATCAAGACCTTCTCGATCCAGGTGCCGGTGCTGACCCGTGACGAGAACATCGTCAACGTCTCGCTGAACGTCCAGTACCGCATCGACGACCCGCAGCAGTACCTGTTCGGCACCGTGGATGCCAACCAGGTGCTGGAACAGTCGGCGCAGAGCGCGGTGCGTGAGGAAGTCGGCCGCGCCGACCTCAACGCCGTGCTGAACAACCGTGGCCCGCTGGCCGTGGCCGCCGAAGAGCGCCTGCAGGCGCTGCTGAAGGCGTTCAAGACCGGCCTGACCGTGACCGGCCTGACCCTGCAGGACGCCCGTCCGCCGGAAGAAGTGAAGCCGGCCTTTGACGAGGTCAACGGCGCCCAGCAGGTCAAGGAACGCCTGATCAACGAAGCCCAGGCCTACGCCGCCAAGGTCGTGCCGGAAGCCCGTGGCCAGGCCTCGCGTGCCCGTACCACCGCCGAAGGCTACAAGCAGGCCGTGGTGTCCAAGGCCGAGGGTGACGCGCAGCGCTTCAGCCTGTTGCAGGCCCAGTACAAGGACGCCCCGGAAGTGACCCGCAAGCGCCTGTGGCTGGAGACCGTGCAGCAGGTGCTGAGCGAGAACCGCAAGGTGATCGGTGGCGATGGCCGCCAGCTGATCTACGTGCCGATGACCGGCGATACCCGTCCCACCACCTCGGCCCCGCCGGGGGTCACCAACCCGGAGGTGGTGATGCCGTCGCTGCCGGGTACGGCGGTGGAACAGTCCCGTGATCCGGGTCGGCCGGTGGGCCGCCCGACCGGGCGACCGAGCGGCCGTGAGGAGGGCAGCCGATGAAGAGTCCAATCTGGATCGCCGTGATCGTGGCGGTGGTGCTGGGCCTGCTCGGCTCGGTGTACGTGGTCCGTGAGGACCAGACCGCCATGGTGCTGAACCTGGGCAAGGTGGTGCGTTCGGACATCAAGCCGGGCCTGCACTTCAAGGTGCCGGTGGTGGAAACGGTGAAGGTCTTCGACCGCCGCTTCCAGGTGCTCGATACTGCCCCGGCGCGCTACTTCACCGCCGAGCAGAAGGACGTCAGCGTCGACTTCTTCGCCATCGGTTACATCTCCAACGTGGGTGACTACTTCCGTGCCACCGGCGGCGATCCGCGCATCGCCAATGCCCGCCTGGCGCCGATCATCACCGACTCGCTGCGCAACCAGATCAACTCGCGCACCCTGCAGCAGCTGGTCTCCGGCGACCGCAGCGAGCTGATCGCCGAGCAGCTGAAGGGGATCAATGAAGCCGTGGCCGGCCTGGGCATGCAGATGATCGACCTGCGCATCAAGCAGGTGGACCTGCCGACCGACAGCCAGGTGATCAACGACGTGTACGAGCGCATGCGCGCCCAGCGCAAGCAGGAAGCCGCCAAGCTGCGTGCGGAGGGCGAGGAGCAGTCGCTGACCATCCGCGCCCAGGCCGACCGTGACAGCACCGTGCTGATCGCCGAAGCCGAGCGTGATGCGCAGCGCCTGCGCGGTGAAGGCGATGCCGATGCCGCCCGCATCTACGGCAAGGCCGGCTCGGCCGACCCGTCGTTCTACGCGTTCTACCGCAGCCTGGAGGCCTACCGTGGCTCCATGACCGACGGCAACGGGGTGATCGTGCTGGACAAGAACGACCCGTTCCTGCAGTACCTGAAGAACGACCGCTGAGGTCGCAGGGCATTACCCCACGGGGCCCGGCCAGATGCCGGGCCCCGTGCTTTTTCCGGAGTCCCCCATGAAAGATCTGTTCGCTGCCGTCTGCCTGGTGGCGGTGCTGGAAGGCCTGTTCCTGTTCGTTGCGCCGATCGCCTGGAAACGCATGGCAGAGCGCCTGCTGGATCTGCCCAGCCCGGCCCTGCGCAGCTTCGGTGGGCTGGTGCTGCTGGCCGGCCTTAGCCTGCTGTGGTGGGCCCGCCACTAGACGCCCCGGGGCGGCGGCCTGCGTTCACATGTGTGGCCCGGCTCTGGTAGATGCCAACCTTGATTGGCGTTGCCGGCCAGCGGCCGGCACTACCAGGCGGGGCGCCTGACCGGCCGGTGAAGCCGCCCGTCGGAAAGGTGGCACCCGACCCCGGAAACCCGGATAATGCACAAAAGCCGGACGGGCCTCCCCCGTTCGGCTTTTTCCGTGTCTGGGCCATCCATCGCCGGCCGCTCCCCGTTTGGAGCCGCCTTGCAGGTGCTGGCCAGCCCCGCCACGGTTTACCCGTCCGCGGCCCCGATGGCCGCAACAAATCGAGGAGCCCGTCATGGGTCAGTCTGTCGTAGTGTTGGGTGCCCAGTGGGGCGATGAGGGCAAGGGCAAGATCGTCGATCTGCTCACTGAGGAAATCGGCGCCGTCGTGCGCTTCCAGGGCGGCCACAATGCCGGCCACACGCTGGTCATCAACGGCAAGAAGACCGTTCTGCACCTGATCCCGTCGGGCATCCTGCGTGATGATGCGCTGTGCCTGATCGGCAACGGCGTGGTGATCTCGCCGGCCGCGCTGCAGAAGGAAATCGCCGAGCTGGAAGCCTCCGGCGTGGAAGTGCGTTCGCGCCTGAAGATCTCCCCGGCCGCGCCGCTGATCATGCCGTACCACATCGCCCTGGACCAGGCGCGCGAGCGCGCTGCCGGCGGCAAGGCGATCGGCACCACCGGCCGTGGCATCGGCCCGGCCTACGAAGACAAGGTGGCGCGCCGCGGCATCCGCATCGCCGACCTGCACTACCCCAAGCAGCTGGAAGAACTCCTGCGCACCGCGCTGGATTACCACAACTTCGTGCTGACCAAGTACCTCAACACCGATGCGGTCGACTTCCAGAAGACCTTCGACGAAGCACTGGCCTTCGGTGAGTACGTGCAGCCGATGAAGTCCGACGTGGCCGGCATCCTGCACGACCTGCGCAAGCAGGGCAAGCGCGTGCTGTTCGAAGGCGCGCAGGGTGCGCTGCTGGACATCGACCACGGCACCTACCCGTACGTCACCAGCTCCAACACCACCGTCGGTGGTGCGCTGGCCGGTTCCGGCGTCGGCGCCGATTCGATCGACTACGTGCTGGGCATCGCCAAGGCCTACGCCACCCGCGTTGGCGGTGGCCCGTTCCCGACCGAGCTGGATGATGAAGTCGGCCAAGGCATTCGTGACCGCGGCGCCGAGTACGGTGCCTCGACCGGTCGCCCGCGTCGTTGCGGCTGGATGGACATCGTTGCGCTGAAGCGCGCCGTGGCCATCAACGGCATCAGCGGCCTGTGCATCACCAAGCTGGACGTGCTCGATGGCATGGAAAAGCTGAAGGTCTGCATCGCCTACGAATACAACGGCAAGCGCACCGAGTACGCGCCGCTGGACGCGCAGGGCTGGGAAGACTGCACCCCGGTGTACCTGGAGTTCCCGGGCTGGAGCGAGAACACCCACGGCATCACCCAGTGGGACGAGCTGCCGCCGGCCGCACGCGCCTACCTGCGTTCGCTGGAAGAGCTGGCCGGCTGCCCGATCAGCATCGTCTCCACCGGCCCGGACCGCGATCACACCATGGTCCTGCAGGACCCGTTCGCCTGAGGTAGCGCCGGGCCATGCCCGGCGAAGCGACCATCCGGCAGTGCCGAGCGCTGCCCGGCGTCGCTGAAAGAAGAAGCCCCGCGAAAGCGGGGCTTTTTCGTTACTGTGTCGACAAGACCAGCAGGGAAGCGCCGTGATGACCCGGATGTCAGCGTGAAAGGCGAGACCGTGGTGCGCATCGCCCTGTGGGTGTTGTGGAGCCTGTGGGGCATTGCCTGCGTGGTGTTGGCGCTGGGCGCCGCTGCCAATGCCCTGGCCTCGCGTACGCAGACGGTGCCGCTGATGCTGAGTCCTGGCGCAACCGCCCAGATCACCGTCTACCGCCTCATCGATGACCAACTGCGGCTGCGCCTGCGCTATGCCGCGGACGGTACAGAGACTGACCCCGAGGTGCTGTTGCGCATCGATACTCCCACCGATCATGGAGACTTCCGCGCGGGAGAGCGTTCGGGTGTGGCCGGGCAGGGCATCGACCGAAGGCTGGCATCGGTTGAATCCAGCGGCCTCACGGCGTCCTATTTCGGCTATGGCCGCGGCGATGCATTGCCGCGCGGCCGTTCATGGCTGCGGGCAACCGTGCTGGAGGTGGACCCTGCGCTCGCGGGGCGCGCGGCAGACATCGAGCTGCAGCCGCCGCTGGATCTGCTGAAGCTGACCAACCTGGATTACATCTGGTTGTGGCCGTTCTTCTTCTGGAAAGTGGCGGCGCTGTTCCTGCTGATTCCAGGGGCTGCGTTGGCAGTGTTCACTTTTACCTTGTGGCGCTGGCGGCGCCTGCCGTCGAAGCTGCCGGCTTCAGCAGCGGATACGGATTGATCGATTCGCCCTTCCACCACTGTTTTTCAGGGCCCAGCACGTGCACCTCGAAATGCAGGTGCGGCGCCTCGGCGCTGGCATTGCCGGTGCTGCCCACGTAACCGATCACGTCTCCGCGTTTGATCATCTGCTTCTCAGCAAGGCCATCGGCATAGCGCTGCAGATGTGCGTAGTAGTAGCACCAGCGTCCGCTGGGTTCGAACTGGTAGATCGTCAGCCCGCCGCGCTTGCTGTCGAACAGTTTCTCCACCGTGCCGTCGGCCGCGGCCAGCACGGGCGTTCCGGCATCGGCCATGATGTCGATCGCATCATGCACGCGTCCTTCGCTGCGGGCATCGGTGAAGGTATCGCGCAGCTGCGAGGGCAGCACGCCCTGCACCGGCAACAGCAGGCCGCCCGGTGCTTCATCCAGGCTGGCCGGCAGCGGCGCGCTCGCTGTGGTCGCTTCCGCCGTCGGCGTTGCCATCACGGTGAGTGGCGTTGCAGGCATGGACGCCGCCCTGGGTTCAGCGGCATCGCGGCGCAGCCACCAGCCCAGTCCCACACCCAGCAGCACGCCCAGCACGATCAGCTGCGAAAGACGCATCGGCTCACTCCTGCATCAGCACGGGTACGGAGGTGTCCACCGCATCGGCCACTCGCAGCGCATCCCAGTTGGTCATGCGCACGCAGCCATGCGATTCGGTCTTGCCGACATGGCCCGGCACCGGCGTTCCGTGCAGGCCATAGTGGGGCTTGGACAGATCGATCCAGACCCGGCCGACCGGATTGTTCGGGCCGGGCGGCAGCGTGGCCTTCCTGTCGCCCTTGCGCGCATCCCAGAACAGCTTGGGGTTGTAGTGGAAGGGTGGGTCACGATACACGCCGAGAATCTTCCATTCGCCGATCGGCAGCGGATCGTGCTGGCTGCCTGACGAGACCGGCACCTGTGCGATCACCTTGCCCTGCGCATCCAGCAACTGCAGGGTGGAATCGGATTTGTCGACCACGATCTTCGCCGCCTTCGGCAAGGCCCCCGCTGCGATGTTGGGCACCTGGATGCGGTTACCGGCCCTGGCCAGATCGACGCCAGGATTGAGTGCCTTCAGCAGCTCGGGCGAGGCATGGAATCGCTCGCCCAGTGATTCCTCCACGCTGCTGTAGCCCAGCGCCTTCAGCTTTGCCTGCGCAGCGGGCGTCTTCGGAACGGCGACGAATGGCCCGGCCACGTCCTCGGCGGTCAGCGTGTAGCTGGCCAGTGGCACGACCGTATCGGCCTGCAGGGCCTTCCAGGTGCTGTCGTCCAGCTCTCCGCTCACTGCCAGGCCGTGGGCGGCCTGGAAGCCGGCCACGGCGCGACGCTGGTTGCTGCCGACTTCACCGTCGATCTCGCCCGGGGAGAAATTGGCGCGATCCAGCAGCACCTGGGCGTGCAGCGGTGAGCGCGCCGCGATATCGGGTCCGGCCTTCTCGGCAATGGGCTCCGGCAACGGGGCCGGCGGCGGCACCTGCGCGAAGGCGGGCGACACCAGCAGGGAAAGGGCGAGCAGGGCGGGGCGGTGTACGGGCATGGGCGTCTCCGGCAGATGGCCGCTCCACCCTGCCCGCAGAGGCTGCGCAGCCCCCGTGAAAGCAACCTGATGCCGGCATGAGCAGGTCCGTCTCTGCGCGGTGCAGGCCCTTGTCGCAGAAGCGCGTCACGTGGCCTCACCAAGGTGAACGGCTGCCGACGGGTGTGCGGGTGGCCGATCAAGAATGCCGGTGGGCCGGCCGATACGGGCGCATCCCCCCGTTTTGGATGTACCGATGAATTTCTTGAGGAATGTCAGGGTTGCCTGGCGTCTTGGGCTGGGCTTTGGCCTGTTGCTGCTGCTGGTTGCCGCCGTGGTGGCCACCGGCGCCACCGCCAGCGTGGTGCAGAAGCGCGCGATGCAGCAGGTGGTCGATGTCAGTGTGGCCAAAGTGCGGCTGCTGTCGCAGATGCTCGATGCCAACAACCAGATGATGGTGGTGCGCCGCGAGATGCTGATCCGCCAGGGCGAAGACCGTGGCCACGACGAGCAGCGCATCGCCGACCTGGTCAAGCGCTACGAAGCCAGCTGGAGTGCCTACCAGGCGTTGCCCAGCGATGCCGAAGGCAAGGCGTTCGCTGAAACCATTGCCGCCAAGCGTGCCATCGCACGCCCGCTGAACAAGCAGACCAGCGACCTGATGGAGCATGGCGACTATCCGGGCGCAGTGGCGCTGACCCTGGGCCCGGTGCAGGAAGCGGCCAACGGCTGGAACAAGGCGCTGTCCGATGGCGTGGACTTCGAAGAGAAGGAAAGCCGTACTGCCGCCGCCGAGGCGATCCGCCTGGGCGAGCGCAGCCTGCTGCAGCTGCTGGTGCTGGGCGGTGTTGCACTGCTGGTCGGCATCGCGGCCTCGGTGATGATCGGGCGCAGCCTGACCGGCCCGCTGGCACGCGCGGTGAACCTGGCCGAACGCCTGTCCAAGGGCCAGCTGGACCAGGAATTCCGTCTGGGTGGGCGTGACGAACTGACCCAGCTGGGTGAGGCGATGGCCAGCGTGCGGCAGAGTGTGCAGGCGGCAATCGGCGCGCAGCTGCAGATGGCCGAACAGCACGAGGCCGGCGCGATCCGCTACCGCATGGATGCCAGCGCCTTCCCCGGTGACTTCGGGCGCATGGTGCAGGCCACCAACAGCCTGGTCGAATCGCACGTGCAGGTGGAGCTGCTGATGGCCGAGGTGATGCAGCGCTACGCCATCGGTGATCTCAGTCGTGACCTGCCCGAGTACCCGGGTGAGAAGGGCGCGCTGACCCGCACCCTGGCCGCGGTGAAGCAGAGCCTGATGGCGATCAACGCGCAGATCGATGAACTGGCCCGCGCCGCACGTGCCGGCGACTTCAGCATGCGTGGCGATGCCGCTGCGTTCCAGTTCCAGTTCAAGGCGATGGTCGAGCACCTCAACGGCATGATGGCCAGTTCGCAGGCCAGCATCGCCGATGTCTCCGACGTGCTGCGCGCGATTTCGCATGGCGACCTGACCGCACGCATGGACGGCGACTACGAGGGCGTGTTCGCGCGCATGCGCGATGATGCCAACACCACCACCGCACAGCTGACCGGTATCGTGCGTGGCATCCAGGTGGCTGCCGACAGCATCAACAACGCGGCGCAGGAGCTGGCCGCCGGCAACAATGACCTGTCGCGCCGCACCGAGCAGCAGGCCGCCAATCTGGAAGAAGCTGCTGCATCGATGGAAGAGCTGACCTCCACCGTGCGCCAGAATGCCGAGCTGGCCCGCCAGGCTGACAGCGAAGCGCATGCGGCCGGTGCCGCGGTGCGCGAGACCGAGCAGGCGATGTCACAGATGGCCTCGGTCATGGGTGAGATCGATCAGTCCTCGGCACGCATCTCGGAAATCTCCACGGTGATCGACGGCATTGCGTTCCAGACCAACATCCTGGCGCTGAACGCCGCAGTGGAAGCCGCACGTGCCGGTGAGCAGGGCCGTGGCTTTGCCGTGGTTGCCAGCGAAGTGCGCACGCTCGCACAACGTGCCGGTGTGGCCGCCAAGGAGATCAAGGAACTGATCGAAGATGCCGCTGCGAAGGTGAAAAGTGGCCTGGCGGTGACCGTTGAATCCGAAGCGGCGATCGCCCGCGTGGCCCAGGCCAGTTCGCGCACTACCCAGCTGATGAGCGATATCGCCGCGGCCAGCAAGGAACAGGCGGCTGGCATCGAGCAGGTCAACCAGGTGGTGGTGCAGATGGATCAGGTGACCCAGCAGAACGCTGCGCTGGTGGAAGAAGCCACCGCCGCCAGCCGCGCGCTGGAAGAGCAGGCGCATGCGCTGACCACCTCGGTGTCGGTGTTTCAGCTGGAGCAGGGCGCTGCTGCCCGCGCCGCGGTGGCGCGCGCGGCCTGACCGGTAGGCTACCGCACGCCCCCTTTTTCGGCGATGCTCGCCGGAAAAGGGGGTGGCATGGACAGCAGGGAACCAGAAGGCGCCTATGGCGACGTGCCGAGGGTGCAGGGCATGGAGGTGGCCGCCGTCGCGCCACCGGAAGGACCGACCGACTGGTCGATGCTGCCGCTGACCGGCGGTGATGATGATTCGGCGGTGATGCAGATGGTGCGCCGCATGCGCCGCGAACCGGCGCTGCTGTTCAGCGTGGCCTATCTGCTGGTGTCAGCACTGGGCCTGTGGTGCAGCTTCTGGTTCTACCGCGGGTTCGAGCTGTCGATCCTGGACTACATGCAGCCCAGTGATTTCCTGGTTGCCGGTATCCGCGACCCCGCCTATGTGCTGCTGCTGGCGCTGGGGCTGCTGGTGGTGCTGGTGGCGAGCTGGCCGGAAACGCTGCGCATGCGCAATGCCGCCAAGCTGGAGCAGCTGCGTGGACGCAGCTGGATCTGGCGGGTGCTGCTCCGGCGTTCGTTCCTGACCAGCTGGGAGGGCATCGGCTGCGGCCCCTGACGGCGATGACCCTGGCCGTGGCCGCTTTCATGGCCATCGGCGCGGCCAACTACGTGCAGGTGCGCGGGCAGCAGATCCGAAGTCATGGCAAGGGCGAGGTGATCCGCCTGCAACTCAACGGCGACCCGGCACCGCTGCCGGGCAGTGCCCGCCTTCTGGGCTCCAGCAGCGCTTTCCTGTTCGTCTGGTGGCCGCAGCAGCGGCGTGCCGAAGCCATTCCAATCGCAGCGGTGCGCACGCTGCAGGCGCTGCCGGTGGCGGTGCGCACGCCCGCGCCGGCCGCACCCGCGTCTGGGGCGCCACGTTGACCGGCGCGGTGCCGCCCTGCCTGGTCATGCTGCCGGGGCTGGACGGCACCGGCCAGCTGTCTGTCGCCTTCCTGGCCGCCGTGCGGGCGCACGGTGTGCCCACCCGCGCGCTGGCCTTGCCCAGCAACGGCCCGCAGGACTACGCCAGCCTGCTGCAACTGCTGCGCCCGCAGCTGCCCTGCCAGCCGTTCGTGCTGCTGGGTGAATCGTTCGCCGGCCCGCTGGCCATCCAGTTGGCGGCCGAGGCGCCACCCGCGCTGCGCGGACTGGCGCTGTGCACCACCTTCGCGCGCAGGCCTTTGCCGGTTCCGGCTGCAGGTGCGGCGTTGCTCGCGCCCGCCTGGCCGATGCCACCGTTGCTGCTGCTGTCGCAGCTGCTGCTGGGGCGCTGGCGCAGCCGGCAGACCCTGCGTGAGCTGCGCCTGGCGCTGGCCCAGGTGCCTGCAGCCACACTGCGCCAGCGCGCCGCAACCACCCTGCGCGTGGATGCGCGCCAGGCGCTGCCACGCATCGCGGTGCCGACGCTGTGTCTGCAGGCCCGCCAGGACCGCCTGCTGTGGCCGCCCAGTGTGGCCGAACTGCAGGCGCTGCTGCCGGACGCCCGGCATGTCACCCTGGAAGGGCCGCACTTCCTGTTGCAGGCGCGCACCGACGCGGCCGCCACCGTGGTGTCCAGCTGGGTGAGGGCGCTGCCGGGCTGACGCGCCGTTCGCTAGCGTTTGCTCTTGCGGCCACTGCCACTGCGTTTGCCACCGCCATCCTGCTTGTTGACGGTGGCCCAGGCGATGCGCTCGGCGGTGCTTTCACTCGCGCCGCGCGCGCGCTCGCTTTCCTCGATATGTTCGGCCTGGCGCTTCTGCTTGTCGGTGTAGGCAGATTTGTCACCCTGGGACATGTCGTTTCTCCGGGAAGGATGATTCAGGCCAGCAGGCGCAGCTTGGGTTCGCGCGCCCACTGGCGGGTGGCCGCGGCAGCCAGGAAACCCTTGGCGTCCTCGGCCTCGACGATGCCGGCATCGTTGCCCACGCGCGCGGCCTTCAACAGCGCCTGGCCACCCGCATCGCAGGCGATCGCCTTGAGATGGGCCCAGGCATGGCTGACGAACTCCACCGCGGCCGCTTCCTTGACCAGCCCTTTGGCGGCGTCTGCGCTGAGCACCACCGCCACCGCATCGAACAGCACCGACGGCGTGCCGGCCAACTGGCCGTCGGCGGCCTGCACCTTGCCATCGCTCAGGCGCGCGCCGCCCACCTTCGGCGCGACCAGCTTCACCTCGGCGCCGGCCTTCTGCGCGGCCTTGCGCAGGCTGGCGATCAACCCCGCATCCGAGCCTTCGTCGAACAGGATGCCGATGCAGCGCCCCTGCAGCGTGTCCTTGGTACGGCCGATGATGCGCACTTCGGGAATGGCGGGCATGTCGCGTGCCGGCGTTGCGGTCGGCGCGGGTTCGGGCAGGTCTGCCAGCGCCAGTCCGTCGGCCACGCGCTTGGCCAGCGATTCATCGATGTTGCGCAGATGGCTGATCGTACGCACGCGCACCTTCAGCGTTTCCACCTTCGACAATTCGAACACCAGCGCCGAGGCGAGGTGTGCCTGCTCGGGCTTTTCCAGGCTGCGGAAGAACGCGCGCGCCTGGCTGTAATGGTCGGCGAAGCTCTCTGCACGGGTGCGCCCCTTGCGTCCGTCGTCGGCCGTGGCGTGGCTGCGGAAACCAGCCTGCGTCTCGCGCGGGCTGTCGTCTTCCAACGAACTGGGGTCATACGCCACGCGCCCCTTCGGCACCTGCATCTGCATGTGCCCATCGCGCTGGTGGTTGGCGAAGGGGCACTTGGGCGCATTGACCGGAATCTGGTGGAAGTTCGGGCCGCCCAGCCGGATCAGCTGCGTATCCAGATACGAGAACAGGCGCCCCTGCAGCAGCGGGTCGTTGCTGAAGTCGATGCCCGGCGGCACGTTGGCCGGGCAGAATGCCACCTGCTCGGTTTCGGCGAAGAAATTGTCCGGCCAGCGGTCCAGCACCATCCTGCCGATCACCTGCAGCGGCACCAGCGATTCGGGAATGATCTTGGTCGGGTCCAGGTGGTCGAACGGGAACGCTTCGGCGTCTTCCTCGCTGAACAGCTGCACGGCCAGTTCCCATTCGGGGAAGTCGCCGCGCTGGATGGCCTCGAACAGGTCGCGACGGTGGAAGTCATTGTCGGCGGCCTGCAGCTTCAGCGCTTCGTCCCAGACGGTGGACTGGATGCCCAGTTTCGGCCGCCAGTGGAACTTGACGAAGGTGGAATCGCCGGCCTCGTTCAACAGGCGGAAGCTGTGCACGCCGAAGCCTTCTATCATGCGCAGGGACCGCGGAATGGCGCGGTCGCTCATCGCCCACATGATCATGTGCATCGATTCGGGCATCAGCGAAATGAAATCCCAGAACGTGTCGTGCGCGCTGGCCGCTTGGGGGAACGCGCGGTCCGGTTCCATCTTCACCGCGTGCACCAGGTCGGGGAATTTCATCGCGTCCTGGATGAAGAACACCGGGATGTTGTTGCCCACCAGGTCCCAGTTGCCTTCCGGCGTGTAGAACTTCACCGCGAAGCCGCGCACGTCACGCGGGGTGTCGACCGAACCGGCACCGCCGGCCACGGTGGAAAAGCGGGTGAACACAGGCGTCTTCGTGCCCACCTCGGTGAGCACGCGGGCGCGTGTGTACTTGCCCAGCGACCGGGTCAACTGAAAGTAGCCATGGGCGGCGCTGCCGCGCGCGTGCACGATGCGCTCGGGAATGCGCTCATGGTCGAAGTGGGTGATCTTTTCGCGCAGGATGAAATCTTCCAGCAGGGTGGGGCCGCGTGGCCCCTGGCGCAGCGAGTTCTGGTTGTCGGCAACCGGGATGCCCTGGGCGGTGGTCATGGGCGGGTGCGTGCCGCCGGCGTGCAGATGCAGTTCGTCGCCTTCGCCGCGGCGCTGGCTGGGGGACGGGGTGGGTGCGCGCTTGCCGGTCTGCTTGCTGGCGGCCATCGGGAGCTCCGGGATCGAAGGACAAAGAAAGACTGACAGTCGCCCCATGGCCGTTAACCCAGGGTCCGCCGCGGGTGAACGTACGGGCAAAAGCAGGCTCGGGTATGCTTGCCGCATGCGAGTCGAGCCCACCGACATCGAAGCCCTGTTCGACGCCATCCCGGACGTGCTGTTCTTCATGAAGGACCGCCAGGGGCGTTACACCCACGTCAACCAGACCATGCTGCGGCGGCTGGGCCTGCGCGCGCGCAAGGACGTGATCGGGCGCACCGCAGCAGAGATCTACCCGACCGGGTTGAGCGCGGACTACGTGGACCAGGACGCCCGCGTGTTGTCCGGCGAGGTCATCGAGAACCTGATGGAACTGCATCTGTTCGCCAACCGCGAACCGGGCTGGTGCCTGACCTGCAAGCGCCCGCTGGTGGTCGATGGGGCCATCGAGGGCTTGATCGGCATTTCCCGCGACCTCGGCCAGAAGGACAGCCTGGGCAGCCAGTACGAGCAGCTGCGGCTGGCGCTGGCCCATCTCAACGCGCACTACGCCGAGAACGTGCGGATGCAGACCCTGCTGGACATCACCGGCTTTTCGCTGTCCAAGCTTGAGCGCAGCTTCCGCAAGGTGTTCCAGATGACCCCGCAGCAGGTGCTGACCCGGCTGCGGATCCAGATGGCGATGCACCTGCTGCATGGCGACGACAGCATCGCCTGCATCGGCCAGGCCTGCGGTTTCAGTGACCAGAGCGCCTTCACCCGCAAGTTCAAGGCTGAAACCGGTTTCTCGCCCCGTGCCTACCGGGCCCGTATCGGTGGCAACGTCGGCGAGCCTGCGCTGGCCTGAGCCACCTGCTGCGCTGCGCCTATCCGTGCAGGCGTGGGACAGGGTAAGGTGTCGCCCCTGTAGCCGCCGCCAGCCCCGCCGATGCCCAATTCGACTCCGTCCGCTTCATCGTCCCGCCTCGGGCATTCGCTCAAGCCGCGCCAGCTGATCATGATGGGGCTGGGCAGCGCCATCGGCGCCGGCCTGTTCCTCGGCTCGGGCGTGGGTGTGCAGGCGGCCGGTCCGGCGGTATTGGTCTCCTACCTGGTCGCCGGCGCGCTGGTGATCATCGTGATGAACGCCCTGGGCGAGATGGCGGCGGCCAAACCCACCAGCGGCGCGTTCTCGGTGTATGCCGCCGATGCCATGGGCGCCACTGCGGGCGCTACCGTCGGCTGGTTGTGGTGGGTGCAGCTGGTGATCGTGATCGCCGCCGAGGCGGTGGGGGCGGCCGGGCTGCTGGCCACCGTCTGGCCGGCCATACCGGTGCCGATGGCGGCGCTGGCCTTCATGCTGTTCTTCACCGCCATCAACCTGCTCGGGGTGAAGAACTTCGGCGAGTTCGAATTCTGGTTCGCCATCCTCAAGGTGGCGGCGATCCTGGCCTTCATTGCCATCGGCGTGGCGCTGCTGATGGGCTGGCTGCCGCAGGTCACCTCACCGGGCCTGAGCAACTTCACCGAACACGGCGGTTTCGCGCCGAAGGGCCTGGCCGGTATCGGCGCGGCGCTGCTGGTGGTGGTGTTCGCCTTCGGCGGCACCGAAATCGTGGCGGTGGCGGCAGCCGAGACCGAAGATCCCGAACGCAGCATCGCCCGTGCCATCCGCACTGTGGCCTGGCGCATCCTGGTGTTCTACATCGGCTCGCTGAGCGTGATCATCGCGGTGGTGCCGTGGACCAGCGAGGCGCTGAAGTCGCCGTTCGCCGCGGTGCTGGATATCGCCCGCATCCCGGGCGCCGGTACCGCCATCACGCTGATTGCGGTGATCGCGCTGCTGTCGGCGCTCAACGCCAACCTCTACGGCGCCTCGCGGATGATGTACTCGCTGGCCCAGCGCCGCGAAGCGCCGGCGGTGCTGGGCTGGACCGATCCGCGCCAGGTGCCGGTGATCGCCGTGCTGGCCAGCGTGCTGTTCGGTTTCGCCGCCACCGTGATGGAACTGTTGTTCCCGGACCGGGTGCTGCCGGTCCTGCTCAACATCGTCGGTTCCACCTGCCTGCTGGTGTGGACGCTGTCGCTGGTCTCGCAGCTGGTGCTGCGTCGCCGTGCCGACCGCCTTGGCACCCGCCTGCCGTTCCGCATGGCCGGTTTCCCGTGGCTGACGGTGTGCGCGCTGGGCATCCTGGCGCTGATCTTCGGCCTGCTGCTGAGCGAGGCGCATACCCGCCTGCAGTTCCTGTCGATGGTGGCGCTGACGGCCACGATCGCCGCTGGCAGTGCCATCGCACGGCGCATGCGCGAGGCGTGATTGCCGTTGTAGAGCCGACCCCACGGTCGGCTGCGGTCGCCGAATTTCCTGTAGAGCCGACCCTATGGTCGGCTGCTGTTTGCGTGGTCGCCAGCCGAGCATGGGCTCGGCTCTACAGCAGGCATACATGGGCCGTGCGATGCTGATCGCGTAGGCCGTCATCGGCCCGTCGACCGGGAGTACCGCATGCTGCGCAGCCGTCCGTTCCTGATGTTCACCGGCCAGGCCGAGGCCGCTTTGGCCCTGTACGCCGAGGCCTTTGCCGATTTCCGCCTGCTGGCCCTGCAACGGCACCCGGAGGGGCCCGGTGCCGGCGTACCCGGGCAGGTGCGCCAGGCCATCTTCCTGCTCGGTGGCACCCACTACCTGTGCTTCGACAGCCTGGATGTGCACGACTTCACTTTCAGCCCGTCGATCTCGTTGTTCGTCGAGTGCTCCGGCGCCGAACAGTTCGAACGCGCCGCGCGCGTGCTGGGCGAGGGCGGGCACTGGCTGATGCCGGTGGGTGACTACGATTTCAGCAACCGCTATGGCTGGGTGCAGGACCGCTACGGCGTGTCGTGGCAGTTGAGCCTGGGACAGATGCCGGACCCGTGATCGACCTGTTGTGGGTGTGGACCTTGGTCCACACGCCCTTATGAAAACGGCCCGCTCGCGCGGGCCGTTTTCATTTCCGATGGGTCGAAGGATTACGCCTCGACTTCATCATCCTTGTAGGCATCGACCGGGATGCAGGCGCACATCACATTCTTGTCGCCGTACACGTTGTCCACGCGTGCCACCGGCGGCCAGTACTTGCTCTGCTTCAGGCTGGCCAGCGGGAAGGCGGCCAGTTCGCGCGGGTAGGCGTGGGTCCACTCGCTGGCGGTCACTGCGGTAGCAGTGTGCGGCGCGTTCTTCAGCGGGTTGTCCTCGCGGTCCAGGCGGCCGTCTTCGATCGCGCTGATTTCCTCGCGGATCTGGATCATCGCGTCGATGAAGCGGTCCAGCTCGTGCAGCGATTCGCTCTCGGTCGGCTCGACCATCAGCGTGCCGGCCACCGGGAAGCTCAGGGTCGGGGCGTGGAAGCCGAAGTCGATCAGGCGCTTGGCCACGTCTTCGGCGCCGATGCCGCTGGTCTTCTCCAGCGGGCGCACGTCCAGGATGCACTCATGCGCGACCAGGCCGTTGCGGCCGGTGTACAGGGTCTTGAAGTGCGGGGCCAGGCGCTTGGCGATGTAGTTGGCATTGAGCTGCGCGACCTGGGTGGCCTTGCGCAGGCCTTCGCTGCCCATCATGGCGATGTACATCCAGCTGATCGGCAGGATCGAGGCGCTGCCGAAGCTGGCCGCACTGACCATGCCGACCGGGCCGTTGTCGCCCAGCTTGCCCGGCAGGAACGGTGCCAGGTGCTCCTTGACCGCGCACGGGCCCACGCCCGGACCGCCGCCGCCATGCGGAATGCAGAAAGTCTTGTGCAGGTTCAGGTGCGAAACGTCCGAACCCCACTTGCCCGGCTTGGCCACGCCGACCAGGGCGTTCATGTTGGCGCCGTCGGTGTACACCTGGCCGCCGTGCTGGTGGATGATCTCGCAGATCTCGACCACTTCTTCCTCGAACACGCCGTGCGTGGACGGGTAGGTGATCATGATCGCGGCCAGACGGTCGCTGTACTTCTCGGCGTTGACGCGGATGTCTTCGACATCGACGTTGCCGTTGGCATCGGTCTTGGTGACCACCACCTTCATGCCGCACATCTGCGCCGAGGCCGGGTTGGTACCGTGCGCCGAATCGGGAATCAGGCAGATGTCGCGGTGGCCTTCGCCGCGCGAGCGGTGGTAGGCGCGGATCGCCAGCAGGCCGGCGTACTCGCCCTGCGCGCCGGAGTTCGGCTGCAGGCTGACGGCATCGTAGCCGGTGCATTCGACCAGCATCGCTTCCAGCGTATCGATCAGTTCCTTGTAGCCCAGTGCCTGGTCGGCCGGCACCAGCGGATGGATCTGCGAGAACTCCGGCCAGGTCACCGGGATCATCTCGGCGGTGGCGTTGAGCTTCATGGTGCACGAACCCAGCGGGATCATCGTGCGGTCCATCGCCAGGTCCTTGTCGGCCAGCGAACGCAGGTAGCGCAGCAGTTCGTGCTCGCTGTGGTGGGTGTTGAACACCGGGTGGGTCAGGAACGCGGACTGGCGCAGCAGGCCGGCCGGCAGTGCATCGGCGGTGCTGGCATCGAGCGCGTCGACGTCGGCCTGGGCACCGAACACCGCAGCCAGCGCAACCACGTCGGCGCGGGTGGTGGTTTCGTCCAGGCTGATGCCCACCGAGTCGCTGTCGATCGCGCGCAGGTTGTAACCGGCGGCGCGCGCCTTGGCGTGGATCTCATCGGCATGCACGCCGGTGATGTGCAGGGTGTCGAAGAAGTCGCCACCGACCTGCACGCCGGCCGTGCGCAGCGCCGCGGCCAGGATCGAGGCCAGGCGGTGGGTGCGGCGGGCGATGCGGGTCAGGCCGTCCGGGCCGTGGTAGACGGCGTACATCGAGGCCATCACCGCCAGCAGCACCTGCGCGGTGCAGATGTTGGAGGTGGCCTTCTCGCGGCGGATGTGCTGCTCGCGGGTCTGCAGGGTCAGGCGGTAGGCCGGGTTGCCCTGCGCGTCGATCGAGACGCCGATCAGGCGGCCGGGCATCGAGCGCTTGTAGGCATCGCGGCAGGCCATGAAGGCCGCATGCGGGCCACCGAAGCCGAACGGCACACCGAAACGCTGGCTGTTGCCGACCACGATGTCCGCACCCCATTCGCCCGGGGCGGCCAGCAGGGTCAGGGCCAGCAGGTCGGTGGCCACGGCCACCAGGCCGCCGCGTGCGTGCACGGCATCCACCAGCGCCTTGTAGTCGCCGACCTGGCCGAAGGTATCCGGGTACTGCAGCAGCAGGCCGAACGCTTCGGCTTCCAGGGCCTCGGCCGGGGTGCCGACGCGCAGCACGATGCCCATCGGCTCGGCGCGTGTGCGCAGCAGTTCCAGGGTCTGCGGGTGCACAGCATCGTGCACGAAGAAGGTGTCCGACTTCGACTTGGCCGAACGCTTGGCCAGGGTCATCGCTTCGGCGGCGGCGGTGGCTTCGTCCAGCAGCGAGGCGTTGGCGATCTCCATGCCGGTCAGGTCGGCGCACAGGGTCTGGAAGTTGATCAGCGCTTCCATGCGGCCCTGCGAGATTTCCGCCTGGTACGGGGTGTAGGCGGTGTACCAGGCCGGGTTTTCCAGGATGTTGCGCAGGATCACGTTCGGCGTGTGGGTACCGTAGTAGCCCTGGCCGATGAAGCTGCGCAGCACGGTGTTCTTGTCGGCGATCGCACGGATCCTGGCCAGTGCCTGCACTTCGGTCATCGACTGCGGCAGCGCCAGCGGCGCCGGCGACTTGATCTTGGCCGGCACGATGGCATCGGTCATCGCATCCAGCGACGCGTGGCCGACGACGTCGAGCATCTGCGCGATCTCGGCATCGTTGGGGCCGATGTGACGCTCGACGAACGCAGAGTGGTGCTCAAGCTCACGCAGGGAAGGGGTGTTCTGGGACATGGCGAAGGATCCGTCAGGAAAGGGCACACGCACGGGCACAAGCCGCCGGTCGGCGGTCTGCGGGGCGCCCCTCTGTCCTTTTGCCTGAGAGTTTAAAAGCGCGGCCAACCGCAGCTTCGTGCCCCTTCGGCGCCGGATCGAACCGGTCTCTCCAGAGTTGTGTTACGGGTGGTATCGGGCCTGAGCGATTACGGGCGTTGCGCCTTCGGCAGCGGTGTTCCGCTTCTCCCACCGTGTTGCCCGGCGATTATAGCCCGTTGCGGGCCCGCCGGCGGCCGCCGGTCGGTGCCGCCGGGCCTGAATGGCCGATGGCCCGGTCGTGCGTTTTGTGCAGCGCTGCATGGCATCGCGTGCAATCCCCACCTATGATGGCCGGATTCTCGTATTCATCTGGCGCCGTCCCTGCCGCAAGGGGACCGGCGCCGGCCGTGCGTGCCGCGCATGGCCCTGCCGGACACCTTTTCCATGACCGCCGCTGTTGCTCCTTCCACCCGCCGCATGGCTCTGCTGCTCGCCGGCCTGGCCATGTTCGGTCCGTTCTCGATCGACACCATCTTCCCGGCCTTCCCGCAGCTGGCCCAGCGCTTGGCGGTGGACGAGGTGGCGGTGCAGCAGACCATCAGCGTGTACCTGTTGTTCTACGGCCTGATGAGCCTGGCGCACGGCCCGCTGTCCGACGCCTGGGGGCGCAAGCGGGTGATCCTCGGTGGCCTGGTGGTGTTTGTCGGCGCCTCGGTCGGTTGCGCGCTGTCCACCGACCTGAGCACGCTGCTGGCCTTCCGCGCGCTGCAGGGCCTGTCGGCGGGCGTGGGCATGATCGTCGGTCGCGCGGTGATCCGCGACCTGTACCACGGTCATGACGCACAGCGGCTGATGAGCCAGGTGTCGATGCTGTTCGGCATCGCGCCGGCGATCGCACCGATCATCGGTGGCTGGATCCTGCTCAGCGGTGCCGGCTGGCCGCTGATCTTCTGGTTCCTGGTGGTGTTCGGGTTGGTGCTGCTGGCGGCCACCGCGCGGTTCCTGCCGGAAACCCACCCGGTCGAGGCGCGGCTGCCGCTGTCGCCGCGCGTGCTGCTGCGCGATTACGTGCGCATCGGTTTCAACCCGCGCTTCCTGCGCCTGGCGCTGGCCGGCAGCATCGGCTTCGGCGGCATCTTCCTGTACATCTCCTCGGCGCCGGTGTTCGTGATGCAGCACCTGCATCTGGGCGAGGGCGGTTTCGCGTGGCTGTTCATTCCCACCATTGGTGGCATGACCACCGGCTCGTTCCTGTCCGGGCGCATGGCCGGCCACACCACGCCGACGCGCCAGATCGCCATCGGTTTCGGCCTGTGCGCGCTGTCGGTGCTGCTCAACGTCGGCTACGTGGCGCTGGCGCCGCAGTTCGTGCTGCCGTGGGCGGTGCTGCCGATCTTCCTGGGCGGCATGGGCATGGCGTTGATCTTCCCGATCCTGGCGCTGGCGGTGCTGGACATGTACCCGCACCAGCGTGGCCTGGCCTCGTCGCTGCAGGCCTTCGTGCAGCTGATGCTCAGCACCGTGGTGGCCGGCGTGGTGTCGCCGCTGCTCAGTGCCAGCCCGCTGCACCTGGCATTGGGCCAGGCCGCGTTCTTCGCCGCCGGCTTCGTGTTCTGGTTCTGGGAACACCAGCGCGAGCGCGCGGCACAGGCGGCCTGCACGGGCCATTGAGCAGCGCGCAGGGGTAGGGCAGGCCGCGCTGCCCAGATCCCTTGCGACGGGGAACGACCGGACTAGGCTGGAGACTCCAGCCAGCCAGTGCGTGGGTGCACGACCGCCAGCCGATCCGATGTCGTCGCATGAGGTTCCCCCATGGCTGCGCAGCAGACCTACCGCCTGTTCGAGGTGGCGCTGAAGGAGCGCCGCGTTCTTTCCCCTTCCCTGGACCGCATGGTGTTCACCGGTGCCGACGTGGCGCGGATGAAGACCGAAGGCCCGGACCAGCGCATCAAGGTGTTCTTCCCCTTGCCCGGCCAGCAGGTGCCGCAGGTGCCCAGCGGCGAAGACTGGTATCCGCGCTATCGGGCCCTGCCGGACGACCAGCGCCCGCCGATGCGCACCTACACCATCCGCCAGCTGCGCGCCGAGCAGGGCGAGGTCGACGTCGATTTCGTCATTCATGGCGAGACCGGGCCGGCCTCGCGCTGGGCCATTCATGCGCGGCCAGGCGACCGCGTGGTGCTGCTGGCGCCCGATGCCGATTGCGCCGACAGCAGCGAAGGCTGGGAATGGAAGCCGCCGGCCGGTGTCGGCCAAGTGCTGCTGGTGGCCGATGAAACCGCGCTGCCGGCAGTGGCCGGCATCCTCGAGGAACTGGCCGCGCTGGCCGATCCGCCGCGCACGCTGGCGCTGCTGGAGGTCGCCCAGGCCGGCGATGCGGTGCCGCTGAAGGCGCCGGCCACGGCCGAGCTGGTCTGGTTGCCGCGTGGTCAGGCGGCCCACGGTCAGCCGCTGTTGCAGGCGGTGCAGGCGCGGCTGGCGGCGGCCTCGGCGGTGTCCGCCGATGACCAACTGGAGGAGATCGATGTCGACGCGCAGATCCTGTGGGAGCAGGCTGATGCCAGCGTCGCCGGGCCGCTGTATGCCTGGGTGGCAGGCGAGGCCGGGGCGGTGATGGCGATCCGTCGCCATCTGGTCCGCGACTGCGGCCTGGACCGTCGTGCGATCACCTTCATGGGCTATTGGCGGCACGGCAAAGTGCTGGACTGAGGGGTGTGAAGCGGCGTGGCGGGCGGGGTGCGCTATCCTTGCGCCCCCCTTTCGCAGCGGTACCGCACCATGTCCACCAGCTCCAAGACCCGCCGCGACCAACGCCGTCGCCAGGAAAAGCAGGCCGCCAACAAGGCCGCTGCGCAGGCGTCGCCGGTTGAACCGCATGCCGAACTGCGCGACGCGCAGCGCACCCTGCTGGCCGGTGTCGTGCGCCGCGACGGTGAATGGGTGCTGGGAATGGATGGGCGCATTGCCGGCCACAGCGAGAGCGCTGCGCAGGTACTGGCGCTGATCATGCAGGCCGGTGAGCTGCACGAACGCAATGGCACGCCGGTGCGCCTGATGTATTCGGACGCGTTGCGCGATGCCGCACAGGCCGAAGCCAAGGAGAAGGGCCAGACCTTCGAGGAATTCAAGGCCGAGCTGGCCGCGGCGATGGCGGCGAAGAAGAACAGCTGATCCACTTCGCGGTAGTGCCGGCCAGCGGCTGGCACTACCGGAAAGGGGCGGATCCTCGCGGATCCGCCCCTTCTTTCATTTCGCCGCCGGCGCCGCGTTGGCCTGCCAGCCGCACATCTGGCCTTCGTTCTGCTGCTTCAGCCACTCGTTGACCGGGGTGAAGTACTCGATCATCGGGCCGGCATCGAGCTTGTCGGTGCCGGTCAGTTCCTTCAGCGTGGCCTGCCACGGCTGGCTGGCACCCTTGCTCAGCATCGCCCAGTACTTCTGGCCGGCTTCCTTGTTGCCGTAGAAGGTGCACTCATGCAGCGGGCCCTTGTAGCCGGACGCGTCGCACAGGCCCTTGTAGAACTGGAACTGCAGAATGCGCGCCAGGAAGTAGCGGGTGTACGGGGTGTTGCCCGGCACGTGGTACTTCGCGCCCGGGTCGAAGAATTCTTCGCCACGGGTGCTGGCCGGGGCCACGCCCTGGTACTTGGCCTTCAGGTCCCACCAGGCCTTGTTGTAGTTGTCGGCAGTGATCGAACCGTCGAACACGCCCCAGCGCCAGCGATCGATCATCAGCCCGAACGGCAGGAACGACACGCCCGACAGCGCCATGCGCATCTGGTTGTTGATCACCGCCTCACGGCTTTCGGTCGGTGCGTCGACCAGACCGATCGAGCTGAGGTACTTGGGCGTCATCGCCAGCACGATGGTGTCGCCGATCGCTTCGTGGAAGCCATCGTTGGCACCGCCCTGGAACAGCGGCGGCAGCGGGTTGTAGGCCAGGTCGTAATAGATGTGGCCCAGCTCGTGGTAGATGGTGGTGAAGTTTTCTTCGTTCGGCTTGATGCACATCTTGGTGCGCACGTCGCCTTCCATGTTCATGTCCCAGGCGCTGGCGTGGCAGACCACGTCGCGGTCATCGGGCTTGATGAACTGGGTCTTGTCCCAGTACGACTGCGGCAGCGACGGCATGCCCAGCGACACGTAGAAGTCCTGCGCGCGCTCGGTCATCTGCTTGGCGGTACGCAGTTCGGCCTCGCGCTGCGCCTTGTACTGCGCGGCGACGTTGGCGTCCTTGCCGGCCTTGGCCAGCGCGGCACTCAAGTTGGTCTGGTACTGCTTCTCAAGTGCGGCGGTGATGTCCAGGCTGCCGGCACCCGGGTACGGTTCCAGCTGGTCCCACAGGTTCGACCAGTCCTGCTGCCACATGTTGCCGAGCAGGTGTGCGGCGATCAGGCCGTTGCCCACTTCGGCCTTGTCCTTGCCGTAGGTCTTGTCCAGCTTGCCGCGTGCGTAGCAGTGCAGCTGCTCGTACATCGGCTTGACCTGATCCCACAGGCGGTCGGTTTCCGGACCGATCTGCTCCGGCGGCATGTCGTAGCCACTGCGCCACATCTGCCCGGCATCGGTGAAGCCCATGCCCTTGGCGCCTTCGTTCACCAGGCTGACGAAGGTCTGGTAGTCGCCGCGCATGCTCTTGGTGGTGCTGTGCCAGCCCTGCCAGGCATCGAGCTGCTTGTCGTAGTCGCGGCTGCGCGCCAGCACCTGCTCCAGTTCGCCCAGCTGGCGGCAGGAGTTCGGATCGTTGGCGTCGGTGCAGTACTTGCCGGCACCGTAGCTGCCTTCCATGCGGGTGGCGATCTGGGTCAGCTGGGCCAGCTTGGCCGGGTCGCGCGGCGCCGGCATCGAGGACATCAGCTTCAGCAGGTGGATCGCCCGCTTGCTGTCCTCGCTCATCGGCTTGCCATCGAACCTGGCGGCCTGTTCGATCCAGCTGTTGAGCTGGGTCAGCGAGCGCTCGTTGGCCTTGGCCGCGATGCGTTCCGAATCACTGTTGATGTAGGTGGAGGACAGCCACTGGGCCGAGGTCATCTCCGGGTAGGCGGCCTTGAATTCGGCATTGATGCGGGCCACGAACTGGTCGGCGGTTTCGCCGGCCGGGGTGCTGCTGCTGGCGGTGTCGGTGCCTGGGCTGGGTTCCTTCTTGCAGGCGGCCAGGGCCAGCGTGGCGGCGGCGATTGCCGAGGCCAGCAGGAGATGACGGTGTTTCACGGGCGATCCTTGGGTGGTGAACGACGGCCGAAGGCTAGTGGGCAGGCGCTGCCACCGCAAGTGGCGGAAGTCGGCCGGGCCGCGCCCGGCACCCGCAGAGGCGTTCAAGCAACGGCAACGTCAACGTCAAAAGCGGTGATTCCGTGGGGTGGCGGGGCGGTGTCGGAGTGCGGGGACGCCGCAAGTACGTCCTTGTAGGCTTGGCAGCCGCATCCATGCGGCTGACACCCCGCACTCCGACACCGCCCCACCTCTGACAGATCGCGGCGGCTGTTGGTGGGTGTCGACCTTGGTCGACACATCTGTCAGGTATCGACAATCAAAATGGGGTCGGATCCGTTTTCCTCCGGAAAACGGATCCGACCCCAAGGTCATTCCAACCGCTCGCGGAAAACCGTCGAAGGCGGGGTGGGTCCGGTGGCGGGGGCGTGAGCCGCATGGATGCGGCGACCGAGCCTACAAGGACGTATTTACGGCGTCCCCCGCCACCGGACCCACCCCGCCATCCCACGGAATGCACGCTGTTGCTGCTGCCGTTGCTTCGGCCGTTGCCTCTGCAGGTGCAGGGCTGCAAGCCCTGCCGAACAACCCTCAACGCTCGCAGTTGGCGAACACGTCGCGGTCGCGTTCGTACAGCGAGGTCTTCACCTGCATCAGCCCCAGCACCGACGGGAACAGGTTGTCGTGGTCGGTATACGCCGCCGAGCGCTTGCGCACGCACTGCAGATCCAGCCCGCGACTGCTGGCGAAGCCCGGCGAGAACCACATCGTCATCGGCACCCGGGTCTGCTCGGCCGGGGCGATCGCATACGGCACACCGTGCAGGAACAGGCCCTTCTCGCCCAGCGACTCGCCGTGGTCGGACAGGTAGATCATCGCCGTGTCGTAATCCTGCATACCCTGCAGCGTGCCGATGGTCTTGGTCAGGAAGTGATCGGTATACAGCACCGCGTTGTCGTAGCTGTTGGTGATCTCTTCGCGCGAGCAGCGGCCGATGTCACGGGTGTCGCAGGTTGGCTTGAAGCGGGCGAAGGCAGCCGGGTAGCGCTCGAAATAGGCCGGGCCGTGGTTGCCCAGCTGGTGCAGCACCACCACGCGGTCACCGGGCCGGGCGCGCACCTGGGTGGCCAGATCCTGCAGCAGGATCTCGTCCATGCAACGACCGTCCGCGCACAGGCCCGGCGTGGTCGCATCGGACAGTGACTGGAAATCCAGGTTCTCGCACACGCCCTTGCAGCCGGACTGGTTGTCACGCCACAGCGGCGCGATGCCGGCGCGGTTCAGTACGTGCAGCAGCGACTGATGCGCACGGATCTTCTTCTCGTCGTAGTCGTGGCGGCCCCATGGTGAGAACAGGCACGGCAGCGAGACCTCGGTGCTGGTGCCGCATGAGTGCATGTCCGGGAAATTGATCACGCTGGCCTGGGCCAGCTCCGGGGTGGTGTTGCGGCCGCCATTGAGGCCCCAGTTCTGCGCACGCACGGTCTCGCCCATCACGATCACCAGCAGGCGCGGCTTGCTGGCCGGCGCACGCGGGGTGGCCTTGGCATCGGTGCCGATCGGCAGCTTCGGCGCGCGCTGCACCGGGTTGTCGCCACGCAGTGCGCGCGGCATGCCCAGCAGCACGTTGGCCGGCGTGGCGAGATAGCGCACTTCACGCTGGTTGCGCATCAGCGCCGAGACGTCCTGGAACGAGATCAGCGCACCCCCCAGTGCGGTTACTGCGGCCACCACCAGGAAGCCGAGGCGCCACAGCAGACTACGGCCCCAGCTGCGGCGGCGCAGCTGCACCCGCCACAGCACCGCCATCGGCAGTACCGCCAGCAGCAGCACCGGCCATACCAGCGACACGGTCATCAGCTCGCGGCTTTCCTTGGGGTCGGTCGCCAGCACATTGCGCAGCATGTCCGCATCCAGATAGATGTGGTAGCGGCTCATGTAGTGCGCAGCGAATGCGGTCACCAGCAGCAACAGACTGATCACCACCTTGGCATTCCATCGCCAGACCAGGATGCCGAGCAGCACGCCGTGCGCGCCCAGCAGCAACAGCAGCAGCGACAGCGCGTAGCGCAGGCTGCCCGGATGGCTGGCCATCGCGCTGTGCCAGAACAGGCCGTTGCCGGCCACCGCAAAGAACAGGCTGGTCAGCGCGATCAGCGCTTCGGTGGACAACTGCGGTCGCCAGTGGCGGAGGTTGGCCAGTGCAGGAAAACGCGCGGGACGTTGGACCGATGCACTCATGCGTTTGCCTCCTGGCGGTGAGGACGGTCTGGCTGACGGTGGATCAGGACGCGTTTGACGATCAGGTATAGGCCCAGCGACAGCAGCCAACATATCAACACGGTGGCAACGTCATGCGAAAGGAAATGGGCGCCCCGCAGCTGCTGGCTGATGCCGAACACCAGGCCGGTGCCCAGGCCGATCCACAGCCCGACCCAGCGCCAGGACGGCCGCCACAACAGCGCGAAGAAGTACAGGCAGAGCCAGGCGTAACCGGCACTGGCATGGCCGGCCGGGAAGCAGGCCTGTGCCTGCATGCCGGCAGGACGTGCGGTGAACAGACCGATGAAAGGCTGATGCCCGCCGTAGCGCAGCAGGTCCCAGGGGCATTCCATCGGCACCAGCGACTTCAGCAGGGAGATCACGCCGGTGCCCAGGGCCATGGCAATGACGACATAAAGCAGCGCCCAGCGCAGCGTGGGATCGCGCCCCTTCCGCCAGTGATGGAAGCACAGCAGGATCGCCACCAGTGCGGCGGCGCTGCTGAGCCACTTGCCGGCCTTGTGCACCACCGTGCGGGTGAGCCACGCATCCTGCAGCGCCCAGCGGCCCCCTTCGAGGCGGAACAGGTGATCAGCCACCCATTGGTCGCCGCCGAAACCCATCAGCAGGGTGAACACCGGCAGAGCGATCGCGACAGGCAGCCAGAGGTGAGTTACGGCAAATTTTGACGCCAGTGGCGATGTTGCAAGCGGCGCTACCGAATCAATGGGACGGACGGGCATGCTGGGCAGGGGCGGTTCGGGAATCCGCGCCCATGCTCGTCACCGGCATGTCGGAGAAGGGTCGGACACGCGTTCGCGCCGGGTTAAGGATTGCCCGGCGCGTGCCAACGTTCAGTCTTCTTCGGCGTTCGCACCGGCCCGTTCGGCGTGGCACTGCGCGTCCCAGGCCGTACCGGGAAGCAGTTGCCAACGATTCCTGTTGGCAACACCGATATCGATCACCTTGGTCGGATCCACGCAGGGGCTCATTGCCTCGTCCAGCACCAGCAGCCAGCGCTTATCAGGCGCCTTGGCCAGCCATGGGCCGGCGTCGTGCCATTGCTCGGCCCAGGGCCGCTTGAAACCGAACTCGCGTGCCGGGCGGTCGGCCTGCAGCAGGTTCTGTTCACGCCAGGCGACCAGCGCCAGCTCGGCGTCCGGGCCGATCCGCGCGCCGACCCGGCGCATCAACGCCGAGGCCGAGGCATAGGGGTCCAGCGCCGGGATCAGCACCAGGCCGTAGAGCATCCACAGCAGGCCGTGGGTCAGCAGCACCAGCGTCGCCGCACGACGCACCCGCAGCCAGACGATCAGGGTGGCCAGGGCGATGGCGAAGGTCAGCAGCCCATCGCCCAGCACCGGCAGCAGCGTGTCAGGCATCGCCCGCCGCTCCAGCTGCGCCAGCGCCCAGGGGTGCTCGGTCAACAGCATCACGCCCAGTGTGCCGGTGGCCAGCATCAGCATCACGCTGTAGCCGAACAGGTAGCGGCGTACGCACAGCCGGCGCAGCAGTCCGGGCAGCAGCGGCGCCACGGCCAACGCCATCGCCGGCAGCATCGGCAGCAGGTACACCTCGCGCTTGCCCGGGCTGGCGCTGAAGAACACCAGCACCAGCAGCGCCCAGCCCAGCAACAGCCACTGGCGGCGGTCGCCACGGCGCAGGCGGCGCCACCAGGGCCTGAACAGCATCGGCAGCAGCAGGCTGCCCGGCAGCCACAGCGTGAGGATCACCTGCAGGTAGTACCAGACCGGTTGCCGGTGATGCCAGGCGTTGGCATAACGCGTGCCGGTCTGCTTGAACAGCAGTTCATGCGCGTAGGCCTGCAGTTCGGCGCTGGGCGAGTGCAGCAGGGCCCAGCCCAGCGGCGCCAGCCACACACCTACGCCGAGCAGGAAGGCCGGGATCAGCCACAACAGGGTGGCCGGATGCGGGCCCGCCACCGTGTAGCCGCGACGGCGCTGGTACAGCCACCAGCCGAACCAGGGCAGCACCATCAGCAGCGGCAGGAAGCCCACGCCCTTGGTGACCGTGCCGAGGCCGGCGGCGAAGCCGGCCAACCACAGGGCCGGCAGGTTGCGACGCTCGCACAGGTGTCGCAACAGTCCCCACAGGGCCACGGTGGTCATGCCCACCAGCACCATGTCGATCTGCGCACGCTTGGCCATCAGCCCGAACTGCAGGGTGCAGAACAGTGCGGCCAGGGCATAGACCGCGTGTCGTGGCGACCACAGCCGGCGCGCCAGGTCCGATACCAGCCACAGGCTGAGCAGGGCGCCCAGCAGCGAGGGCAGCAGGAACGACCATTGCCAGCTGCCCACCACCTCGTAGGCGGCGGCCTGCAGCCACATGAACACCGGCGGCTTCTCCGCATACAGCTCGATGCCCCGGTGCGGCAGCAGCCATTGCCCGCTTTCGACCATGGTGCGGGCGGCCAGCACGAAACGCGGCTCGTCCGGCGGCTGCGGTTGGCGCAGGCCGATACCGGCTGCCAACGCAGCGATGATCAGCAGCCACAACAGGGGCAGGCGCCAGCGGTGGGGCAGGGCTACGGGCACGGCAGGCTCCGGGAGCAAAACGGCCACTCTGACGTGGCAGGGGTAGGAAAGGCGTCGGAACCGGCGCAGGGCGACCGCATTCCGACATGCGCAGCGCTACCATGGTACGAACTTCCGTGGATGTTTCGTGCATGCGTCTGTTGGTGATCGAGGACAACCGCCAGCTGGTGGCCAACCTGTTCGACTATTTCGAGTCGCGCGGGCATGTGCTGGACGTGGCCCCGGATGGCATCACCGGCCTGCACCTGGCCGGCAGTCATCCATACGATGCGGTGATCCTGGACTGGATGCTGCCGCGCATGGAGGGCCCGGAGGTGCTGCGACGGCTGCGCGCCGAGCATGCCTCGGAGGTGCCGGTGATCATGCTCACCGCGCGCGACGAACTGCCGGACAAGATCGCCGGTTTCCGCGCCGGCGCCGATGACTATCTGACCAAGCCGTTCGCCCTGCCGGAACTGGAAGTGCGGCTGGAGGCGCTGCTGTTGCGCGCGCAGGGCCGCAACCCGCGCAAGCGCCTGGAGGTGGGCGACCTGGTGCTGGACCTGGCAACCCTGGAAGCCCAGCGGGGCGGCCAGGTGCTGCACCTGTACCCGGCCTGCCGCAAGTTGCTGGAAGTGCTGATGCGCGCCAGCCCCGGCGCGGTCACCCGCCAGCAGCTGGAATTCGCGCTGTGGGGCGACGAGCCGCCGGACGGCGATCTGCTGCGTTCGCATGTCTACGAGCTGCGCCGCAGTGTCGACGGTCCGTTCGGCGAAAAGCTGATCCATACCCTGCCGCGGGTCGGCTATCGCCTGGCCGAGGCCACCCCCGGCACTGACGGCAAGGTCGATGATGAAGGCGCGTAAGCCGGGGCCGCTGTATCGGCGCGTGGTGTGGTGGTTGCTGGGCTACCTGGCGCTGATTTCGCTGGCCGTGTTCAGTGTCGGCAACTATGTGCACGAGCACGCCGAACACGCCGCCTGGCGCGCGCTGCTCAATTCCGAGCTGGACAGCATCGTTGAGCACGTCGAACACGAGCCGCACTACCGCTGGCAGGATTCAGACACGCTCAGCCTGTACCGCTTCGATGCAGTCAATCTGCCTGACAGCCTGCGCACGCTGCACCCGGGGCTGCATGACGGGGTGATGATCAAGGGGCGGGAGACGGCGGTGATGGTGCGCGAGACCCGGTCCATGGGCCGCGTCGGGCTGGCGCTGGACATCTCCGACTTCCATGATCTGGAGCAGTTCGCCACGCGCTGGGTGATGCTGGCCGGGGTGATCATGATCTTCGTCACCGTGCTGATGGCGTCCTTCGGCATGGAGCGCATGGTGCGCCCGTTGAGCCTGCTGGCACAGCGCATTGGTGCGCTGCGCCCGGGCGTGCAGGGGCAGCGCATCGAGGTCGATCCGCGTGGCAGTTCCGAGCTGCATACCATCGCCGATGCGCTGAACGACTATCTGGATCGCAACGAGCAGTTTGTCGAGCGCGAGCGGGTGTTCATCAGCACCGCCAGTCACGAACTGCGTACGCCGATCGCGGTGATGACCGGTGCGGCCGAGCTGGCACTGGAACAGCCGGGCCTGCCCGAGCGCGCGCGCCAGCAGGTGCAGCGGGTGCTGCGTACCGCGCAGAACGTGGAGCAGCTGATCGAGCTGCTGCTGGTGCTGGCACGTGATCCGGCGCGGCTGGCCGCACGCGCCGAGCGCATCGCGCTGGACCAGCTGCTGCCGGAGATCGTCGACGACCATCGCCACCTGCTCGGCGACAAGGACCTGAGCATCGGCATCCACGCCGCGCCGGTGGATATCGTCGCACCGCTGGCGGTGGTGCAGGCGGCCATCGGCAACCTGCTGCGCAATGCCATCGAGAACAGCGGGCGTGGCCATATCGAACTGCGGCTGAGCGCGTCGGCGGTGCTGACCCTGCAGGATCCTGGGCATGGCATGAGCCCGGAGGAGATCGCCGCGATCCACGCGCGGATGGCCCGTGGCGAGCGCGCCGACCGTGGCGGCGGCATCGGCCTGGACCTGATCGCGCGGCTGTGCGAACACCTGGGCTGGACCCTGCAGCTGGATCCCTGCGAGCCGCGCGGCACGCGCGCCACCCTCGACTTCGGTGCATCACGACCGGCCTGATCCGGCCGCCACCCCTGCCTGGAACGCTGCCCGTCGACCAAGGTCGACGCCTACCGGTAGATGGCTGGCTTGCTTGGCATGCCGAACGCGTCACCGCCCGTTGGGTCGTGCCACATGCTGGTCGATCAGGATCACATTGCCATCCGGATCGGCCAGCTGCACATACCCGGTGCCCTGGCCGTCAGGGTCGGTGCGCACCGCCAGCTCGATGCCCCGGGCATCGAGTTCGGCCTGCAGCTCACGCACGTCCTGGAACTGGGGCAGTTCCTGCTTGTGCTGGTCCCAGCCCGGGTTGAAGGTCAGAAGATTGCCTTCAAACATGCCCTGGAACAGGCCGATGACGATGCCGTTGTTGCGCATCACCAGCCAGTTCTGTGCCGGCTCGCCACCGGTCACCGAAAACCCGAGGGCTTCGTAGAAGTCACGGGAGGCCTGGAGGTCTTTGACCGAGAGACTGACCGAAAAGGCACCAAGCTGCATGGGACGGGCTCCAGGAAGGACAGCCGGCACTGCAGCATGACCCGGCGTGAAGACAATGTTAATCTCGGGATGCGCCGCTTTAAGCGGCGCTTTTTTTTCTCCGCTCTTTCGATCGACAGAGGATCCCATGCCGACCGAACCCGCTACCGCCCTGATCAGCAACGACATCGTTGGCCTGGGCCTGATTGCCGCCACCCTGGCCCTGATCTTCTGGGCCGCCAGTGGCCCGACCCCCTTGCTGAAGAAGATCTTTGCCTGGGTGCCGGCGCTGCTGCTGTGCTACTTCATCCCAGCCATCTACAACACCGCCGGTGTCATCGATGGCCACAACACCTCGCTCTACAACCCGGTTGCACGCGACGTGCTGCTGCCGGCCGCGCTGGTCCTGCTGACCCTGTCGATCGACCTCAAAGGGGTCATCAAGCTCGGCCCGAAGCTGCTGATCGTGTTCTGCGCCGGTACCGCCGGCATCATGCTCGGCGCCATTGTCTCGTTCCAGCTGATGAAGCTGATCCACCCGGAAACCGTGGCCGGTGACACCTGGGCCGGCATGGCCGCATTGGCCGGCAGCTGGATCGGGGGTGGCGCCAACATGGTCGCGATGCGCGAAGTGTTCGGTACCGATGCGACCACCTTCGGCCAGTTCGCCGTGGTCGATGTGGCCTGCGCCAGCCTGTGGATGGCGATCCTGCTGTTCCTGGCCAACCGCGCGCAGCAGATCGATACCCGCAACGGGGCCGACACCCGTGCCATCGACGAGATGAAGGCGCGCATCAGTGCCTACGAGGCGCAGAACGCACGCATCCCCAGCATGACCGACCTGATGGTGATCGTCGGCGTGGCCCTGGGCGGTGTCGGTCTGGCGCATGCGATCGCCGCGCCGCTGTCGGGCTGGTTCAAGGCCAACATCAGCTGGGCCAGCCAGTTCAGCCTGGACAGCCAGTTCGTGTGGGTGATCCTGCTGTCCACCGCGATGGGCCTGGGCCTGAGCTTCACCCGCGCGCGCCGGCTGGAAGCGGCCGGTGCCTCGCGGCTGGGCACGGTGTTCCTGTACTTCCTGATCGCCTGCATCGGCATGCAGATGAATCTGTTGTCGCTGCTGGATCGGCCGTGGCTGTTCCTGCTCGGTGCGATCTGGATGGCCACCCACGTGCTGGTGCTGTGGATCGTCGCCAAGCTGCTGCGTGCGCCGCTGTTCTTCTTCGCGATCGGTTCGCAGGGCAACATCGGTGCGGCGGCGTCGGCACCGGTGGTGGCGGCGGCGTTCCATCCGACGCTGGCGCCGGTGGGCGTACTGCTCGGCACAGTGGGCTATGCCACCGGCACCGGGCTGGCCTATGTCACCGGCCTGATCCTGAAGTGGATGGCCGGCGCCTGAGGCCGTCGCCTTCGCGGAAACGCAGTCCGTGTAGAGCCGAGCCCACGCTCGGCTCTTTTTTTTGCCGGCCGCAGGTGGAACTGTGCGGTACATACCGGATCGTATGGTTTCCGCGTCGTAGCGTAGGCAGCTCCTGTCGCTCATCCGCAGCGACGTTGGCCTGGGGGCTGGGATGAGGCAACAACCATTGATTCGAGGGGCTGCACTGCTGGCACTGCTGCTGGTCAGCGCGGCTGCGGCTGCACAGGGCGGTGTCGCCGCGCGGGCTGACCAGGTGCAGGCCGTGACCGAGGCCAGTGCGCGCGAGGTGGCGCTGCTGATCGCGCAGCCGGGCTTCGCCGAAGCCGTGCAACGCACGCTGGCAGCATCGCCCGGGCACGAGGTGGCGCTGGAGGCGGTGATCGAGCGCTTCGACCCGGGGGCGCGTACCCGGGCCAGTGCTGCCCTGGCCAGCAACGATCAACGGCTGCGCCAGGCCAAGGGCCTGCCGGAGCAGGGCGAGGGCCTGCTGCAGCTGCGTGCCTACGTACCTGAAGGCCAATCATTGGCCGATCCCGCTCCGCGCCAGTTGTGGGTGGCCAGCCTGCCGCGCGGTGATGACCGCCACTGGACCACGTTGACGGCCTACGACGCCCAGGGCCGCGCGCATGTGCTGGATGCGAAGCATGCGCCCTCATTCCCGGTGCTGATCGTCGATGTCGATACCCGTCGTTCGGTGCGCGAGGGCATGGCGCTGGTCAACGCCGGGTTGCGTGCACGCGGCCTGCAGTCGCCCGAGCGGATCCAGCTTTCGGCCGATGGCGCGCGTGCGTCGCTGGATATCACCCGTCTGGACCGCATTCGACTGGCCGATGACCAGGAGCCGTGGGCATTGGGTGCGGCCGAGGTGTTCGCGGTGGTGTCCGGACTACAGATCGGCAAGGCCGAACCGGAGATGGCCACCGTCGACATGCCCTACCTGGACTACGACAAGACCGATTACACCCCGCAGCAGGCGCTGATCCTGTGGGGCAACTACCGCTTCAACGCTGCCAATGTTCAGCTGTTCGAGGATGACGGTGACACCAACTATCAGGACCTGCTGGTGGCGCTGAGCAATGGTGTGAAGGCGGCACTGGGCGCGTTCGCACCGGAGTACGCGGTCATCGCCGATATCGCCGGTGCGATTCTGAAGGCGATGCCGACGTCGTGGTTCTCCAATGACATTGATTACGTGGACAGCTTCTATCTGGTGCAGCGCGGCCAGGCGTACACCGATCGCATGGGCGCGGCGAACAACGCCAGGGTCACGCTGACGCCGATCACACTGGTGGAGTAGGTCAGCAGGGCTTGCAGCCCTGAACCTTCAGAGGCCGAAGCCAAAGCCGAAGCAAGATCAGAGCGGCATTCCGCGGGATGGCGGGGTGGGTCCAGTTGCGGGGGCGGCGCAAGTACGTCCATGTAGCCTCGGTCGCCGCATCCATGCGGCTCACGCCCCCGCAACCGGACCCACCCCGCCTTCGACAGGTTCACGCGGCTGTGGGTAACGGCGACTGCTGGTACGCGCGGCTTTGGGTAGGTGTCGACCTTGGTCGACACGATTTTTCTGTCAGATATCGATAAACAGAAGGGGTCAGATCCGTTTTCCTTCGGAAAATGGATCTGACCCCGCATGTGTGTCGCCGTCACCGGCAATCTGTCGAAGGTGGGGCGGTGTGGGCTTGCAGGACCGTTGGCGCCATGGAGGGCGCCATCGAGCCCCCATGGAGGGGTTTACGGCGTGTCCTGCAAGCCCACACCGCCCCGCCAAACCCACAGAAAGCCAGAGCAGACGCTCCCGCAGTTGCAGTTGCAGTTGCAGTTGCTCCGGCCTCTGCGGGCGCCGGGCTGCAAGCCCGGCACCCACACAGAACCTCAACAGCAGCGGCCGCCGTTGCGTCCGCCGTAGCGCGCTTCCTGGCGCTCGCGGAAGAACGTCTTGTAGTCCATCGGCTCCTGATCCGGATGCTTCTCCAGCATGTGCCGGACATAGTTGTCGTAATCAGGAATGCCACAGCACAGCCGTGCGGTCTGCACCAGGCGCCGCCAGATACGGCGGTGCGCCTGGTACTGCCCAACGGGAACCAGTTGCGTACTCATCACAGATCCACCATTTCATGCGGCTTCAGCGCCACGTACGGGGTCTCGCGGTCGCTGCGCTGCGGGTTGCGGCGAGCGGCCAGGATGGTCTTGATTGCATACACCAGCACCGAGGCCACCACCAGCAGGAACAGCGCGGTCAGGCCGGTGTTGACGTAGGCGTTGACCACGATCTGCTGCATCTGTGCCACCGACTTGGCCGGCGCGGTGATGGTGTCGCTGGCGATGGCGGCCTGGAACTTGTGCGCCTGTGCCAAGAAACCCTGCGCCGGGTTGCTGTCGAAGATCTTGATGAAACCCGCATACGTGGTGCAGATCAGCAGCCACACGGCCGGCACGGCAGTCACCCACGCGTAGCGGTCACGCTTCATCTTGAACAGCACCACGGTACCGAGCATCAGCGCGATACCGGCCAGCATCTGGTTGGAAATGCCGAACAGCGGCCACAGCGTCTGGATGCCACCGAACGGATCGACCACGCCGGTGTACAGCAGGTAGCCCCACAAGGCCACGCAGCCGGCCGTGCCGATGATGTTGGCCGTCCACGATTCGGTCTTCTTCAGGGCCGGCACGAAGTTGCCCAGCAGGTCCTGCAGCATGAAGCGGCCGGCACGGGTACCGGCGTCCACCGCGGTCAGGATGAACAGCGCTTCGAACAGGATCGCGAAGTGGTACCAGAACGCCATCATCGCGTCGCTGCCACTGGGAATCGCTTCATGCAGGATCTGCGCGATGCCGACCGCCAGCGTGGGCGCACCACCGGCACGATGCAGGATGGTCGGTTCACCAATCGCCGCTGCCGTTGCAGTCAACTGCTCGGGGGTGATGGTGAAGCCCCAGGTGTTGGTGATGTAGTGCGCGGCCGATGCGGCATCGGCACCGATCACCGCCGCCGGGCTGTTCATCGCGAAGTAGATGCCCGGATCGATGATCGAGGCCGCCACCAGTGCCATCACCGCCACGAACGATTCCATCAGCATGCCGCCGTAGCCGATGTAGCGCATGTGCGCTTCATTGGCCAGCAACTTGGGCGTGGTGCCCGAGGAAATCAATGCGTGGAAACCCGACACCGCACCACAGGCGATGGTGATGAACAGGAACGGGAACATGCCGCCTTTCCACACCGGGCCATCGCCACTGGCGGCGAACTGGGTCAGTGCCGGCATCTTCAGTTCCGGCATCACCACCAGGATGCCGATGGCCAGGGCGATGATGGTGCCGATCTTCAGGAAGGTCGACAGGTAGTCGCGCGGGGCCAGCAGCAGCCACACCGGCAGCACCGAGGCGACGAAACCGTAGCCGATCAGCATCCAGGTGATCTGGGTGCCGGTGAAGGTGAACGCCGGGCCCCACACCGGATCGGCGGCGACCTTGCCGCCGTACCAGATCGCAGCCAGCAGCAGGATCAGGCCAACCACCGAGATCTCGCCGATCTTGCCGGGGCGGATGTAACGCATGTACACGCCCATCAGGATCGCGATGGGCATCGTCGCGATCACCGTGAACATGCCCCACGGGCTTTCGGCCAGCGCCTTGACCACCACCATCGCCAGCACCGCCAGGATGATGATCATGATCAGGAATGCGCCGAACAACGCGATCGTTCCGGGCACCTGGCCCATCTCCTCGCGCACCAGGTCACCCAGCGAGCGGCCGTTGCGGCGGCTGGACAGGAACAGGACCACGAAGTCCTGCACCGCACCGGCCAGCACCACGCCCACCACCAGCCACAGCAGGCCGGGCAGGTAGCCCATCTGCGCGGCCAGCACCGGCCCGACCAGCGGGCCAGCGCCGGCGATGGCGGCGAAGTGGTGGCCGAACAGCACGTGCTTGTTGGTGGGCACGTAGTCCAGGCCATCATTGTTGATCACCGCCGGGGTGGCCCGGGTCGGATCGAGCTGCATCACCTTGTTGGCGATGAACAGGCTGTAGAAGCGGTAGGCCACCAGATACAACGACACCGCGGCGACGACGATCCACAGCGCATTGATGTGTTCGCCACGGCGCAGGGCCACGGTGCCCAGACAGAACGCGCCGAGCAGCGCGAGTGCGGCCCAGCCTATTTTGGAAAACCCTTTCATGAGGTGCTCTCTCCCGGAAAGACAGGCAAAGAGTCCCGCGTGCCCCTGGCAGGGTCAATGTGCACGGGACCATTCTGCGGTAGTACTTTGGTCGTACGCAGGTTGCGTGGATGTGTGCGCCGGTGCGGGCGTGCGCTGGACATGACGCGCGGCGAACACCGGCAATGGAACAATCGGTTGCGGCGCCGTCCATTGGCCAGACGCGGTATGGCGTCCATCTTCACTGGCATCCATCCAACAGGAGTCGCCATGAGCCTTCCCGAACCGGCGCGCGTGCTGCGCACCATCCGTGGCATGCCCACCTCCGACGGTGCCGGCGTGCGCCTGACCCGTGTCATCGGCGGCCCGGCGCTGCCCGACCTGGACCCGTTCCTGCTGCTCGACGAGTTCGGCACCGACCGCGCCGAGGACTACATCGCCGGCTTCCCGGAACATCCGCACCGGGGCTTTGAGACCGTCACCTACATGCTCGACGGGCGCATGCGCCATCGCGACAACCACGGCAACGAAGGGCTGTTGACTCCGGGCAGCGTGCAGTGGATGACCGCCGGCCGCGGCCTGGTGCATTCGGAGATGCCCGAGCAGGAAAGCGGGCAGATGCGCGGTTTCCAGCTGTGGGTGAACCTGCCGGCGAAGGAAAAGATGACCGACCCGAAGTACCAGGAATTCGCGCCCGAGCGCATTCCGGTGGTACGGCCGGAAACCGGCGTGGAAGTGAAGGTGATCGCCGGCACGGTCGACGGCACCCGTGGGCCGATCGTGCAGCCGGCCACCGATCCGTTGTACCTGGACATCACGCTGGCGCCCGATCGCGCCTGGACGTACCCGTTGCCGGAGGGCCACAACGCGTTCGCCTATGTGTTCGAAGGGGCACTGACGGTGGGCGAGCAGGATGCCGCGCGCGATGTCGCCCGCCAGGAGCTGGCGGTGCTCGGCGGCGGCGAGCAGCTGCATCTGTCGGCCGGCAGCGACGGCGCGAGGCTGATCCTGGTGGCTGGGCGTCCGTTGCGCGAGCCGGTGATGCGGCACGGCCCGTTCGTGATGAACACGCGCCAGGAGCTGATGCAGGCCTTCGTTGATTTCCAGGAAGGCAAGTTCTGAGGAACGCCGCCGGGCCCTGCCCGGCGGACGTCTCACGCGTCGGATGCTGCGGGGACGCTGCCAGGCAGTCATCCCCGCCACCTTCAGCGACCGGCGGCCACGGCCGACGGGGTCAGGCTCATGCCCTGCGCCAGCTGCTGCAGCGAGCCCAGTTCCTGCGCGCTGTCCGGATACAGCGAAATCTGCGCGTAACGCCCTTTGTCGAGCTTGACCACGCTGATGCGGCGCTCGGCGTAGCCGGGCGGCTGCTGGCCGCCCAGATCGGGCTGATACCAGTACAGCGATTCCCCGCCGAAGCTGCCTTTTTCCTGGCGCAGCGAACGGTTCAGTGGAATGGCCGGGTCACGTGCACTGAGCATCAGGCTCAGCACTTCACGGCCCTCTGCGGTGGCGGCGCGGCAGACCAGGAAATCGGCCTGCGCCTGCTGCTGCCATTGCAGGCCGCTGCTGGCCGGCAGCGAAGGGCATTCGGTGGGCGCCTGGGCAGCGGCCTGGGCCGCAGCGAACAGCAGGCTCGACAACACGACAGGCACGAACTTCATGCATCCCCCAAGGTGACGAGTAGGTTGGCTCGGCCCCCTGAGACCGGCGGCCATGGCATCCCATCCCCGGATGCCGCCCCGCCCGGCATGTGCACGGACGGTCAACTCAACCTTAACGGAACGTGAGCGATCGCACAATTCGCGGTTACAGACGTAACCATTGCGGCCGAGGGTCGGCCGCAATGGTCAGGTTGCAGATCAGCGGTCGTTGCCGATCCACTTGTAGATGATGCCGCCGATCGCGCCGCCCAGCAGCGGGGCGGCCCAGAACAGCCACAGCTGGCTGACCGCGCCGCTGCCGGCGAAGAAGGCCACGGCGGTGGAGCGGGCCGGGTTCACCGAGGTGTTGGTCACCGGGATGCTGATCAGGTGGATCAGGGTCAGCGACAGGCCGATGGCCAGCGGTGCGAAGCCCGCCGGCGCCTTGCCATGGGTAGCGCCCATGATCACGATCAGGAACACCGCGGTCAGCACCACTTCGCACAGGAAGGCCGCGGCCACGCTGTAGCCACCGGGCGACAGGGCGCCATAGCCGTTGCTGGCGAATGCGCCGGCCTGGCTGCCGTCGATGGCAAAACCACTGGCCCCCGACGCGATCTGCAGCAGGATGAAGCCGGCCAGCAGGCCGCCGGCGACCTGGGCAATGATGTACGGCACCAGGTCCCTGGTCGGGAAACGGCCGCCGGCCCACAGGCCGACGCTGACCGCCGGGTTGAAGTGGGCGCCGGAGATATGGCCGAACGCGTAGGCGCCGGTGACCACGGTCAGACCGAAGGCCAGGGCCACGCCGAGAAAACCAATACCCAGGGGATTGCTGTCACCGCCGAACTTGGCGGCCAGCACCGCGCTGCCACAACCGCCCAGAACCAGCCAGAACGTGCCGAGGAACTCGGCGGACAAGCGTTTACCCATGCTCATGTGTTGCACTCCTTTGACGGTGAAAGTGTGATTTATGTCACATTTCAGTGATCAGCGGGTGACTGTAGCGTCAACGACGGGTGCAGGGATACACCTTCGGATGTGTGCAACACGCGATGTTCAGTACTGCGGCAGCGGGATGAACTCCTTGTCGTCGCCGGGGATGGTGCCGAAGCGGCCGGCTTCCCAGTCGTGCTTGGCCTGCTCGATGCGCTCTTTCGAGCTGGACACGAAGTTCCACCACAGGTGACGCGGGCCATCCAGCGGCTCGCCGCCGAACAGCATCGCCTTCACCGGCGTCTTCGCGCGCAGGCGGCCGACCGCGCCGGCTTCGGGAATGATCAGATGCTGGGCGGGCACATCCACGCCATCCAGCTGCGCCTGGCCTTCGAGGATGTACAGCGCACGCTCGCGATGACCGTTGTCGATGTCGATCTCCGCATCCGGGTCGAGGTCGATCGCCACGTTGAGGGTGTCGGCGAACACCTTCACCGGCGATTCCTCGCCATATGCACGGCCGGCGATCACCCGCAGCCATGCGCCATTGCGGCGCTGCTCGGGCAGGGTGGCGGCGGCGTGGTGGTAGAACGCCGGTTCGATTTCCTCGTGCGATTTCGGCAGCGCCACCCAGGTCTGCATGCCGTGGATCGGGTTGTCATGGTCGCGGTCCGGCTGCGGGGTGCGCTCGGAATGGGCGATGCCACGGCCGGCGGTCATCCAGTTCACATCGCCGGGGCGGATCACCTGGTCCGAGCCGAGCGTATCGCGGTGGCCGATCGCACCGGACCACAGGTAGGTGACGGTGGCCAGGCCGATATGCGGATGCGGGCGCACGTCGATGGCCGTACCGGGGTGCATCAGGGCCGGGCCCATCTGGTCGACGAACACGAACGAGCCGATGCTGCGGGCCTGCAGGGTAGGGACGGCGCGACGGACTTCCAGGCCGCCGATGTCGTGCACGCGCGGGGCGATGATGGTGGTCATGCGGGCGTTCTCGCTGGCAGGGATCAGGTGATCAGCATCGCATGCAGCTGTGACGGGGACATGCCCCGTATGGGTAACAGGTTGTTCCAGCCAACGGCGCAGCCCCTCGTGGCTGTTGGTTGGTTGGTCGCGTAAAGCGGAAAGCCGCGCTTGGCCGGGCGGGTGGATTGCGCAGGACACGCCGTAAACCCATCCATGGGGGCTCGATGGCGCCATCCATGGCGCCAACGGTCCTGCGCAACCCACCCGCCCGGCCTCTGACGGTTTCCGTGTGCATCCAGCCACGGAGAAGAAAAAAGAAAATCAAAATCAAAATCAAACGCCGGTCGCTTCGCTCGCATCCAAGCATGGCGTGGATCAAGCGTGTCGACCAAGGTCGACACCTGCCAGCCATCGCAGTTCACCCACCGTCACCGGGAAACTGTCAGGGGTGGGGCGGTGTCGGGTTGCGGGGT